>PFBH01000020.1 GCA_002773335.1 Candidatus Kaiserbacteria bacterium CG10_big_fil_rev_8_21_14_0_10_45_20 | reverse complement strand
AGCGACCAAGGAAGCGTCTCAAATTTAAAAGTCCACGCTCCATATTTCTGAGGCAGTGAGTGGTGCAATTAGGGTGCTAATTCAGGTACCTGACCTGTGGTGAAAAGTGTTGTTGACGCATACTCAAAACAAGAGTACTGTCAGATAATTACACATTAATAATTTTAATACTATGTTTAAAAATAAAGAGAGAGTCAGAAACAGAAATATTGACGAAGACAAGATTCACTGTTTTGTCTGTGGCTCAGTCCACTTCCCTCCTCGGTGCGATAGATAACTAGATTTATAAAATCTTTTTTAGATATTCACCCGTAAACGACCCCTTCGTTCTGGCAACTTCTTCAGGGGTTCCTTTGGCAACAATCTTTCCTCCGCCAACTCCCCCTTCCGGTCCCATATCAATAATATAGTCTGCGCATTTTATAAGGTCCAAGTTGTGCTCGATAACCACAAGTGTATTTCCTTTGTCTACTAACGTTTGTAAAATATCAATCAACTTTCGTACGTCATCATAGTGAAGCCCGATGGTCGGCTCGTCCAACAGGTATATTGTCTTTTCAGTATGCCTGCGGTAGAGCTCAGAAGATATTTTTACCCGCTGTGCCTCTCCTCCGGAAAGTGTCGTTGCCGACTGTCCGAGGGTCACGTACCCCAAACCAACATCAGAGAGCGTCTTAAGGCGATCATAAATTGCCGGTATTTCATTAAAAAATTGGAGTGCTTCCTCTACGGTCATTGAGAGCACGTCATAGATATTCTTTCCTTTATATAAAATCTCGAGCGTCTCTTTCATAAAACGCTTCCCGCCACACACGTCACACTCAACGTACACAGTTGGTAAAAAGTGCATCTCAACCGCGATTGTTCCGTTTCCTTGACACGTCTCGCACCTTCCACCTTTTACGTTGAAAGAAAACCGTCCCCCTTTCCACCCGCGCGCACGTGCCTCGTTTGTTGCCGCAAACAAATCTCTAATGTGGGTAAACGCTCCGGTGTACGTTGCCGGGTTAGACCGCGGTGTTCGCCCAATAGGGCTCTGATCAATCAGCACGATCCTTGAGAGGTACTCGGTACCGGTAAAGCTGGAGGCATTGTATGTTTTGGCGGTACGGTAGCGCCTCTCAAGACGCGCGCGCAAATTTTTATACAACAACTCATAGACAAAAGAAGATTTCCCCGAACCGGACACGCCCGTTACCGCCACAAACCTGCCCAGTGGCACATCAACGTCCATCTTGGAAATATTAAAAATCTCTCCATTGCGAAGCTTGAGTGTACCTTTATCTTGCGTTCGCCGTGTTTCCGGCACCGGAATACTTTTCTCTCCCCGTAAGTACCCGAGTGTTGTTGAGTTGCTCTCATTATTTTTTGCCGACAGCAATTTATCAAGCCAGCCGGCAACAACTATCTCTCCGCCGTGTACACCCGCTCCGGGACCAATGTCAACAATAAAATCAGATGCGTAAATGGTATCTTCGTCATGCTCTACAACAATAATGGTGTTTCCTAAATCCCTAAGAGCGGTCAGTGTTTGAATGAGTCGCGCGTTATCTTTTTGGTGAAGCCCGATTGTCGGCTCGTCCAAAACGTACAGCGCCCCCACAAGACCGCTCCCCAACTGCGACGCAAGTCTGATGCGTTGCGCCTCACCTCCCGACAGCGTATTTGCGGTACGGTTTAAAGAGAGGTACCCAATACCCACATCAATCATAAACTGCAACCGGTTCAAAATTTCTTTTACAATTGCTCCCGATATCTCTTTTTGCTTTTTCGATAACGTAAGCCCAAGAATGTAATCTTGCGCGTCAACAATCGAGAGGTTGGTAAGCTCTACAATATTTAACCCCATCTCAGGTGTCGCGAGTCCGGCATCAGAACGTAAAAATACCCGTAGTGCCTCCGGTCGTAAACGGTTTCCATTACACACTGGACACTCGTCTAAATTAAAAAATCCAATAGTCCCAAGGCCATTACATTCCGGGCAAGCTCCGTACGGACTATTAAACGAAAAGAGTCGTGGCTCCACCTCGGGGAACGATGATCCATCTTGCGGGCAAATAAATTTTGCCGAGAGTAACTGCGTCTCTTTTTGAGAGTTTACAACTTTAATCAGACCTTTTGACTCTTCCAGTGCCTTCTCTACCGCCTCAGACAGCCGCTCAAGCGCATCGGCTTTTGACGTTGCAAACTCGGTAAGAAATATCTCATCAACCACAACGTCAATGTCGTGGCGTTTATTTTTTTCTAAAATAATTCTGTCTCGCAAGGAGTGTTCTTTTCCATCAACAATCACTTTTGCGTACCCCTTTCCAAGCAAGTCATAGAGCATCTGGTAGTACTCTCCCTTTCTTCCGACTACCAGTGGGGCCAGAATGGCTATCTTTAAATCGTTATATTTCACCCCCTTTACCGTCTTTGCCGTTTGCTTTAAATCTACCCCCTCGATATTTTTCAAAATAATTTTTAAAATTTCTTCTTTTGAAAGTTTCTCAATCGGCACGTCATGATGAATGCAGTACGGTTGACCAACACGCGCATACAAAATACGCATATAGTCATAAATCTCTGTTATCGTCGCCACAGTTGACCGCGGGTTATTTGACCGAGACTTCTGATCAATTGAGATTGCGGGAGACAAGCCGGTAATTTCTTCAACGTCCGGCTTTTGCATTTGGTTTAAAAACTGTCGTGCGTATGCAGAAAGCGATTCAACGTACCGCCTCTGTCCCTCGGCAAAAATGGTATCAAACGCCAAAGACGACTTTCCTGACCCGGAAAGCCCCGTAAACACCACCATTTTATTTCTGGGTATCTCTAAAGAAACATTTTTTAGATTATGTGTCTTTGCCCCCCTGATAGAGATTTTATCCTCTCCCACAAGAGAGTGTTCATCTACATCTTTTATTTTTCTCTTTGGTGCCATATGCGTGTACACAGAAAGTTCCCGCCCTCGTGCGTTAAGGGCATACTAGCACAAAGCACTCACACTGAATAACTACCAGTAAGCTAGTAATCAGTGGGGTTTTCTCTTCCCACCTCTCATACTTCATATCTCAAGGTTCACAGCTCATACTAAACACTGTATACAGAATACTAAATACTCTAAACGCCCTAGTGGCTATTTTCTTATATTTGCACAGTTAACTGTACAAGCCTTTAAGAGAATAGCGTACAGAAGTTACTCGTGACTGACATACCTAGCGCGCTTTTTTCTTTTCGTTCGGTAGTTTTTCTTCCAATTTGTATATCTCGTCACGAAGCAGTGCGGCGGTTTCAAAGTCAAGCCGTTCAACAGCCTCTTCCATAGCCTGCTTCCGTTCGCGTATAATTTTTTTAAGCGAACGCACACCAAGGTCTGCCGCCATATCAACTGCCAGCACCATTTGAACCGCTCTGTCACGCTCAGCCTGAAGGGTTTCAGTGATATCTTTAATTGATTTTTTAATTGTCTGCGGAGTAATATTATTTTTTTTGTTATACGCTATTTGAATTTCTCTTCGTCTCTGTGTCTCTCCTATCGCCTTTTCCAACGAGGGCGTCATACCGTCGGCATACAAAATGACACGACCTTTTACATTTCTGGCGGCGCGACCCATTGTTTGAATGAGAGATGTTTCAGAACGCAAAAATCCTTCCTTGTCTGCATCAAGTATGGCAACAAACTCTACCTCTGGTAAATCCAACCCTTCACGAAGAAGGTTCACTCCTACGAGGCAGTCAAACTCTCCTTTACGAAAGCGCGTTAAAATAGTAATCCTCTCAATCGTCTTAATATCAGAGTGAATGTACTCAGCTTTGATATTTTTTTCTTTCAAAAATTCTGAAAGATCTTCCGCCATTTTTTTAGTAAGTGTGGTCACCAACACACGCCCACCTCCTTTTACTACCCGTTCAGTTTCACTAATAAAGTGCTGTACCTGTCCGGGGTACGTCTTGGTACCAGTCACCTTCTCAATAACAATTTCCGGATCAAGGAGTCCCGTTGGGCGAATAACCTGCTCTACCGTACGAGTAGAATGTTCTTTTTCATACGCTCCAGGCGTCGCAGACGTATAAATAATCTGCCCCACTCGCTCGTTAAACTCTTTAAATGTGAGCGGGCGATTATCAGACGCGGACGGCAGGCGAAAACCAAACTCTATCAGTGTCTTTTTACGAGACTGATCACCTGCGTACATAGCCGAGAGTTGTGGCACAGTAACGTGAGACTCATCAATAACGGTAAGAAAGTCTGGTGTTCCGTCTTTTGTGTGAGGAAAGTAAGACAGAAGCGTATGAGGAGGCTCTCCCACCTTCCTTCTGTCAAAGTGACGCGAGTAGTTTTCAATACCGTTGGTGTACCCGATCTCACGAATGAGCGCTATGTCGTATCGTGTACGACGTTTTAATCGCTCTGCCTCCAATTTTTTTCCTTCCGCTTCCAGTTCTTCTAATCGTACGGCAAGCTCTTGTTCAATATCGGCTAAAGAGGACTCTCTTTCACTCTCAGGGGTGACGTAGTGTTTTGCCGGAAAGAGAAAGAAGGTTGCTGGCTCGTCTATAACCGCACGCGAGACAGCGTTCAGCTTTACTATGTGGCCAATGGTCCCACCTTCAGGTTGTATTCTATATACCGCCGTCTCGTTCACGGGCATCACCTCAACAACGGGGCCAACTGCCCGAAATGTGCCAGGAGTTAGGTCGACATTTGTCCGTTCAAAGTGGAGTCCGACCAAAAACCTGATAAACTCGGCACGCTCAAACGAATCGCCAACCGATACCTTTCTATGCACCTTTTCGTATTCAACAGGAGAGCCGAGCCCATAAATACAAGACACAGAAGCGACGATAATGACATCTTTTCTCGTTAAGAGCGCTTGCGTTGATGCATGACGAAGCCTGTCAATTTCGGCATTAACCTGCGCTTCTTTTTCTATGTACGTGTCAGAGTGCGGAACGTATGCCTCTGGTTGGTAGTAATCATAGTACGAAACAAAGTAATGAACCACGTTATGCGGAAAGAACTCGCGATACTCTTGCGTTAGTTGAGCAGCGAGTGTTTTGTTATGAGCAATAACTAGCGTCGGTTTTTGTATTTGCTCAATAACATTTGCCACGGTAAATGTTTTACCAGAGCCCGTTACTCCAAGCAGTGTCTGGTGCCGGTCTCCCTCTTTCACTCCCTTTACCAGTTCGGCAATTGCTTTTGGCTGGTCTCCTGCGGGTTGGTAGTCACTTTTTAAAATGAGGGTATCTTTTTTCATAGTAGTATCTCTGCCACTGGTGCACTATAGCAAAAATGGCTCTCTTTTATGAAATTAGCGGTATGTCCCCAACGTAACCACACTCGCATATTTTACCGTGACCGTAACACAGAGCCGGATCCTCCGCAGTGCGAACATCGTCGCAGTAGATACGCTTCGTACGTTCGCTGTAAACGCTTTACCCGCAGAAATTTTTCTCCTTTACATACGGGGCATTTTTTAAACTTTTTAGAGTCTCCGTTGTGAGGCGGTTTTTCGTGAGGACTGCCCTTAACAGGCACATCTTCCATAAAATAAGTATACCACCCACCGCTACCACACCCTCTCCTCAACTAAGGACGTCCGACGTCCTTAGTTGAGGTAGGTACGAAGAAAGTCAGCACGGAAAGCGTCAAATCTGTCTTCTAAAATTGACTGACAGATGTCGTGTACTAATGACTGGATAAAATAAATATTATGGAGCGACGCTATGGTTGCGGCGAGCATTTCTTTTGCTCGAAACAGGTGCGCTAGGTACGCTTTTGTAAAGTGCTCTGACGCATACCCACCTGTCGCGCTATCAAGTGGAGAAAAGTCTCGTATATACTTTTCATTTAAAATATTGATCTTCCCTGACCGAGTGTATAGGGTTCCGTTTCTCGCAAGCCTGGTCGGCAGTACACAGTCAAACATATCTATACCCCGCGACACTCCCTCAAACAAATCCGCAGGCTCTCCAATACCAAGGAGGTGCCTCGGCGCCTCAGGGGGAAGTGGTTCTATCGCAGATGTGAGCGCTTGTCCGAGGTCGTCTTTAGAAAATGACCCGCCGATACCAAATCCATCAAAACCCATTTCTCCGATTTCTTTTGCGCTCCACGCTCGCAAATCGGTGTACCGACCACCTTGCACAACCCCAAAGAGCGCCTGTTTTTTACGAGCAACACTATTCGCGCGGTGTGCCTTTAAGCTTCTCTCTGCCCAACGGTGCGTGCGCTCTCCCGCCTCTCGTTGATATTCATAGAGCGCAGACGGCGACGTACACTCATCAAACGCAAAAAATATATCGGCACCGAGCGCGTGCTGAATCTCTACCGAACGCTCTGGGGTAAATCGGTACAGTGTCCCATCAATATGCGAGGTAAAAGAAACACCTTCATCATCAATAATAGCCAGCTTTCCATGTTGGGTACGTATGTCTTCGTCATACACCGAAGGTGCAGTGGTTTTCTCTGAAATATCTTGGGTAGCAAATTTTGAAATTCCTTTTTCAAATCCGGCACCTAACGAAAACACCTGAAACCCTCCAGAGTCAGTTATGAGAGGTCCATGCCAATCCATAAACGAGTGAAGTCCTCCCGCCTCTCGCACAACCTCTTCACCGGGTTGTAAAAATAAGTGGTACGTATTTGCGAGCGCAACCTGCACTTTTGCACGCTCAACGAGCTCAATGGGGAGAACTGACTTCACTGTCCCCTTTGTCCCCACAACACAAAAAGCCGGTGTCTGAAATACTCCGTGAGGAGTTTCAATAACACCAGCTCGCGCGCCAGAAGAGAGCGATTTTTCAATTCGAAACGAAATAGATGACATCCCTCACTTCTTTCGTCTACTGTGCTTCTGTTTCAGAATCCGACTGGATGATCTCAATCAATTCAACATCAAATATAAGTGTTGAGTTGGGAGGGATAGAACCAACGGCGTTTGCTCCATACCCTAGTTCTGGCGGAACTGCAATCAAACGCTTGCCTCCAACTTTCATTCCTGCAAAACCCTGCTCCCATCCTTGAATTACTTGACCTGCACCAATGGTGAACTCTATAGGAGTCCCACGCGGAATAGAAGAGTCAAACACTGTTCCGTCAGGGAGCACTCCGGTGTAGTGAACAGCTATAAGGTCTCCCTGCTGTACTTCTGCCCCATCACCAACAACTGTGTCGTACACCATCAGAGAAGAAACCGCACCGTTTTTTGCAAGCTCGTCAAGAATAGCTTGTGGTCCGGTTACCGCGCCACCGTTTTCTGAATTCTCTTCTGATACATTAAATAATCCAAGCATAAGGAATAAGGCTATAACTAATAATGCTAAAAAGACTGCGATTGCAACGTGCTTCTTTTGCATAAAATAAAAATTACTAATATATGAGAATGGTACCATACGAAAACCCCCTCCTCCACAAAACAGGCTTACGTGCGACGGAGTACCGGGCCATCAGGAGTGTCTTCAACGGTAAATCCTAATGCTTCTATTTGTGCACGGAGCGTGTCCGCTTCGTTCCAGTTTCCCTCAGTACGTGCCTGTTCACGTTTATCAGAAAGTTGTTGAACATCGTCAGGAATTTCTTTTTCAGAAGAAACAGAAATTTTTGCGCTATCTGCCTTTTTCTCTAACGACAAAAAGCCAATACCAAACACCGTATCAAATAGTAGTAATGTTGCCTTTTTTGAACCCTGAGAAACAGTTTCATCTTTTATAAGTCTCCACATCACCGCAACAGCTTCAGGCGTATTTAAATCGTCGTAGAGCGCACCTTCAAAAAGCTTTCTATATACCTCATCAACTTCTCCCTTCCCCTTCAGTTCACTAAAAGCGCGGAGTGCTCGTTCGCGCGCAGTTTGCGCTGCGTGCACTGCATCCCACGTAAAGTTCATTGATTGACGGTAGTGTCCGGTCAAAAGCCAGTACCGGTACGAAAGTGGAGAAATTCCTTTATCAACAACCTGACGAAGCGTAATGGCGTTACCTTCAGATTTCCCAATTCGCTTTGAATCAAAGGTAACAAATTCGTTATGGAGCCAAAACCGAGCGTACGGTTTATTATTTGCCGATTCTGCCTGCGCAATTTCGTTATTGTGATGAATGGCGATGTGATCAATACCCCCTGTGTGTATGTCAAAGCTCTTACCGAGGTAGCGCGTACTCATTGCTGTACACTCAATGTGCCAGCCGGGTACACCCTTTCCCCACGGAGCGTCCCAGCCAATCTCACTGTTAAATTTCCACAGCGCAAAGTCTTTTTGATTCTTTTTCTCGGCAGAAACACCTATACGCGAATGCTCTTCAGAGCCACTTCCCCCAAGTACACCGTAGTCAGAGAACTTTGCCGTATCAAAATATATTCCATCACTGGTAGCGTATGCGTAATTTTTTTGAAGGAGTGTCTCAATGTAAGCAACCATACCGCGCACGTGATCACTTGCGCGCGGGAGCACATCAGGAGTGTGCACATTCATTGCTTGTATATCTTCTTTAAATGCATCAATGTATGTGTCAGCGAGGCTCAACATATTTTCCATATTCAAAGCAAGGCCTTCCCTTCTTAACCCAAGAAGCATTTTATCTTCAGTGTCATCTGCGTCACCAACCAAATGCCCAAAGTCCGTAATGTTAATGACCTGCTTTACTTCATACCCGGCGTACTCAAACACTCTCCTGGTAATGTCTGACAGCACAAAAGAACGGAGGTTTCCGATGTGCGCGTAGTCATACACCGTAGGGCCACACGAGTACATCTTCACCTGACCTTTAGAGAGAGGTTGGAATGCCTCCTTCATCCTCCCCTTTGTATTAAAAAGTCGTATTTCAGCTGTAGGGTTCTTTTTCAAAAAAAACATAAGCAAGTACATCAGTACCTAGTATTTTAGTATACAGTACCAAAAATTCACCTTCCAATGATATGGGATTTTTTGAGAAACTATCTTTTCCCGGTAAAAAGAAGTGTGAGAAATTCTCTTGCATCCTTGAAAGCCTTAAATGCCCGGTCTAGTCTTTTCTGAAATTTATCGAAATCCTCAACCGAATCTTCTGAAAACCTAGGATTTCTCTCCCGTCTATACAACCCACCCCCTTCATGCCCATCAAACATTGTTCCCATATGTATAATTTAAAAATAGTATATTAATAATCTATACATAAAATTTTACCGCTTTAGTGTATTTTTGTCTATCTATCTGTTTTTGTCTTGGTAAAAAGCCCTATGCTATAGCATAGGGCTTTTTGGAAGGTTTGTGTCCTATATCTACAAACTACTCTCTACCAACTTATCAATTTTTGCGCTACCAACTCAACGTTCCGCCTGTTTGGTACTCGGTAACACGAGTTTCAAAGAAGTTCTTTTTCTTTGAAAGGTCAATTGCCTCTGACATCCACGGAAATGGGTTTTGAGAACCAAACTGCTTGGTAAGACCTACGCGCTCTAAACGTCTGTCTGCAATGTACTCGATGTAATTTTTGAAACCTTCAGCGTTCAAACCAAAGATTCCTTTCGGAAAGACCTCTTGCGCAAATGTGTACTCAAGCTTTGTTGCTTTAACAACCAAGTCGGTAATACGCGCCTGAAAGTCCGGCGTCCACAACTCAGGGTTTTCTTTCTTCAAACCTTGGATAATTTCAATACCAAAGTTTAAGTGCATAGACTCGTCGCGCATAATGTACTCAATCTGCTCAACTGAGCCGGGAAGTTTGTTTTGTCGTTTAAATCCAAGCACCACCGCGAAAGAAGAGTAGAAAAAGATACCTTCCAAGATGAGCGAAAAGACACACCAGTTTTCCAAGAACTTCTGGTCTGCTTCAAAGTCACCGGTCTTAAACGAAGAGTCAAAAATACCTTCGTTAAATCCAAGAATAAACTCTTCTTTGTTAAAGATAGAGTCTACTTCGCGATACATATTGAAGATCTTTGCCTCGTTCATACCCAACGATTCAACAATGTATTGGTACGCGTGAGTGTGAATTGCTTCTTCGTATGCTTGACGAAGCAAGTACATACGAATCTCGGGAGACGTGACGTGCTTATAAAAGCCCATAACAACATTGTTTGCCGCAATAGAGTCAGCGGTGGTGAAAAAACCTAAAACGGTTTCAAAGGCGCTCTTTTCATCGGCAGAAAGTGCCGTGGGCGATTTCCACTGCTCAATGTCCAACTGCATTGATATCTCAGTTGGTAGCCAGTGATTAGAGTTTGCAGAGTTGTAGTACTCCCACGCAAACTTGTGTCGCATTGGGTACAACTGAATTACGTCTGCTTCAGTACCGTTTATAATGCGTCGTTTGTTTACATCTACTGGGGGTGCGTTTCTTTGAATAGCCATGGTTTTCTCTGTTATGAGTTAATAATTTACTGACAACTTTCACACGCTACCTCTGGGGCGCGGTGTAGCCTGATTTCAGGTGTTGGGGCAATGGGTGCTCGTTGCATCTCTTCATTCGCGTTTGTTTGCGAAGGTTGCTCTGTCGGCGTTGGTGCCGATGCAACGGTTGCCTGCTCTCCTACCAAGAAGGTAGTGGCGTCTTTCTTCTCTCGCTGATGGGTAGAGCCAAATTGTTGCGTCGAGACGGTAGATTTTTCAACCTGTGTCGCAGCAAGCGTTCGCAAGTAGTAGGTGGTCTTAAGGCCCATCTTCCACGCGTAGAAGTACACTTCAGAAAGCTCTTTTCCTGACGAACCTCTGAAGAAGATGTTAAGAGACTGTGATTGATCAATCCATTTACCACGGTACGCTGCCGCGCGAACGATCCAACGCATATCAACCTCAAACACTTCTTTAAATTTATTTTTAATGGTGTCAGGAATACCGGCAATATTTGCAATAGACCCGTCACGGAACTTCAGTTCGTTGAGCATCGCTTCGTTCCATAAATTGAGCGCTTTCAGCTCTTGAACGAGGTACGGGTTTACGACGGTAAAGTCACCGCTAATGTTTGCCTCTACAAAGATGTTCTTGTACACCGGCTCAACAGACGGAACAGTTCCGGCAATATTCGAGATAGATGCTGTTGGAGCAATGGCGAGACAGTTAGAGTTTCTCATACCGTACTGCTTAATTGACTCTCGTACGACATCCCAATTAAGTTTTGCATCTCGAGAAACTTCAATTGCTTCACCTCTCTCTTCTTCAAGAAGGGCAATCGTATCAATCGGAAGAAGTCCTCTATCCCATTTCGAACCCTTGAATGATTCGTACGCTCCACGCTCTTTTGCAAGCTCTGAAGAAGTGAGGATGGCGTAGTAACTAACCATCTCCATACTCTCGTCAGCAAACGCAACACAACGCTCTGACGCAAAATCAATATCAAGCTGATACAGCGCGTCTTGGAAGCCCATCACACCAAGCCCAACAGGACGGTGCTTCATATTTGAGTTCTTTCCTTCAATTGTTGGGTAGAAGTTAAGGTCAATAACATTGTCGAGCATTCGCATTGCAACAGAAACCGTTTCTTTTATTCTTTCTTCAGAAAGTGCTCCATTTTCAATATGCACAGAAAGATTTACCGATCCAAGGTTACACACCGCTGTCTCGTCTTTTGAGTTGTTAAGGGTGATCTCAGTGCAGAGGTTTGAGTTATGAACAACACCAACGTGATCTTGTGGAGAACGGATGTTTGAAGGATCCTTCCACGTAATCCATGGGTGACCTGTTTCAAACAACATCGCGAGCATCTTTTTCCAAAGGCCTGCCGCTTTGATTTTCCTAAACAAGTTTATCTCTCCATTCTCTGCCATCTGCTCATAGCGAACGTATGCCTCTTCAAACTTCTTTCCAAACAAGTCGTGCAGATCAGGTACCTCGTCAGGCGAGAAGAGCGTCCAATCACCTCCCTCTCGCACGCGCTTCATAAACAAGTCAGGGATCCAGTTGGCAGTGTTCATATCATGCGTACGACGTCGCTCGTCTCCGGTGTTCTTTCTAAGCTCCAAAAAGTCGTCAATGTCGTAGTGCCACGTCTCAAGATATACGGCAGTTGCACCACGTCGTCGACCTGAACGGTTAATAGCCACGGTAACGTCGTTTGCAATCTTAAGAAACGGGGTTACTCCCTGCGAGGTAATGCCTGCTTTTTTAATAACTGCTCCCGTACCGCGTATGTTTGTCCAGTCGGTACCAATGCCACCTGCCCACTTAGACATCTGTGCATTATCTCCATACACTTTAAAGATATGCTCGAGGTCGTCTTCAACGGTATTGAGGTAACAACTTGAAAGTTGCGCGCGCACCAAACCAGAGTGGAATAGTGTCGGTGTTGACGGAACAAAGCGAATAGAAGAGAGCATCTCGTAAAAACGAATTGCCCACGCTTCACGGTTCTCTTTCTCGTTTAATGAGAGTCCCATCGCGATACGCATAAACATTATCTGAGGAGTCTCGATGATTTTGTTTCGCTTTTTATCTTTCAAGAAATACCGGTCAGTAAGTGTTGCAACACCCATATACTTAAGGAGTCGATCACGCTCAGGTATCAGTGCGTTGCTTAATTTTACAAGGTCCAACTCGGCGATACGCTCATCAAGAAGTTTCAGTTCGAGTGCGAGATTAACATTATTGACGAATGCTTTTCTATACACACTGTCAAAATCGTCAGACGCAACGATAAGCGCGTCTTCATTAAAGATACTTGTGTACAGAGTGTTAAGAAGGAGTTGGGCAGCGAGTTGATTGTACGCTGGATCACGTTCAATCATAGATCGTGCAACCATAATTAATGTTCGCTCAATATCAGCAGTGGTAATGCCGTCGTACACTTCTCGTTGCACCTGCTCTAAGAACGCGTCAACAGAAATTGCTTCTTTATTTTCCGGAAGAATGCTCGCCTCAACAACGTTACGAATTTTATCAATCGAAAAGATTTCCCGTTCACCGTTTTTCTTTACGATAAGCAATCCTCTCTCTTCAATTTTTTTTGCAACCTCTTTTTGTTCTTCCGCGCGAATCTTTGAGTGCTCGTAACGGTAGATAATGTACGATTTTGCTACCGTAAAGTAGTCACGCTCCATCAACCCTCGCTCTACGAGGTCTTGAATCTCTTCAACCGAAGGGACTGATGCGCTGTTGCCGTACAGGTCGTCTACTTTTTCGGTAACAAACTCTGCAATAGCTTTTGCATCATCAGTGTGCGGTTCACCCAGCACGTCTAAAAATGCTTTTTGAACTGCTGTTGCGATTTTTTCTTCACTATAGTCGGCAATTACACCGTTTCTTTTTTTTATTTTTTGTACAAGCGTCATGGTCGCCTGGTAGTGCCTTTGATCGGCTTAGTTAATAATTTTTGCGGGTGTTCGTGGTCTTCCGTTACCCGTTCCGGAATGTCAATTTTTGGTCACTCAATCGTTGCGATCGTATCGGTAGTGAGTAGAGTTATTCTACCGCGTTTGATGCCAATCTGTTTACTAAAAAAGCAGTGGATAACCTCTAAAAAGGTGAGAACGGAACAAAAAAAACTGACGTCAACCCTCCTCTCTTTTTTGTGGCTTATATGCTACTTTCTAAAACACAAAAAAATACAATATTTGACTCAAGAGAAACAAAAAACGAAAAGGTTTTACCTTCTCGTTTGTATATTGGCACTATTACGGGCGCTTACTACCCGAATGCTTCCATAGACTCTGAGTATGCACCACTGTCCGCCGCGATAGCAAGGGCAACTCGTCGTAAAAACAGCGCTTGCGCCTCATCAGCGTTCTCGTCTTTACCTTTCCACTCAGCTAATACCGGAGACTGTAGTGCGCGAGAAAAAGAAAACGTTATTGGCCACGGATGTGGCTCAAGACGCGCGATGGCGTTCAAGTTTTTAACGGCTTCTTCTGGCGACTGACCGCCTGAGAGAAACACCACGCCACCCATAGTGTCGGGTACCGCTGTTTTCAGTGCGCGGACGGTTCTCTCTGCAACCTCGTCAGCATCAGCTCGACCTACAGCTTCTTTTCCGGAAACAGACATAGCGGTTTTTAGAATCACTGCCTCAAGCGCGACTCCCGATTGTTGCAGTTGATCGCACACAATCGCTACCGTTTCTATAATTGCTCCTTCAGCGTCCTCTGCGCTGTGCGTACCGTCCATAAGCACCTCCGGCTCTACCATGGGTACGACAGAATGTTCTTGGCACACAGAAGCGTATTCGGCCAGTCGTTTTGCGTTTTCTTTTATCGCGGGGTCTGCGTACCCGTCACCCACTACCGCAACCGCTCGCCATTTGGCAAACACCGCCCCCATCTCTGTATATTCTTTTACTCTCTTTCCGAGACCGTCTAGTCCTTTCGTTACTTTTCCATTTTGAACTTCCGGTATTTCTTCTAACCCCTCGTCAACTTTTATGCCCACTAAAATATTTTGTGATTGTAACCACTCAGGAAACGAAACGCCCTGTGTTGTTTTTTGTCTGATTGTTTCGTCGTATAAGATGACTCCCGATAAATATTTTTCAATCCCCGGGGTGGTAAGTAATAGTTCGCGATACCGCCTTCTGTTTTCTTCTGTTGGCTCTATACCCAACGCAGAGAACCGTTCGTTTGCCGTGGGATTACTTTCATCTGCCGCAAGTATTCCCTTACCTTGTTCCATAAGTGCCGTAACTATTTTTTTCATTTGATTCATATACTCTTTAGTATACCAAATACGGACAACCTCGCCTTTCTTCGGCAAGGTATATCCCCTTTATTCATATATGTCTATGAGTTGATAAGAAAGATGCTGGCATTCAGAAGAGTGGCAAACGAAACCCAAGCAATGTACGGGACCATCAGCCACCCTGCCACCTTTGATACTCTGAAAAAGTAGTACGTGGTTACACCGATAAGCAGTAAGAGGACAGAAATGACGATCAGTCCATACAGCGGACTCTGCAGTCCAAAGAATGCAATAGACCAAAGCGCGTTGAGTACTAACTGAACTGCAAAAAAGAAAATCCCTTTACGTTTTGAAACGAGACTGTCAGTAGCGCGAATAATCAAAAATAGTGCGACACCCATAAGTGTGTAGAGCAATAGCCACGCTGGCGCAAAAACCCAATTTGGCGGAGCAAAAAACGGCTTTTCTAAAAACGCATACCACGACGGGATTGCCGACACGGTAAAGAGAGAGCCGATAATGCCTGCGCTGTGCGACACAATAACCGTTAAAGCTAAGAGGAGAATATTTTTTATTAATGACATAGTGTTTATGCGGTAACTTCGCTATCAGAAACTTGAATAAATCGTGGGCGCACTACACCATCAGGCCACTCAATGGGCGCAACAAATTCTTCGATGTCTCTCGTAAACAGCAACCCCAACGCTATAGATCTGTACACAATAACTTCAGTGCCCTCTCTGGCGTCAGTGGCTTCTATAGCCACCCCTTCTACAAAATAAAGGGCTCCTTTGTAGTGCCTATATAATTTTTGTGGGTGCACCTTTGGTGATGGTTGGTTCATTTTTTGGATTTTGTTTTTGGCTTTGAAACCGTTTGATGAATAACTCTTTGCGGAAAAGGAATTTCGATACCTTCCTTATCAAACGCTTTCTTTAACCTTTTACGCAACTCACCGGCAACCTCCCACTGAGCGCCTGCCTTTGTCTCTCCTAAAATACGAATAACAACGGCAGAGTCGGCAAAGTCGTCAATGCGCAAAAACTGCGGTGCCGTACGAACGCGATCTTTCCACTCTTCTTCTTCTGCAAGCGCACTGCCAACCTCATTGACCACCGTGCTCACTTTTTCAATATCTGTGTCATACGCAACACCAATGGTTATGTTTACTCGCGCAAATGCTTTCGACTTATTGGATACTCTATCAACCCCGCCGTGAGGCACGTGGTGAACGGTTCCCTCAAGGTCGCGGAGCGTTGTTTTCCGTAATGTAATATTTTCAACAACACCACACGTGGTGCCAAAGCACACAATGTCCCCAACGCGGTACTGCTCTTCAAGGAGGAGGAGGAGTCCGGTGATAATGTCACGAATAATGTACTGTCCACCAAACCCAATCGCGATACCGGCAACACCCGCCGCTGCCAAAAGCGGACCAATGGCTATACCGAGCTCAGAAAGTATAATGAGCGCAACGGCAACCCAAATAAGAACGGAGAGAGAGCCGTTAATAACTTGAATGAGTGTATTCTCTCTCTTTTCTTCAGCCTCTTTTGACCCACTCCCTCTCTTTATAATGCTACGGATCATTTTTTCTACCCCCCGAGACAAAAACTTCTTTCCAATAATTGCTACAAAAAGTGCGATCGCTATTGAAACTCCGTGGTTAATAATCCAGTTCAATACTAATTCACCAAAAGCGCTGTTTGTGTAGGTATTTAAAAAATCATTCATACTACTGTAGTGTAACAAACATTACTCGCCTGTTGCTGGGGTATCTGTAGATATATCGCTATCTTCAATATTGAGCGGTGTTTCAATATGCACCCCTTCGTCAACTTCTATCTGCACTGCTGTTCCAACACCTGTCGGAGTGCGAAAAAATCCTATCCACACCGTCAGAGAAAGCGTTAGTACTATACCCAGTAACAGGAGGTAGTGTGTCTTTGTCATGCTGTAACACTTACAAACTGAGGCCCGTTAATAAAAATCCTCCCACAATCAACGCAAATATGATGAGTACGATAATAAACATATACAGGTAAGTATAGAACAGAAAAGCACAGTTGTTTAGAGGCTCTTCACTGCGCGCAACACGAGTCCCGATGGGTGGTGGAGAGGGATGGTAAAAAAATCACTGTGCCTGTCTATGACGTACCCTTTGGGTATACAAAAAACTTTTGCTGTACTCGCCTCTGATAGTTCACGAAAAGAAATATTGAGCTGAACCCGAAACACCGCCATCACCTCTGCTATATGTTTTAAATCGATCGGCTGAATAAAGGCAATTGATGCTACTGCGCCCTCTGGTATAGCAAGATCCTGAACAACACGTCGTTGTATAAATTGATATAAGTCATCGTCTCTCTCTTCTGCCCGAACAAACCCACCGGAGAGCTCTAGAGAGTAATCCCAGTCTCCACTGTCTCTCTCTAATAAAACCGTATTGCTGTCGCTGGTCTCTACCACAGCTATTGCAGAGAGCGATTGAAAACAATCTGTGTTAGGAACGACCTCTCGAAAATTTTCTATATTACGCAACCCAACAACATCGCTATACTCAATATCTTTTGCCACATAAAATACACACTCGGCGTTGTCGTTACGAACCCGAACAACGCGTAAAAGTCCTGCGCTATATAAACCTGTCCGTTTTGCACACACCTTCTTCCACGCCTCTTCCTGAAGAGCTTTCGTCTGAGGAGAGAATGAAAAACGAGGTTCTGCAACGGAAAGGAAGCTGACTTTTTTAGTGTGAGTGCGCATACTTGCAGCAAAGGCAACGGTCTACGTGCAGTGTAGCAAAGACAAAACCCCTCTTTATTTATTAAAGAGGGGTTTTAAAAACGTACGTGGAGAGGTTTATATCAGAAGCTGAATATTTGCATTCTCTCGCAATTTTTCAATGACCCCATCAACAATCACTTGTAGTTTTTGTTGCGCCAAAAACGCTTCGATTTGTTCTGCAACATCTTCAAATGGATTTGCTTCAGTGTCAGTTATCTGCTCATCGTAGAACGCTTGTACCTCCTCGTCAGAAACCGAAACCTCGTTTTCTGCGGAAAGTTTTTCGTAATAACCGGTTATAAGAAGTTGCTGTCGAATGTTTGCTCTCAAAACATCTTCAGTGATACCGGCAGCTGCAAGCTCTGCTTGGTAGTCTTCTTCTGTTTCAAATTGAGCCGCTACCTCAGCAAGACGCGCATCAACGGCGTCGGCGTCAACAGAAACTCCCTGTGCTTGCGCGTCAGCAATAAACAATTGTTCATTTATCATCTGCTCAAGCGCCGCTCTGTCAAACTCAGCGCGCTCTACTTCTTGCGAAGCGTCTGGAACGGTAACCTGAGGATTTTCTGCAAGACCCGCAACATAGGCATCAAGTTGAGCTCGGGTAATTTCTTCACCAGAGAATGTCGCAACAACACCGTCTGCATTTGCTACATCTTGACCTTCTTCGTTATCGGTAGATGACCAAAAGAAGAACGCTAACCCCGCGAGGGCGATAATAATAATGCTCACAATAATTGCTTTCATATTCATAAATTATTCGATTTTTAGTACCCTTATACTGTATCACACCATCCCCCCAACTAATAAAGCGGGGTGGATACTACTGTACTGTGGATACAATCTCGTCTAATGTGGTGCTCCCATTCCATTTTTTAACCATCTCTCCCGATGCGTCAATTTGAACAAAAGAGTGCTGTGTTGTAACGTCATACGTAACCCGCAGATCGTGAGCGGTATCATAGTTAACTTCTAAAATAACAACATCAGGCGGAATGCGGTCTCTTTCTAACTTTAAACGAGCGTCTAACAGAAGAAAGGTAGAGCACCAATCAGCTTTAAAAAACAGGACTTTTTTTTCTTCGTATTGATCCAGCGTTTCCGGTGCGTAGGCAGTGTACACACCACCTGTTCCCTGCTGTGGGATCGTTCCCTCCAACTCTCTTTCTCTAACGCTCTCAATCAAATCTTCCTCTTCTCAACTGACAGCACAATCTTTACAAAAAAATCCTCCCGACTCAAAATCAAAAGCCGAGTGAGGTGATGGTGGCGTGTACGCACCTACCGCAATAAACAGTCCTGACACAACTCCTGCTAGGACAATAAAAACGGTATTCGCTTTTTTGTTATAATTTTTTTATCATTCTCTAATCCTCCACCCGATATGAAAGAGGTACAGCACTAAAGACGAAAGCCCCACAATAAGTACACCGAATACAATTGCTCCAACAAGCAAATGAGACTCGTGAATGCCAATAGTCGCAAATCGCATCATATCGATGAAATAAAAGAATGGGTTAAACAGCGTGATGTTTTTTACCACTGTCGGTAAGTACTCAATCGAGTAAAACATTCCTCCTAAAAACGAGAGCGGAGTAATAACAAAAACGTTTAATACCCCCAACTGTTCAAAACCGTTTGCCCACATACCCACCAAAATACCGACGAGTGAAAATATAACAGAGATAGATGCGACAACTAAAATAAATATAAGCGGATGCGTAATGGTCAGCGCTCCAAACAAAAATCCTATAATAAGAATGCCACACGCAATAATGGACGCACGAATCATCGCACTTGCTACCAAACCAACGAGCATTTCAATGTACGAAAACGGCGCAACGAGCATTTCGTGAATACTTTTTACCCACCTACCAAAGTAAACAGAGCTTGCGGTATGTTCAAACGAGCTTGCAAGAATGTTCATTGCCAAGATGCCGGGAAACACAAAAGACATATACGACACTCCGGCGATTAGCTCGATGCGTTGCCCTAACACAAAGCCAAAAATAAAGATAAACAAGAACGCAGAGATGAGTGGCGCGGCAAACGTCTGCACCTTTACCCGAAAGATACGAGAGAGCTCTCTTCTGATAAATGTGTACAATCCAATCCAGTTTATATGTTTCATATCTGCATTACGCGGTTGATCCACTCCACTTTTCTCCTTTAGTAATTTTCATATACGTCTGCTCAAGCCTGTCTCCTTCTTTGATAAACTCGCCCTTGTCTCCCAAAGCGACAATCTTTCCGTTGTTGATAATCCCTATTCTGTCACACAGCAACTCAACTTCATCGAGGTAGTGCGAGGTTAAAATAACTGTTTTTCCTAACTCGTTCAATTCTCGCAGGTACCGCCACAGGTCATGCCTCATCTCCACATCAACGCCCGCTGTTGGCTCATCAAGAATGATGAGGTCGGGGTCATGCACCAGCGCCCGAGCAAGCATCACGCGACGCTTCAATCCTCCCGACAGGTGTTGAAATGCCTTGTTGCGATGCGACGTGAGGTCAAAACGCTCCAAAAGCTCTTCAATGCGCGTAGCGCGTTTCTCTTTTGGTACTCCAAAGTAACCGGCATTGTAATCAAGTATTTGCCAAACCTTAGAAAAGATATCCACGTTAAAATCTTGAGGAGAGAGTCCTATCTTTTTACGAGCCTCGCGGTAGTCAGCAACAACATCAATGCCGTACACCTGTATACTTCCCGATGTAATACTCGCGATACCGGTTATACAGTGAATAGTTGTTGATTTACCCGCGCCATTGGGGCCAAGGAGTCCAAAAAATTCTCCCTGCTTTATTGAGAGCGACAGCCCATTAACCGCAACAGTACCGCCTCGGTACTCCTTTTTAAAATCGACAATATCAACCGCGTTCATAGTTGGCATTATTGTGCCACAAAAGAAGCGGATACGCCCTCAACCAAAGCATCAGAGAGGTGGTCAAATTGAAGATCTCCGTCATCAATGTACATCACCACTTCATACGTCTTCCCTGCCTCTGTTGCACGAAGAAGCGGAACCAACTTATTCTCAACGCTCTCATCAACACGACCAGCGCCTAAAATCCAACCTTCTTCACGAACTGCAATCCACGATGGAGCGCTCACTGTCGCCAAAGAAACCAGTACACTGTCTCCTGCTGATTGGCTTGAAACTGAAACAGCTTCTCCATTTGCTTGTGTTGTTGGTTGTTGAACAACTGCGCCACCTGCGCTGTCAGGGACTGATGTTTCTTCTTCAGGTGTCTCTACATTCGGCTGAGTAACAGATTCATTTGTGCCTGATCCCCGAAACAAAAACCAAAGACCAACAAGAATGGCGAGCAGTACAACAACGCCAACAGCGATAATGATGCGAGAAGTGTTGCCTTGAGGTTCCTCTTGTATTTGTGTATTTTCTTCGGGGGTATTTTGGTGTGTGTCCATATTAAAATGTGTGTTAATTCTTAAACAGTATTTCGTATACTGTCTCGTATTTTAAATCATTTTTTACCCAAAATCAAAATACAAAAAACCGTGCAGAACACGGTTTTTTGTATTTTGATACAGATACTTAATTATTGAGTGAAGCTTGTGCATCAATGTGAGCCTGGATCTCTGCAATCATCGCTTCTGCAACGTGTGCTTTTGCCTGCGCTGATGCGTCTGCGTGCGCGTTCGCGCTTACAGTTGCATTGTTCTGAATGCGTGTTTCAAGTTCTGTCTGCGCGTAGTGTGCCTTTACCACAAACGCACTCCACCAAGGAAGTCTGACCTGAACGTCTGTTTCTCCTTCTTCAGAAGTGTAGACTGACGTGTTTGAGATAAGCGTAACAGGAATAAATCCAAAGAGTCTTCCGGAATGCTTATACGCGACAGAAACGTGCGCGGCAGCTGTGTCTAAACCGCGACCGGCAACATTGGTCTCAATGTTCGCAACTGCTTTGTTACTCATTTGTATGTTCTTTCTAAACACATCAAAGTCCACATCAGATTGCACCTGCACGGCTGATGTGACGGCAGTACCGTTTGTATTCACTTCAAGCGAACCGGTAGCCTCAGAGCGCGCACTGTTACTCTCTGACGCGCCTACGCCGACATCAAGGTTGCTGTTTGATCGTGTCCCTGCAGAAGAACTTCCGTTTCCCTCAAAAGAAGTTTCCACCTCTACATCAGTGTCAGCATTAACTTCAATCGCAAACGATGCGTGTGACACGGCGGGAGCAAGAAGTAGTGCCAAAACGAGGAAAGATACTCCCCCAAATGACAGTTGTACCATAGTTATAGTAGTAGTTTTCATAATTATATTCTCAGTAGTTAGTGTGTAATGTATTTTTAATCTATGTTCAATAATGCCTTGAAACAAGAGGTACATTAAAGAAGCCTCTCAACTCGCATAAACCTTACAAAAGAAATTGAGAGAAAAATATAAAACAGTCCTCAACGGGTGACGTCCGACGTCACCCGTTTGCTAATCCCTCACTCTTGTCTTCGTCCTTCTAAGCACTGTTTTTTGATTCCTGTGTTTTAGCAGTTTTTTCTATACTGTCATACTGTCTACTAACGTACTGTTTACTCTCCCGCACTGTCTACCGGTTCCTCTGTCGTACTGTATACTTGGATACTGTTATCTTCTTCTGTACTCTCTACTTCAGCACTGTTCTCTTGGTTCCTGTGCTTTGGAAGTTTTCTCTCCTGTACTGTTTACCGACGTACCCTCTACTTCAGTACTGTTCTCTTAAGCACTAACAACTAACTTTTAGGCTCTAGGCCTTAGGCTTTAGCTAACTCCCTAACTCTCTAGTTTCCTCATACATCATATTTCATACCTCATAATTCATATCTCATACTGAATACTGTATACAGAATACTAAATACTCTAAACGTCCTAACAACCTAACCCCATGTTCTGTTTTTTTTGGTTTTCTAGCTAAAGCCTAACTTCCTAACGTCCTAACAACCTAACTTCCTAGTTTCCTCATACCTTATCATCTCCTGAATTAGCACCCTAATTGCACCACTCACTGCCTCAGAAATATGGAGCGTGGACTTTTAAATTTGAGACGCTTCCTTG
>PFBH01000011.1:5182-5651 GCA_002773335.1 Candidatus Kaiserbacteria bacterium CG10_big_fil_rev_8_21_14_0_10_45_20 | reverse complement strand
AAATATACAGCTCTGCCGGCACTAAAACCGGACAGGTGGTTGTATCGTCAGGTGGGCAAACACGTACCGTGAGCTGTTCAAACTCGTTGTCGGTTGTTGCACGCGCCGATCTTGTTGCAGGTCCTGTATCTATATCAAATGTTATACAAGGCAATCCATCTTCATTAACAGCAAGAATTTCTAACATCGGAGACACAACCGCAGGTTCGTCGGTAACGCGTTTTCAACGCGCAACCAACGCTAGTGGAGCAAACGCAACTACGGTAGGCACTGTCAATACGGCATCAATCGGATCAGGTTCAAGCAGGACTGTATCTATGTCATACACCTTCCCATCTTCCGGAACCTTTTACGTGCGAGCGTGCGCAGATAGCAGTGGCTCGATAAATGAGTCTAATGAAAATAACAACTGCGGTGGATGGGCACAGGTTTCGGTTACCCCCGCGCTCTCTGCATCGTGCTCAGTATC
>PFBH01000011.1:0-5139 GCA_002773335.1 Candidatus Kaiserbacteria bacterium CG10_big_fil_rev_8_21_14_0_10_45_20 | reverse complement strand
TAAAACCGGACAGGTGGTTGTATCGTCAGGTGGGCAAACACGTACCGTGAGCTGTTCAAACTCGTTGTCGGTAACGGTGGAGCCACTCCCTGACGTGGTTGCAGGAGCGGTGTCTCCAAGAAGCACTATGGTCGGAGAGAGTACGACTTTGTACGGAACAATTTCAAACATCGGTAATGAATCTACCGGGCGCAGCTTCACTTCAACATTTAAGATTGATAATGACGCGAACCACTCTCTGCTGTACTCGTCTCGACAGGTTACGACACCAACTGTTTCTGCCGGAAGCAATAGATCAATTCAGACAAACGTAACCTTCCCATCGCCCGGAGTATGGTACACACAGCTTTGTGCCGACCAGAATGCATCTGCAAATGGCGTCATTGACGAATCGAACGAAAAAAACAACTGTGGAGCGTGGGTACAGGTGACAGTTGACGCACTTCCAACACCAACAGCGACACTTTCAGCGGTGCCGTCGTCTATAGACAATGGACAATCATCGCTCCTCTCGTGGAGCTCTACAAACACAACAGCGTGCGTTGGAAACAACTTTTCTACGGGGGGCGCAACGTCCGGATCGGAGGTCGTGAGTCCGGTATCAAATACTACGTACACACTTACCTGTAACGGTGTTGGTGGAAGCGCTCAAGATATAAAAACAGTCACCGTGGTAAATAAACCAGACCTTTCAGTCAGCTCTGTGACTCCATCGTCTGCCACAGCAGAAGAACCGGTAGCACTTCGAACAACCGTATCAAACTCGGGGTCTATCACAACCGGGTCTTCGTTTACCAATACCTTCTTTATTGACAACAACTCTTCGCACGGCTCTGTCTACGCAACACAGTCTCGAACAATGAGTGCGCTCAATGTCGGACAGTCACGCACCGCTGAGGCATCGTTTACCTTCCCAACAGCCGGTACGTGGTACGTACGAGCGTGTGCTGATCAAAATGCTTTAGGGACGGGAACCATCTCTGAGTTTAATGAATCAAACAACTGCTCTTCTTGGAGGACAGTAACAGTTGCACAGCCAGTACCTCCAACACCGGAAGCTGAGATATCTATATCTGCATCACCAGAGACCGTGTCTCCGCAAGAAACAGCTACGATTTCTTGGAGTGTTGAACACGTTGCCGGCTCGTGCAGTGTTTCCGGTACAAACGGACAAAACTTTACCGCGCGGGCACCATCCGGATCTCGAGAGACCATTGTAATTGATGCAAGAGTAACCTACACACTCTCTTGTACAGACCTGTTTGGTGAACAACAAACGGCGTCTGTTACCGTCAACCTTGTACCGGAATTTCAAGAGATTTAAAAAACCGTACACTTATTAACAGGTTGTTTTAGTGAGTGGTTTTTGTTTTGTATACTGTATGGAGAGTCTGTATAACACCTATGAATAAAACACTTTCAGCTGTAAGTATTATTTTCGTTCTTTTGGTCGCGGTGCTCGGTGTCTACTACTTTTATACATACCCTCAAGCAGAAGAGGTTCCTGAACTTACCAACCCCGCTTTGCTCTCGTTTCCGGGAAGTCAAACAGTTCTGTATAAGGATTACTTTAAAAACAAAGATGACTCTCGACTTACTGACTATGAGGTTGTTATAGATTACGCATCTCGAAACGGCGAAGAGGTTGCTTTAGTAAAAAGCGACATAAACGCTACAGAAACGCTCGTACTCAGAGCTTCTGCTGGTGAGCCGTTTTCTCAATTGTATGTTGCCGATGGGGGAGAGAAGAGGATGGTTGATATCTCACCAACCGGTGCATACATTGCGTACTCGTTCTTCTCTGGCGGCATTAGAGAGGGAGTTTTTTACGGAGATGTTAATGACTGGCAGACGAGGATAGTTAATACCGCGAGCGGTTACATTGAACAAGAAATCCCCGGATACGCACCTCAGTTTATTACTGATAACATACTCCTTGTCGGCACATCGGGGGGCATTCTGCTATACGATATGGGTCAAACGTCTTTTAAAGAGACAGGATTGCGCTTTATGACCCCGGTAGGAATGGTTCCGTTTCGGGTTGATGCAGATTCGTCTCATATCGTTGCACTAGATTTAAACGCGGATATGTACCATATGCTTTCTATTAACACTGCAGATTCGTTTAGCTTAACCTACCTGCAAAATATACCTTTAAGCGAAGGAACGTTAGTGGGGAGTGACGAAAATACAATGCTCTTTGTTTCGAAATTTGAAGATGAAGACTTTCTTGTTTCGGCAAGACGGTTTAACACCATATTAGTAGCAGATCCGCTGTATCAGGCAAAAAATATATGACACAAACGATTTTACAAAACACAATCAGTTTCGGAGTAGGCGTATCTTTCGCACTTCTTGCTATATTTTTTGCGTTTCCGGCAGATGTGTATGCTAGCGAGTACCCTGCCGGCGCGTGCTTTACAACAACTGAAGTTACTACCGGTTACGAGGTGAGTATTATTATACCTCCTAATGTAACTGTGTGTGATGGTAATGGTTGCAGTACCTCGCCGTTTGCTACCACGTTAGCAACTTGGGTTTCGACTAATCAGCAAACCCAAGTCCTTGATGACCTCGGCGTAGGGAGTTGTGGTTTAGGATTTGCCGTCGCTACCGCGACACTGAACGCGGTTCCTTCAATTGTGAATGCCGGATCGCCAAGTATGCTTTCGTGGGACTCGACAAACGCTTCGTACTGTTCGAGCGCAGATTTTCAAACAAGTAACAGTACTTCCGGCACCGTTGAAGAATTTCCCCTCTCTACGACAGAGTATACGGTTCAGTGTGGAAACGATCCAACAAATACAGAAATAAACACAGCGTATGCATCGGCAACAGTGACAGTGCGAAGCAACGCACCTGCCCCGATTGTCTCTTTAGTGGCAACACCAAACAATATTGATAGAGGGGAGAGCTCGAGACTCTCTTGGAATTCTGAAAACGCCACTTCGTGTACCGGTGTGGGATTTTCTACACAGGGAGATACAAGCGGTTCGATTGATGTATCGCCAAACAGTACACGCAGTTACTCGATATCGTGCTCGGGCCCCGGTGGCGATGCAAGTGACACCGAGTACATTATGGTAGATCAACCAGGCACTCTACCAACAGCCTCGTTAATCGCTAATCCAAGTAGTATTGAAAGGGGAGAGAGTTCGACGCTCTCTTGGAGTTCTGAAGACGCTACAACCTGTACGGGAGGAGGATTTTCAACGGGAGGCGCGGTGTCCGGTTCAACGCCTGTCTCTCCAAACACCTCTGTGCGGTACAGTATTTCTTGCTCAAACAGTGATGGTTCGGCTTCTGACTATGCCGACGTTACCGTTAACAACGGAGGCACCCCCGGATGTGTAGGCTCTGACTGTCCATGTACCGGCGACGACTGTGACGGTGGGGGTGGCGGTTGCGTTGGGCCGGACTGTCCGTGTACCGGCGACGATTGTGGAGGCGGGCCCGATTTTAGCGCCTCGTGCGTCGGGTCTCCCGCCCAAGGGGTAGAAGTTGGCAAAACGGCAACGTGGTCAGCCAACCCTCGAGGCGGCGGGTACATTTATTCTTGGAGCGGTTCTGAATCTCTGACTGGATCGAATGCGTCTGTGCAGAAGGTGTATAGCCAACCCGGTTTAAAGAACGCGTCTGTAACGGTTTCTCGAGCGCCGTATACGCACACAGTTCAGTGCCAAAACGAGATTGAAGTTACCGCGCAACCTGCTGTTTTGAACTTTACGCCATCAAAAAACCCGATAGTCTCAGGGACGTCAGTGACTCTTGACTGGAGTGTTCAAAATGTGAGAGAGGGAACGTGTTCGATTGTTGGACCCGGAGTAAACAGGGTAAACTTAAATGCAGGACGATCAGGGAGTGGCTCTGTTAATACTGGAGAGATTACGTCTGAGTCGTCTTTTACACTTCGCTGTACCGATTTGAACGGCGAACAACAGACACGAGGAATAACCATTCGTGTTGTCCCTTCGTTTATTGAAATTTAATACTGATTGGCGGTGTATGTATATGGATCCTGTTTTTTAGCAGGGTATACTGGATGTACGTATGTCTCGAAAAAAAATTGCGATACTGCGAGGTGGAAACTCAAACGAGTATGACGTGTCTCTAAAAACGGGCGTGTCTATTTTACAAAACCTTTCTGAAGATAAGTACATTCCCCTCGATATTTTTTTGGATAAAAAGAATGTGTGGCACGTTCGAGGTGTCCCCGTTTCGCCAGAGAGAGCTCTCTGTGGCGTTGACGCTGTATGGATAGCGCTTCACGGTGCCTCCGGAGAAGATGGGAGCATTCAAAGGATGCTGGAGCGGTTTAGTGTTCCGTATGTGGGAGCGGGGGCGTTTGCTTCGATGGTGTGTTTTAACAAAGAGTTGTCAAAAAATATTTTTGAAAAGAACGGAGCGCTGGTTCCGAGGCATACTGTTTTGAAGGTTTCAGATAGTCTTGAGAGAGAGGTGCAAAACGTTTTTCGTACGTTTCCCCAGCCGTGCATTGTAAAGCCGGTGTGCTCGGGATCGTCTGTTGGAGTTTCGCTTGCGCGTAGCTATGAAGAGTTGTTACGTGGAGTGAAAGAGGCGTTTCAACACTCTCCGCAGGTGCTCATTGAAGAGCATATACGAGGAAAAGAGGCAACGGTCGGCATTGTTGATGGTTTGCGAGGAGAGGCGCTCTATTCGTTGCCTCCGGTAGAAATTATTCCGCACCACGAGTCTTCTTTTTTCGATTTTAATGCGAAGTATGGAGGAAAGTCTGAAGAAAGGTGTCCCGGTAACTTTACGACAGAAGAGACACAAGAGCTGAAGCGCTTAGCGCAGGTGGCACACACGGCATTACATTTAAAGCACTTTTCGCGCTCGGACTTTATTGTCTCGCGCAGTGGCATTTACTTTATTGAGGCGAACAGCGCGACCGCCTGCGGACTTACCGCCGAATCATTGCTTCCAAAATCACTCTTGGCGGTAGGAATAGGGTTACCTGAGTTTGTGGATCACGTTGTCCACCAAGCCCTTGAGCGAAGACGATAGATGTGTAATAATCTCTCTCACGGGCCCTTAGCTTAGTTGGTAGAGCGCCTCATTTGCAATGAGGAGGTCATCGGTTCGAATCCGATAGGGTCCACCAAACAAAACTTCTCG
>PFBH01000021.1:27321-33866 GCA_002773335.1 Candidatus Kaiserbacteria bacterium CG10_big_fil_rev_8_21_14_0_10_45_20 | reverse complement strand
GCTATCGGTTATTAACGAAAAAGGTTTTGCTCCGTACTTTCTTGCGGTATCCGATTTGCTTAAGTTTGCAAAAGAAGCGGGGATTCTTTCTACCACTCGCGGGTCGGCGGCTGGCTCGCTGGTTTCGTACTTAACGGGTATCACCACCATTGACCCTATCGCAACCAAGCTCCCCTTTGAGCGATTTTTGAACCCTGAACGCCCGAAGGCTCCGGATGTCGATATGGACTTTGCCGACGCGAGACGTGACGAAATGATTCAGTATGCAAAACGGCGCTACGGAGAAGAGGCCGTGGCGCAGATTGGTACCTTTGGAACAATGATGGCGCGGGCGGCGGTTCGAGACGTGGCGAGAGCTCTTGGTTACTCGTATGGCGTTGGTGACCGTATCGCAAAAGCCATCCCCTTTGGGAGCCAAGGATTTCCAATGACCATAGACAAGGCTTTGGAAACAGAAGAGGAACTGCGAAAGATGTACCAGAGCGATGAAGACGTTGAGATTATCATTAACACCGCAAAGAGAATTGAGGGAAATGCTCGACATATCTCGGTTCACGCGGCGGGTATTGTTATTGCTCCGAGTGCCGTTACAGACTACGTTCCGATTCAGTATGATCCGCACGGCCGGGTCATTATTACGCAGTATGATATGCACGCCGTTGAAGACGCAGGTCTTTTAAAGTTTGACTTTTTGGGTCTCAAAAACCTCTCTATGTTGGGTGACGCGGTGCGTCGGGTGAAAGAGCGCCTCAATAAAGATATCGATATTGAAAACATCCCTCTAGACGACGCAGAGGTGTTTGCGATGCTTGGACGGGGCGAAACGGAGGGAGTGTTTCAGCTTGGCGGTGGTGGAATGACACGGTACTTGAAAGAGCTAGAGCCATCGTCTATTGACGACATTAACGCGATGGTTGCGCTGTACCGCCCCGGTCCGATGGAATCGATCCCCGAGTACATTCGGCGCAAAAGAAACCCTTCGGTGGTCTCTTATATTGAACCGAGGATGGAAAAAATACTCGAGCGTTCGTACGGCATTATTACGTACCAAGACGACGTTCTTTTGACAGCGATAGAACTTGCGGGGTACTCGTGGCTTGAAGCAGACAACCTGCGAAAGGCAATGGGTAAAAAAATTCCGGCAGAAATGGAAGCGCAGAAAGAAAAGTTTATACAGGGGTGTGTTGAGTATGGAAAGATTTCTCCTAAAAAGGCAGAGGCAATTTGGAAGCTTATCGAGCCGTTTGCCGCGTACGGATTTAACAAAGCCCATGCGGCCAGTTACGGTAAGGTAGCGTACCAAACGGCATATATGAAGGCGCACTTCCCTGCCGACTATATGGCGTCGCTCCTCTCTGCGGACTCTGGAGACGTTGATAGGATTGCCGTGCATACTGCCGAGTGCGCACGCCTTGGTATTGCGGTACTCCCGCCTGACGTCAACGAATCTGACGAGCTGTTTACGGTGTCACCAGACGGGTCGTCAATCCGTTTTGGACTGCAAACCATTAAAAACTTTGGCGAAGGATCTGCTCACGCCGTTATTGCTGAGAGAAAAAAAACAAAATTTATATCGTTGGGAGACTTTGCAGCGCGGATGGAAAGCGGTTCGGTAAACAAGCGTGCCATTGAGGCTTTGATACAAACGGGGGCACTCGATAGTTTTGGCGACAGAGAAGATATGCTCGAACACATTGAAACTATCCTTTCGTATCAGGGAAGAAAGAAAGACGCCCCTGATGACCAAGGCGCGCTGTTTACCATGGAGTACAAAGCACCCGACATTCCGGTTAAAAAAGAAGACACGACTCCCCTCATAAAAAAACTGACGTGGGAAAAAGAATTTTTGGGAATTTATGTTTCCGGACACCCAATGGAGCAATTTAAAGACACCGCTAAAAAGTATGAAGGATCAATTAGAGTGGCTTGCGCGGAAAAGAGAAACGGGTTTCCGATGGTGATTGGTGGTGTGATTGAAACGGTAAAAACTATACTGACTAAAAAAGGAGACCGGATGTGCTTTTTGACCATCTCTGATAAGACAGATTCTATAGAGGCAGTCGCCTTTCCGAAAACGTTTGCAGAGCACAAAGACGCGTTGGTGCCGGGAGTGTGTATCCTCATTAAAGGCAAAATATCTCGTCGAAATGGAGAGCCTTCAATCCTCATTGACGCGGTAAAAAAACTGTAAAAAATAGTGAAGCATACATCTTTACCCTCTCATCATTTCATATGCGGTCGCATATGAAATGATGAGAGGGTAAATTTACAAGTTGAAGATCTTTTTGATTTTTTCTTCGTTTTCAATCTGTTCAAGTACTCCATACAATACACAATGAGTTAACCTTGGCTCTTCTTTTAATAAATCAGAAAGTTCTTTACATTCATGAGGAAACACCCAGACGCTTTTTTGCATCTGTATAAAACCAGCCTCTTTTAAAGCTAAACGGATCTTATTGCGAAACGAGCGATGTTTTTCCGGAACATCAAATGCTACGATACGCCAACGCCCGTCCCAACGTTTTGTATTAAGTAAGTTGTGTGTTTTTTGTATTTGCTGTTTTAGAATTGCCGTACCTTTTGGTGTAATTTTAAAAAGCTCACCTTTTTGTTGAATAAAGCGTTTTTCTTTCAAACGAAGAATGGCTTGTTTACGACGATATCGGTAACTGGCTCGTTCTCGGGCTTTTATAAAAAGACGACGAGAAGAACGCGCAGAAAGTAAAAAACCATAAAGGAGATCTCCACCAGATAATTGCTCTAAAATATCTCGCTCTAGTACACCAACCCAGTATTTTTTCATAAAAATAATATATCATCATTTTATATGCGGTCGCATATAAAATGATGATATTGATGAGAAGAGGATTGAAAGAAAAAGACTGAAAGGAATCAATAAAAGTGGATAAAAAAGATGTGATGAGGGAGTGCGGTGAAAGTGGATGGGAAGAGGAAGATGCGATGAGATGGAGGTGGTGCCGTCTCTCCTTGCGGGATTGTGAAGAGGTGGTACGATATTCGGGAGAGCTGGCAATACAAGTATTGCCAGAAGCCTGGTGGAACCGCGGTCACCTGATCGTCCAGGCAAGGTAAAAAGTACTTTTTACCTTGCCTGGATTTTTTATTTTCTAAACACAAAACCAATGAATAAAGAACTTGAGTATAAACGCCATACCCTTGCCCACCTACTTGCGGCGGCAGTAATGGAACTCTACCCCGATACGAAGCGAACCATTGGTCCTGCAGTTGATAACGGGTTTTATTTTGATTTTGAATTTTCAACACCGGTAACAGAAAAAGATTTTCCTGCGATAGAAAAGAAGATGCGTAACCTTCTGCCTTCGTGGACAAGTTTTGAAAAACACGAACTTTCGGCAGAAGACGCAAAAGCTGAGTACCCTGACAATCCCTACAAGCACGAACTCATTGAAGAGTTTACTGCAGAAGGACAGAAGGTTTCATTTTACAAGTCAGGTTCATACTGGGATTTATGTCGAGGCGGTCACCTAGAAAACCCAGCGAAAGAAATTGCCCCGGACTCATTTAAACTTGATCGTGTCGCAGGGGCGTACTGGCGAGGTGACGAAAAAAATACAATGCTTACCCGTATCTACGGATTGGCGTTTGATACCAAAGAGGAGCTTGATGCATACCAAGCGCAACGCGAAGAAGCAAAAAAGCGTGACCACAGAAAAATAGGAAAAGAGCTGGACTTGTTTACCTTTTCAGAGCTCGTTGGTCCGGGGCTCCCTTTGTGGACACCGAAAGGAACGTTGGTACGTCACTTGCTGGATGGGTACGTTTGGGAACTGCGCGAAAAGTACGGCTATGAACGGGTCACCATTCCACACATAACGAAGCGAGATTTGTATGAGAAAAGTGGACACTGGGAAAAATTTGCCGACGAACTTTTCCGTATTAAAACACGAGAAGATAAAGAGTTTGCGTTAAAGCCAATGAACTGTCCGCACCACACGCAAATTTTTGACCGTCACCCCCACTCGTACCGTGATATGCCTCAGCGATTTGCTGAAACGACCATGGTATACCGAGATGAACAGTCAGGAGAGTTGGGTGGCCTTACGCGCGTACTTTCTATTACGCAAGACGACTCGCACGTCTTTTGCCGACACTCACAGGTAAAAGATGAGTACTTTAAAATCTGGGATATTGTAGACACCTTTTACGGTACATTTGGTTTTAACTTGAAGGTGCGTCTCTCATTTCATGACCCAAAGTCTCCTGAAAAATACCTTGGGAACGCAGACATCTGGAAAAACGCAGAAGACGCCCTCCGTGATATAGCAAAAGAGCGGAAGGCAGACTACGTTGAAGCTCCCGGAGAAGCGGCTATGTATGGGCCAAAATTGGACTTTATGGCTGTCGACTCGATGAGGAGAGAGCATCAGGTTGCAACCATTCAGTTGGATATGAACCTCCCTGAACGGTTTGACCTTCACTGTATAAACGAGCAAGGAGAGAAAGAGAGGATTGTTATGGTTCACTGTGCCATTATGGGATCAATTGAACGTTTCTCTGCCGTCTTGTTGGAACACTTAGCGGGAGTACTTCCCCTCTGGCTGGCTCCAGTTCAAGTGCGAGTGCTACCTGTTTCAGATAAACATACCGAGTACGCAAAGGTGGTTGCTACAAAATTGAAAGAAGCGCGTATTCGCGCTGAGGTTGATGAAGCGAACGATTCGCTCGGTAAAAAAATTAGGCAGTCAAAGGTAGAAAAAATCCCGTACTTCTTGGTTATTGGCGACAAAGAGGTGGAGGCAAATACCGTTACCGTTGAGAGTAGAGATAAGGGGAACCTTGGTACAGAGAATGTCGAAGCACTTATTTTAAACTTACGCGAAGACATTGACTCACGCGCTCGCTAAAAAGGATTTTATCGCCTTTCGTGCAGGTCTAAACGTTTGTCTATCTCGCGAAGACGGAGATACTCTTTGACAGAGCGCGCAACTGAAACCCCCGTTATTGCAACCATTACTGGATCTACAACATTGAATCGTTGTAAAAGAAACGCCGTTGCATTCATACTTACAGAAAATTTTTTACATACGTTCAAAATGTGCGAGGCCCGGGCCTCGCACATTTTTTGGGGGAGGTTAAGATATCTCGTCGAATGCCTGTGCGACGGCGAGCTTTACTCCGGTATACGGAGAGGCGTACCGTGCATCAAGCGCGTGGGTAAATATTTCTACCAATGTTGCCAACGTATCGTCAGGAACTGATGCTGAAAGCTCGTGCAGTGACAGGTCGCCGACCGTTAGCTGGTCGCGACGAGCGCAAAACAATCCGTCTAACATTGTTGCTGTCCCTGTCATTAGTTTGGTAGGACTAATTCCCTCTTTCTCGTACTCGCGAATGAGCGCGTACGCGGTGTCTCTGTCTTGAGAGAAGATTGCCCGCACAAGCGCAGTTGGTGTGCTGTCGGCAAGCGCCTCTACCGTTGCCAGTTGAGGTGACGCGGTATGTGTCTGTGGCGTTGATTGAACAACAGGAGATTCTTTGGTGGCGCTTGGCGCTACCGTTTTGGCAATTTCATTCATACGGTCAGAAGAGAGGAGTATCCACCCATCTTCACGAGGAATGGTTTGAACGGCTCTGTTGAGAATGTCACCAAATTTCTTTAGCGTTTCTGCTCGATCAGGAGAGAGCTGTGTTGCAAGCACTGTCGCCTCAGGAGAGAGCAGTACACCGGCGGCGTGCGCGCGGGACTCAATGACGTCTTTCAATTCGGGCACACCATCATTTGCAGGCGCTTTTGGCTCTGGTGCCACTGTCGTTGCGCTTGGTATTTGCATAGTGGTTGTTGCAGGTACCGATGACGCAAACACGGTAGACGCATTTACGGGCGTTGACGCTTCAGGTTGCGGAGCATCGTACGTTGGGCTTGGTGCGTAGACGTATTCGTTGCTCTCTGTCGAAACAGTTTCGGAGTCACTGTAGTCATACTCCTCGTACCGTTGATTATTAAAGGCAGCCGAAGCAAAGACTCTTTGAGCGACAAATCGCATACCGCCCTTTCCAAAGAAGAGGTAGGTAAGTCCGACGCTCCAGATTGCTACAGCAAGCCAGAAGAAGAACGTGAGCACAGGACCCGCTTCAAATCCAGTGTATGGAATTTGAGATAGTGAAACAAACGCGAGTAGTTGATCACCCGGCTTTTGGAACAAGACAACGTTTGGTGGGTTTAATCCTCCGCCACAGTTTCCGGTACAACCACCGGGGCCTTTGTTAACAGCGATAGCTGCAGAACAGGTGGTCGTTCCGAGAGGGCCGGTAAAGACTCCAGTATAGGTTTTTGATTCTGGAGGGAAGATGGTAACTGACCCGCTTGAAACCGGTGACGTAGTGCCAACGTTATTATCTATAAATCCAAACGTCGCATTGCTTGATGTCCAGCTAAGGGTCGCGCTTTCTCCTGTTGTAATAGAGCTCTTATTAATGGAAAGCGTACAGGCGGGACCGGGACCGGCTGAGCGCTTCAACTCAACCGTACAGACATCAGTCCTTCCATAGCCATCACTCACGGA
>PFBH01000021.1:26098-27288 GCA_002773335.1 Candidatus Kaiserbacteria bacterium CG10_big_fil_rev_8_21_14_0_10_45_20 | reverse complement strand
GATTGTCCAGCGGAGGGTGGTTGTTTCGCCCTGCTCGAGAACCAGTTTGTCTGCGGTAAGCGTACAGACTGGCGCCGGTGGCTGGCTTCCGACTGTTACCTTTCTTGTACAGGTTGCCGTACCTCCCGGACCGGTTGCCGTTAAGGTGTACGTTGTGTCTGACGTTGGAGAAACTGTTTTAGACCCGTCGACAGCGACAGAGCCGATACCTTGGTTAATTGACACTGACGTTGCGTTAGTAGTTCCCCACTCAAGTTTGGAAGATCCTCCACTGGTAATCGATGTTGGGTCTGCTGTGAAAAAGTCACATTTTGGTGCCGGCGGTTTTTCGACAACCTGCTGGTTTTTAAATACTACCGCGGCACAGTTTGGGCCACTCTGCACCGTTACTTGACCATTTGCCGGTGTTACTGAAAGCATTTTCCAGTTTGACTCTGGTAGTACCTCGGTGACGGTGTGTACACCCGGAGTGACGTTAGTAAACAGAGCTTTTCCGTCTGCGTCGTTTTGCGCCGTGGCAACGCCACCATCAAGTTTGAAGGTAAATTGCGCAACTGTATCCAACTTACTGCCATTCGTATCAAAGGTTTCTTTTAAAACACGGATACAGCCCGGTGCCTCAGGCGGTTCGGTTACCGTTACTTTTGCGGTACACGTTACTGATGTCGGTGGTGTGTATGGAGTGCTTCCGGCAGAAGGGGCATTACAGCTATACATCTCTGTCTTAACGCGACAGGTGTTTTGGTTCCATGTGTTTACCTTACACGCGGATCCAATCGTATCACAAGACGCAGAGCTTACATTTGAAGGACAGTCAGGAATCCCCTGATACACCGTAGAGAGCGTCGTTGAAATATTGTGGTGGATACTGCGAGGGCACCACAGGTCAGTAGTGTCTGTGTACGTTTTTTGCCACGTACCCGTGCCACCAGTCCCCGGTCGGGTACAGGTCATCGAGTAGGTAGTTGTTTTGTCTGGAGAGACTGTTCCCGTTCCGTTCAATGATCCATTTGTTGAAAAGTTGGTTGCGACACAGTTAGTTGCATTTGTTGACGACCACGTAATACTTGCCGAGTCTCCTTTTTGAATCGTCTGCGGATTAACAATGATTTCACAGGCAAGAGGCTCTGGTGGTGTTGGTTTTCGCTCTAACTCGACTTCACAGACATCAGTCCTTCCATAGCCATCAC
>PFBH01000021.1:24912-26038 GCA_002773335.1 Candidatus Kaiserbacteria bacterium CG10_big_fil_rev_8_21_14_0_10_45_20 | reverse complement strand
CGCCCTGCTCGAGAACCAGTTTGTCTGCGGTAAGCGTACAGACTGGCGCCGGTGGAAGCGTTACGAGGACCCCTGCGGTACACGTTATCGTGTTGCCATTGGTGCCGAGCACTGAGAGCGTATAGGATGACGTTGACGACGGCGATACCGTTTTTGTACCAGATGCGTTTGCAGAAGAGAGGGAGAGGTTACCAAAACCGGTTAATGTTGCTGACGAAGCGTTCGTTACCTGCCACGATAGTGTAGAGGTGTTTCCTTTTACAATAACTGAAGGGTTTGCAGTCAGTACACAGGTAGGTGCGGGTGTCGTTGGTGGGTTAACGCTAACGGTAGTTTGACAGGTTGCACTTCCCACCGAATTTGAAACGGTCATTGTGTAGGTTGTGGTTACCGTTGGGCTTACTGTCGTTGAACCGTTAAATGTAGAGACTGTCCCTACGGAAGGACTTATGGAAATAGATGTTGGGTTGCCCGCAACGAGCCACGACAGCGTTGCTGAGTCTCCCTCGTTAATACTTGAAGGTGATGATGTAAATGATACACAGGAAGGAGCAACGGGGGTTGGCGTACCGCCACCGCCTCCACCTCCGCCGCCGAAGCCACCGCCACCCCACGGGTTGATGACAGGTTCCGGATTCCAGATTATCCAATCGTTCCATTCGCCACAACAAGGGCCACTACCTCCAACGAGCGCGTCTGCGACATTTGGAAAGACGAAGAGCCCAAACATAACGGCGGTTACAACACCTCCGAGAGCAAGGGCTATCTTTGAAAGCGCTTTTTCTTGATTGAATATTGTGAGAATGGATTTCATAGTAATGCTGTTAGTTTTTATTGCCCTCCCGGTATAGATTGAACCTCACGCACAGTGCGTCGTCTCTCGTTTATCTCGAACCATCGAACGACAGGATTGTTTCTGAGGTTGATAGCCAAGTGTCCGTCTGCATCCTCTATCGTGTCGGCGCTTTGCTCAACCAACAGGTTGCTTCGATGAACGACCTGACGGGACCTTTCTCCTTGCACATTAAAGATACAAAAGGCGGGAAGGTAAATGACACTTCCGTCTTCTGCCGGTCGCGGAATAAAGAATCGAGCAGTGTTGTTTGGCATCAGGCTTCGCATAGGA
>PFBH01000021.1:2374-24901 GCA_002773335.1 Candidatus Kaiserbacteria bacterium CG10_big_fil_rev_8_21_14_0_10_45_20 | reverse complement strand
TGAATACCCGCCTCTCGGATAACAGGAGTAAGAATGGTTCGGAGCTCTCTGTCGTAATCACACACTTCGTCCGGGCACAGGTCTGTTGGGTCAACAGTTCCCTCCAGTACAGTGCGTCCGAGACACGCTCTGATGTTTTCTATTTCTTCTGCTGATAGCTCGCCACGATCGGCTCTCCGAATTTCCGCCATCATAATAACGGCAACAGACTCTCCTCGGCGAGGACCACCTTCTACAACAACTTCGATACAAGGGTCAGGCAGTGCTTCTTGTGGTGCAATGGGGATGTTTGTTTGTACAGATGGTTGCTCAACCTGTTCGATTTGGCGCATTCTGAACGCAGCGTTACCACACTCGTCAATGACAAACACCGTGACCTCGTAAGACACATTGCGTACGTCTGTCCAAATGTAGGTACCGATAATTTCTGCCGGGTATGATACGAAACGTGCACCACCTTGCCTTGCTTGCTCTAGGCGCATACGAACCTGTTGATTTGTAAGACCAACATTTCGGACACCTCCACGTCCATCAGATTGCGTCATTCCATCGGCTATAAAGCCCGGAATAAGGTATACCTGATTTTGCTCTATTTGAGCCTGGGTTAATCGCTGGCTTCTTTGAAAGTCGGCAACGAGGCGAGTGCGGAGCTCTGTTGGAAAACCATCTGCAATGAGCGCGTCGGCATTTGCCTCTGGATTTTGCAATGCCATCTCGCGACGTTGTGCAGGGGTGAGGTTTTCATTTCGTGGCACAACCGGATTTAACCCGAGGGTAGCAAGGTAGAGATCTTCGTTTTGAATACCCTCTTCTCGGGGAACAATGTTTTCGTCGTTAGTAACCATTCGAGCGGTTTGTCCACTATCAAAAAATACTTCTTCGTCCTCTACGTAAAGAATGGTCTGTCGTCTGCTTTCGCCATTTTCACCAACAATGTTTACCGTACGGGTTGTCTCGCCACCACCTACAAAATATTCAATACGCGCACCGTCTCGATACGACTCTTGCCCGAGAGACGGGCTTGGTGTTGCTCCGACAAGTGTTACTCCGGCAACAAGCGCGCGAAATAGGCGGGATGGTTTAAATTTTTCGTGATTGTTGCTCATATATATAATGATTGTTAAAAGTGACGTGTGTGTCTAATAGCGATGCCGTTACAGTGTTCGTTTTGTTACGAGCTCTGCGTCTACTACGTACCTCTCTCCCGGATCTCCAAACGAGTTACAGGTAGAGAGCATTAAGTTTCCTTCAGTGTCTGATAGTGGAATAAGGGCGTCATCGGCATTGACCAGTGTTACTGAACGAACGCGGTACTCGTACTCGGCAGTACCTGATGAAACATAGATACTGTCTCCGACAACCAGGTTTTGCAAATCGTTAAACGCTTTGAATGCCTGATTGCGTACTACCGGAAGTCCACTCTGGTGTCCGAATAAGAACACGGTCGCGTTCTGTCCGAGGAGTCCAGAGCCCGGGTACCGCACTGCCCCTTGTAAGAGAGCATTGTCGAGCACCTCAAGGTTAGTAGACGCCGGATTAACGATAGGTGTATTGACCCCGATTTTCGGAATGACAATCTTTCTCGGCTCTTCTGAAGCAGTGTACTGTGACTCTCCGGTTTCTGTTTCTACCACTCTCTGCGTTTCAGTTTCCGCTTCGCGCACAACCTGTTGAGAGAGACTTGCCCCTGCACCTGATGCGATGTTTGTTTCTGCTGTTTCTTCGTTTAGGGGAGCTTCGGGAAAGAAGTCTACTAAATGGAGAAACGTTGCAGAGATAAAAAAGACAGCGAGGTACACTCCAAGTGATGTCCACGGCTTTGCTGTAATGCTCTGAAGAGATTTCATACCTATTTTATGCCACCCACCTGATGCCAAAAAACATAACTGCTCGCCTTTAGATGGGAGCTGCGGGCAGCTACCTAACGACGATTCTACCCAACAAAAGACCATTTGTCAAGTACTTCATTTAGAACATATTTTATCGATTTGAACAGATGACATTGGCCATAAAATATAGTGAAATATAAAACTTGACAAAGTGTTTTATATGTGATATTCATAGGTAATCATGGAACAAAAAGAATTTACCACCCGAACCACCGGCACTGCTACACGAGTGCTCGCGGTCTTTGGATTTTTAGCAATTATTATAGTTGGAATGTGGGGTTCAGTTGTTATTGCCCGTGCAATACCCGGCGCGTTCTCTGCACTTGCGTCAGCGGTCGTATCACTGACGTCTGTGTTTGTCCCCGCTGACGAGCAAATTGTTATCTCTGTCCCCTCTCTAACGGTGACGTCAGGAGAGACGTTTGCCATCTCGTGGGAGCATACAAATAAGCAAGAGGAGGGTTCGTACACCTTCCGCTACCAATGTGTCGACGGTGTTTCGTTTAACTCTCCTTCAGTATCCGGCTCACAGGCAACGGTCTTTTGTGACACTCCGTTTAACTTTCTGAACGGAAACAACTCTATTATTTTGACTGCGTTTTCTTCGGCGAACCGGTTTATTGACGTACGTCTGTTTATAGAATTTACTCCCCGTAACGCTTCGGCTCCTGTTGTTACAGGAGAGGCACTGCTTACCATTACCAATGAAGACATCAGTTCGAGCCCGACGGTAACCACACCAACTACCCCTACGACACCCACTACACCAACAACACCAACCACTCCGACAACACCACGGACCCCTGGAGAAGAAACAACCGGAACGTACCCGATTACGGGAGGTACGCCGACTTCAAACCCTCGCGGATCAGTTGACCTTTCAGTTCGTGTACTTGAGCTTGGTATTGTAGATAAATCAACCGGTACATTTACCGCATCTTCTACACCAAACAGAACAAGCGAGAGTTACCGTATTGCTACGCGATTTGTGGTAGAAAACCTCGGTACCCGCACCTCTGACCAGTGGACATTTAACGCGGTGCTCCCCACCTTCCCGTCACACATCTTTTCGTCACCAACCCAGCAAGCGCTCGCTCCCGGTGACCGTATTGAATTTACCATCGGCTTTGACAGCCTAGCCGATCAAAATGAGAGCATTCTTGTTATCAACGTTGACCCCACGGGACGCATCAACGAATCGAACAAAGAAAACAACATCGTTCACTACACCGTAAAGACAGTGAAATAAATCTGACGGGTGCGACCTACGCTCCGTAGGTATCCAAGTATTAAAAAACCCTCGCTTAGGCGAGGGTTTTTTAATACTACACATCGAGGTTTGCAGACTTGGCGTTGGACTGGATAAACGATTTACGAGATGGCACGTCGGTTCCCATTAACACGTCAAAGACTTTATCGGCTTCTTGCGCGTCGTCAATAGTTACCTGTTTGAGTACGCGTTTTTCAGGGTCCATTGTTGTCTCTTTTAGCTCTTCGGGGTTCATCTCTCCAAGACCTTTGTACCGTTGAATAGAGAACTTTTGTGTCTTTGCCTTCTTTGTGTCATCAGTATCTGCGTCTTCGTTCTCGTTCTCTGTATTTTCTTCGTCACTCTCTTCAAGCGATGTTTCGTCAGACACGTCGTTGTCTTTACCAACAATCGCAACCTTCTCTTCTTCGGTATAGGCGTAAAATACTTGTTTGCCTTTCTTTATCTTGAAAAGTGGCGGTTGCGCGATATACAAAAATCCTCCCTCAATGACCGGTTTAAAGTGGCGATAAAACAATGTTAAGAGTAGTGTGCGAATGTGAGCACCGTCAACGTCGGCGTCGGTTGCGATGATAATTTTGTGATAGCGAAGTTTTGAGAGATCAAACAAGTCTCCTATCGCGGTCCCGAGCGCGATAATCAAGTTTTTAATCTCGTTTGACGCGAGCATTTTATCCAAGCGCGCGCGCTCAACATTGAGAATCTTTCCGCGAAGCGGTAGCACGGCTTGCGTGCGCCTGTCGCGCCCTTGTTTACCCGAGCCTCCCGCAGAGTCTCCCTCTACGATAAACAGCTCTGACTCTGACGCGTCTTTTGACTGGCAATCGGCAAGCTTTCCCGGCAGTGTCATTCCTTCCAGTGCCCCCTTACGGAGCACCGAGTCTTTCGCGGCTTTTGCGGCTTTGCGAGCCTTGAGGGCAAGCATTGCTTTGCCCATAATTGAACGGGCCTCATCTGGGTGCGTTTCAAGAAAATCGTTAAAGGCTTCGCTAAATACTGTTTCTACCGCTCCGCGCGCCTCAACAGACCCCAGTTTTGATTTTGTCTGACCTTCAAATTGAATCTCGGGGAGCTTGACTGAGAGCGCTACGGTGAGACCCTCAAGAACGTCATCTCCAGTAAAATTCTCTTCGCTCTCTTTTACCATTCCGTTCTTTCGGCCGTAGTTGTTGAGCGTTCTGGTGAGTGAGGTTTTAAAACCGGTTACGTGGGTACCGCCCTCTACGTTATAAATATTGTTTGCGAACGCCATAATGCGCGACGAGATATCGTCAACGTACTGAAGCGCGATTTCTACCGCGACACCGTCAACCTCTTTTTCGACGTAGAAAATGGTTTTGTGAATCGGCTTTTGTGAATTGTTTGAAAAAGAGATGAGTGATTTAAGTCCGCCTTCAAAATAGAATGTTTGCGATGGTACCGCGAGCCCAAGGTCGCGCACAAAGAGCGTATCTTCAAGGTCAATCTCTCCTTCGTACTCTCGCGCGTCAATGATGGTGATGCGTGTCCCCTTCACCAGATACGCTTGGTTGCGCAGGTGCGCGACAATCTTGTTCCATTCGTATTTTATTTCTTTGAATATTTCTTCGTCTGCTTCAAAGGTCATTATGGTTCCGGTAAAGTCGGAAGCGCGCACTTTTTTTACTTTTGCTTTTGCTTTACCGCGAACGTACTCTTGTATGTAGTACCCGCCATCGCGGTGAATCTCGGCTTTGGTGTATACCGAAAGCGCGTTTACCACAGAGACACCAACGCCGTGCAGACCTCCTGAAACTTTGTACCCGGAGCTTTCGCCACCAAACTTTCCACCCGCGTGGAGGGTTGTCATAATAGTCTCTAAGGCAGAAACTTTTGTTTGTTTATGAATATCAACAGGAATACCACGTCCGTTATCAAGTACCCGAATCCGATTTTGTGGCAACAGAGCCACCTCGATATCGTTTGCGTATCCACCCATCGCCTCGTCGCGAGAGTTGTCAAACACCTCCCATATAAGATGGTGGAGACCATCGGGACCCGTGGTTCCGATATACATTCCCGGGCGCTTTCGTACCGGATCCAAGCCCTCAAGAACGGTAATTTGCTCGGCTCCGTATCCTGTTGTTTTTTTAGAAACAGTGGTCTTTTTTGCTGGTTTTTTTGCTGGCATAAAATAAAAAGCGCCGTAGGCTCTTCCTACATTCTACACTGCAAATCACCCTCTGGAAAGTGCACTGTGTTCACTAAACAACGCTTGAACTAAGGCTTAATATAGCCTACACTTACATTCTATGAAGGAAATTCGCATACCACGAGAGAGTGAGGAGAATCTACTCTCTGAGCTTAAAAAACGAGACGATACCGAATCTGCACGAATGCTTCGGTACCTCTCGATGCCTGACCTCTCTCGAACCGAAGGGAGTCCAATTTATGAAATTGTAGAGCGCGTAAAAAATATTCCACTGTTTCAAGATTTCGATATTATTACCATTCCGGAAGTTGTTCCGGCAGATATTTCTTTTGATTTGTTTGACTTTGCCAAAGACCACCCTGCGCGCTCGCCATCAGATACGTACTACGTAAACGATACGCACATACTCCGTACGCACGATACCGTCTTTTGGTACTACCACCTCAACCACCCCGACATAAAAGAAAAGATTGCTCGAGGCGAATCTTTCGGTGCGCTCTGTTACGGAAAAGTGTACAGAAAGGATGAAGTAGACAGCCGTCATATGAATGTCTTTCACCAAATTGGTGGGTGGTACCTCGCCCCTGAGAGCGAAAAGGTTTCCGAAGACGACCTGAAAGAGGCACTCAGTGAAGTTGCCAAGAGTGTTTTTGGTGCAACGTCGACGATTCGTTTTAATGAAGACAGCTTCCCCTACACTGATCCATCGCTTGAAGTTGAGGTCAACGTAAAAGGGACCGCCGCTGAGGGTCCTGCGCGTGGAGAGTGGTTAGAGATTTTGGGTGGTGGTATGCCAAAAAAATCAGTGCTCAAAAAAATGGGCCTTGAGGGGTACACCGGGTGGGCGTTTGGCTTTGGCGTTGAGCGCATTGCCATTGCGTCTATGGCACTACCGGATATCCGCCTCTTGTGGTCGGATGACGAGAGAATAAAGAAGCAGTTGAAACTTGGGAATGTGTTTGAAGAAGTTTCAAAATACCCTCCGGTTGTACGAGACATTTCGTTTGTTGTTTCTAAGACATTTGTTCCGAATGACTACTTTGACCTTGTGCGTGACATTGCAGGCGACCTCGTTGAAGAAATTGAACTGCTCGACACCTATGAAAACGCAGAAAAGTTTGGTGCCGATAATATGAGTTTTGCGTACCGTATTGTGTACCGCAGTATTGAAAGAACGCTTACCGGAGAAGAGGTGGATGCGCTTCACAAAAAACTTGAAGAAGAGACTGTCCGTACATACAATGCCACCATCCGAACCAAGTAGCGTGCTTTAGAATCCTGTTATTTCGTAGAGAGATTCCCCCTCTTTGACGATCAGCATTCTGTCTATAATCCTGAAATCACTGTCCACCTTTGTGTATACGGGGATAATGAATCGTGGTGGACGAACGTCAATGTCGGTAAAAAATATGCCCGACTCTTTTGTTTTAAATACAATACCTCCTCCATAAAACACTGCTCTCGTTACCGTGTCGCCCCAATCTTCTATCACCATCTCTGATACGCAGGCTTTGGGACGGATGCAAAAATTACTCGGCAGAGAGTCTTCTGAACGAGACCAACGGACACGAATATCACCGTCCAGCACAAATAGCTCTAAGCCACGGCGAGAAGCATCGGCGACTTGTTCTTCTGCTTTAGGGTCGTCTTCGTCTTCAGTAATGCGCGCGACAGTTGTGGTTGCCAAAAACTCTTCTGCAATGGTTTCATATGCTTCCGAAGACACTATTTTAAACGAAGTGTCTTCGGCGTCAGAAGGAACTGTATCGTCTGCAGAAATAATCTCTTGGACAATGAGTGGGTACGACACGGCGAGCGCGGACACATCGGTTACCACACCGTCTTCAACGATAAGGTTTTTTGACCACGGATAGTATCCGGATGCTGATGTTTGAACAACGTACGTACCCGCTTTTAAATTATCAATGAGAAACGATTTTGAGAAAATACTGGAGCGCTTTCTCTCTTCTCCGTTCAATGAAATAGAGATGTCTGAAAACGGTGTTGCAATAAAGACCCCTCCGGTTGGAGAAAGAGAAAGCCCTTCAAGGCGGTACCCGGAAGAGTACAATACCGCAACAGGAAGAATAATAATAAGCAGTATAAAAGAAACGGTAGCGTATATACGGCGTGTTTTAAGAGAGAGAGGTTCCATATTAACGATCTTTAGGGGTGACCCAGAATCCCATATACTTTCCGAGTGCGAGGCGTATCTGCGCGTCAAGTCCCGGTATTGAGCTGAATATAACCATAGTTATGGGGACCAGAATCCACTGTACCACCATAAATACACTTTGGCTTTTTTTGCTTCCATCGGGACGGGGCGGAACGAGCCGTGACGCGTACAGCGCAAGGAAGATGAGTCCAAGCATAGCGGTTGTTAAAAACCACGAGGACACCTTTGGAAGGTTGTACGATAAAATTGAGTCATTAAATACCGCACCTCCTACAAAGAGCGGTAGCCACCCCACCGCAAATAGAATTAACGGTTGTGTAACCAGCGACCAAAAGCCTTCAATCTGAACAAATAGCACGCGAGCCTTTTTAACGAACGATATGCGAGAGTTTTTTGCAAAATTGAAAATAATGTAAGGAATATTTTCGGCACCGTATGACCACCGACGGTGTTGCTTGTATAGGTTTTTTATCGTTCCCCAAAAACTACCTGCGACGTTTGCATCCATAGATACGGGGTACGCGATGGGAATGACGTCGTACTCGCCGTCATAGTGCATAAACAAGTTCCAGTAAATGCGCGAGTCTTCGTTGACCATATTGTTTTGCCAAAAGCCAACCGCCTCGAGCGCGGGAAGCGGAATGGTGTGTGACGAGAATGTGGAGAGCCTTTCGGGACGTTCTTGTTGAATCATTTGCCAAAAGGTTGTCGAGTACGCTAGCACTCGAGAGAGCATCGGAGCACGCCAAATGTTGTTATTGAAGAGCGGTATTGGTTGAAATGAAGACTGGAGGGGTCTCTCTGCGGTAAGGAAGTGCCACGTGAGGCACGCAAAGTAGTCGGGGTACACCACAGTGTCTATATCAAACGATGAGACGAGTACTTTTTCGTGAGGAATTTTTTTTGTGTCAATGGCGCTCTTGACTGCCTGGGGAGTGGCGTACGCTATGTTAGACCCCTTGCCGGCAACCTCTCCCGGAACACCGGCGGGGTGTACGGTAATTGCAATATCCAAAAAAAGGCTACCGAATTCGTCTTTTGCTTTCTGCGCGTTGCGCAAAGCCTCCTCTCCTGCCCTCTCTTCAACCGCAAGAACAATAACGATGTTTTTTAGGTTGTACCTAGAGCGAGATAGTGCCTGTATGCTTTCTGCGATAACCTCGTACGGCTCTTGGTAAAACGGAAAAAGCACCATATGTACAATGTCGTCGTACTTGGTATTTTTTAGGCGCCCTACCCAATCAATCGTCATATGGTGACGGAGGCGTCTAAAGTTGTGTGTGAGATGAATGGAGAGAAAAATTGATTTTAAGAGCCAGTAGGCAGAAAAACAAATAGTGAAGTACGCAACAATGTGGGGGGTAACGAACGAGAGTACCGTTAAGAGTACCAACGTTCCTATTGAGAGGATCGCGGGGAGCATCTCTAAAAACCGATACCACGCGCGTTCTCGCCCACGCAGTTCAGACGCACGACCAATATGAAGGTAGGGGGAACGTGTATTGGTAACAGACATATAAAATAGTGAGCCACCTCTCGGATTCGAACCGAGGACCTACTCATTACAAGTGAGTTGCTCTACCAACTGAGCTAAGGTGGCACATTTATAGACGGACAAGAAGTACTATACCGAATCTACGCCACTTTTACCATCTTTTTTATCTGGAGTAATTGTCTTTAAAAAATCAGACGGTTCTTGCTTAGATTCAGAAGACGACATACGCATACGGTGAGACATACGCGTTAAGGGGCGCTCAATTGAGCGCAATGCCAATACCGCAGTGTGTATTGCATGGTGCGAGAAAAAACGAAGTACGGTAGCGGTTTTTGTGCGGTAGTGGCGAGGAATTTCTCCGAACACCATTACCCTATACAGACGTTCTGCAACGCTATCGAGTGACTTTCTTGCCTGTTCGAAAAAACGTTCAGTTCGTTGTGCTTCCCATAAACGAAAGAGTACGAAAGCGGTGATTCCTATGAGTCCGGTAATGAATGGAATGAATCCGAGCATACTGTAGTATGGTACCTCTTCAGAGGAGGAGCACAAGTGCTTTTTACTTTACAGAAAGACGTGAAAATTGACCTATCTCAATTCGCTCTCCAAATTTTTGCGTTGCGTCGCTGATTAAATCTTTTACGGTTCGGTCTGTGTCTTTAATGAAATCTTGCTCTAAGAGCACGACGCCCTTTAGGTACGAATCAATCTTTCCGGAAAGGATCTGCTCGTGGAGGTTTTCAGGTTTCCCCGCAACATCGTCAGCAAACATTGCCTTTATCTTTTCCATCTCATCTTCGGGAAGGTCTTCGCGTTTTGTATACAGTGGGTTTGTTGCGGCAATTTGCATTGCTATGTCGTACGCGAGCGCACTGAAGTCTTCGTTTTTTGAGACGAAGTCGGTCTCGCACTGAAGAATGACTGAGACGGCTATCTCTTTATTGCCGTGCAGGTAGGTAGCGGCAACGCCGGCACCGAGCTCTCTGTCTGATTTTTTAGCGGCAATGGCACTTCCCTTTTTACGCAAGAGCATAAGCGCCTGCTCCATATCGCCTGACGCTTCTTCGAGTGCCTGCTTGCATTGCATTATTGATACGCCGGTTTGGTCGCGTAATTTTTTTACGTCTTCAGTGGTTATTGCCATAGGAAAAAATCAAAGTTACAAGTAATTGCTACGATGCCGGTGTTTCAGCTTCTTTTGCCGGTGTAGCGGGTGCCCCCTTCATACCGTCGCGGTACGCAGAGACAACGCTGTTGAGGAAGAAGCCAACGCTTTCACGAGACGCGTCATTTCCAATGAGTGGGTGTGACACTTGGTCGAGGTCGCAGTCTGAGTTCATAATACCTACTACGGGAATACCGAGATTTTTTGCTTCGTGAACGGCAATCTCTTCGGCGCGTGTATCTACCACAACCAACGCGTCTGGTACTCGCTCCATACCTGCAAGTCCGCCGATTCTCTCTTCTAAGCGGTCAATTTCGCGTCCGAGGAGTACTCGCTCTTTTTTAGTATACTTTCGCTCTAGTACGCCAGCTTCTTTATCGTCATTGAGAGATTGGAGTCGTTGGATACGTTTCTTAATTTCAGGGAAGTTGGTGAGCGTTCCGCCGAGCCATCGTCCGGCGACGTACGGCATTTCTATGCTCGTTGCCGACTCGCGTACCAAATCTTGCACCTCTGGCTTCCCCCCTACAAAGAGGAGTGTCTTGCCGTTACTTCCAAACGCTCGAACCGTAGCGAGCGTCTCTTCCATAAGCGCAGACGTTTGCGTAAGGTCGAGAATATCGGTTTTGCCTTTTGAGCCAAAGATAAAGTCGCGCATACTTGCGTGGCGTCGGGAACGAGAATACCCAAAGTGTGCCCCTACTTGAAAGAGCGCCTCGACAATGTTTGCGGGTGCCTTTTTGGGTGTTTCTGAAACTGTATCAGTCATAGAGGAAAATCTACCATAAAAACAGGTGTTTAAGCAATAGCTTCGTTTGAGGAGGTGTGTTCGCGGAGTGTTTTTATTATGGGCTCTAGGTTGCCCGCCAAGATACCTTCTATGTTATGCCAAGACTCTTTTATTCTGTGATCAGTGACCCTGTCTTGTAAAAAGTTGTAGGTGCGAATCTTTTCAGACCTGTCGCCGGTACCAATTTGAGCCTTTCTTGCAGCGGAGTGCTTTTTAGCTTCTTCTTCTTCAAAGTGCACTTCTACCTTTGCAGAGAGTATTTCCATAGCCTTTTCTCGGTTGCCACGCTGACTTCTTTCGGATTGAGAGCGCACCTCGATACCTGTCGGGGTGTGCACAAGGCGGACAGCGCTCTCTATTTTATTAACGTTCTGTCCACCTGCGCCACCTGATCGAGAAAACTCCATATGAATATCGTCGGGAGCAATAACGATGTTTGGTTTTTTACGAATAGGCAAAATGGCTACCGACGCTGTTGATGTGTGCACCCGACCTGACTTTTCTGTCTCGGGGATACGTTGCACTCGATGAACTCCGGTTTCGTACTGAAGTTCTTCGTATACATCCTTCCCCTTTATCTCGAGCGACGCCAACCCCTCAGAGAGAATTTTTACCTCCCACCCCTTTTTTTCGGCGTACCGCATATACATATTTGCCAGCTCTTCTGCAAATAAGGTTGCCTCGTCTCCGCCGGCTCCGGCACGAAACTCCATAATCGCGGCGATTGGTTTGCTCTCTACAACCGCCTCTTCGGTAACGATATCTTCGATGTTTTTTATTACCCCCTCTAACTGTAGTGTGAGTGTCTTTTTGTCTTCGTCTGCCAGCTCGGCCAACGTTGGGTCTTCTTTTGCCGTCTCTTCTAAAGACGCCAATTCTTTTTGCAGACGGTCATACTCGCCCACAAAAAACGCCACTTTTGGATTATCGCGAAATTGTTGAATATCAAACATATAAAAAGAATCTCTAGTACATAGTACTAGATATATTGTGCAGTTACCCCTCTGGTGTTACTTACCCGCCTTTTGAGCGCGTTCTTGGAATTTTTTAACACGATTTGCTCGGTCAATAGTTGTTTTAACGCCGGTATAAAACGGGTGAGAAGCACTTGAGATTTCTACCAAGTAGAGCGGGTACTCCTTTCCGTCGTCCCACGTAGCGACTTGGTCGGTCTCTACCGTAGAGGATATAAGAAAACGGCTCCCTGAACCTTGGTCTTCAAAGATGATCGGACGGTAATTTTGTGGGTGAATGTCTTGTTTCATAATGCTCAAAAAATACCACAGACATTCAAAAAGAGCAATTGGTCGTTATTGCCCTATAATTCGGGTACTGTGACTATTAAGTGAATATGCTGATCCTTTCCATTCCATATGTGGATAATCATATATGAACATCTTTTTATCTCCAGATATCTTGACGTCCGACGTCAAGATATTCAACCAGAGAGGAGCCGTCATCTGAGTCGGCACAGCGCTAAAGATAAAGGTTGAACCTTTATCTTTAGTGGTGCAGGGGTGTGTTTTTAGCTAATTCCTAATGCTCTAACTCGTCGGTTTTTAATGTTTTATTGGTGTTTGTGGTTGTTAGTCTTCTAATGTAGGAACGCGGCTTAGTTTAAATACTGCTTTATCACGCTCAAATAACACTTTAAAGTTAATAAAAAAGTTAGATTGTCCTAAAATAAGCTGGATGGGAATGTCTGCAAACAGCACCGGCGTTTCAAATGGATCCTTAAATGCATCAACTTTTAGATTGATAGATGAGAAATAACACTTTCTTCCGTCACCTCCAACACCGCCGAGCATAGATTCTTTGCATTTTGCTATATCAACCCCAATGTTTCTGCTAAATCAATGTGTAGTATTGAATCCTCAGCACCTGAGTCTATCAAACCCGGTAGTGTTACCGAGTCTTTGACTCCAATAAACTCAATAGATGCAAAAGGGCGGTAATCAACGTTGCCGTTAATAGGGTTCCAGCGAGCATATGGATATTCAATCCAAGTAGGTTCCATTAAAAAGCGTACGCTAATCCTTTTTTCGGTGCTTTTAAGTACACGACCCAGGTTGTTCCTAAACGATTTTTTAATTCAGTAAAACTTGCTGAAAAATCAAGCACCTGATCTTGACTAGAAGATAACGCAACCCACTTTCCCTCATGTTCTCTGGTTAAGAGTCTCTCAAAACCATAGTTTTTTTGTACCTTCATTATACGCTTCTTGGAAGAAGTTTTAATACGCGTCAAATGACGTTGTGGAATAGTATGTCGTTTGGAGTAAGATCAGCCCCTTCGATCTCCGCAGCAGAGTTGTGGGGTATTAGCGACAGAGAACAGGGCGCCAGTAAAAATGTCCGACGTCAGACGTCGGACATTGGTGAAGTTTATTTCTTTTGAATGAGTTGATTTTTGTTAAATGCTCTTTAGGAAGTCAATGTTGTCTTGGTGTTTTTCGGCAAGTGCGATGACGCTTGCGGCGTACCCCAACCCCAACGTTTTCCAATTACCACCCGCGTAGTATCTGCCAGCGGCCTCCCGTTCTGCCGAGTATCCGCCTTCGTTGGCCCCTAGGTCTTTTACAAAGAGCGACGTTGCCATAATGGCGTGCTTTGGAATCCATGGATCAGCCGTTCCGACGTTGAGCGTCTTTGCTAATTTGTCGCTATAAATATTCCAGGTAGACGCGATAAATTGCGACGGACCCATAGCTCCACCATACCCGATTGATTGCGGGCACGATACCGGTGTATTAAACGGATCTCGTCCGAGACGTGAGGTAATTTCGACAAAGATAGGGACATCGCGAGTAGGGTGCATAACGTTTGAAAATGCTCGACCGGTGTTTTTACCCTTTCCGGCACCTGTTTCAGTATTTACCAACAGACACTGTCCAACATTCTTTCCGAGGTTTGACTCTTGCTCTAAGATTGCCAGTATGAAAGCGGCTCGTACACCTGTTGCCCTCTCTGCTTCGGTTGCGTACTCGAGTGCCTGAGCAAACGGGATACCTTCTGCGTCACGAAGGTCAAACAGTGCAGAGCGTATCTGATCTGCCTGCCGTTGACGTTCTGCAAGCACGTCTGCGTACGTCTTTTCTTCGCTTTTTACCACATCCAAGAGCGACTGCTTTTGTGCTTCGTTTGCGGCTACCTGTTGCCGTGAGCGCTCTACGTCGTATCGTGCATCGAGCTCTCTTCTTTGCTTTTCAGTGAGCATTTCGCGCTCTTCTTGAACCGTTGCCTGTAGGTCTCGAATTTCGACGAACATCAACTGCAAGTCGCGCTTTAGAACAGAGAGTGAATCAAGTTTGCCAAAAAATTCTGAAAAGTCGTCGGCAGATAAGATAAGCTCTGCTACCGATCGGTCGTCGGCGGTATTTTGAACGCGAAGAATGTTTGCTAAAGATGCCCTTCCACGCTGAAGCTTGCTCTCCAACTCTGAAAGGTTTTGCTCTTTTTGGTTGATCTCGTCGGTGAGGCGAGTGATCTCTACGTTACGTTGCCGTATTTGAGCGGTCGCTTTTTTAATAAGCGCGTTGAGCTCGTTTACGTCGCCCTGTAGTGAGTCTTTCTTGTTTCTTGTCTCGTCCAAGACCTTTTGCCACTCGGCAATTTCGGCTTGGATTTTGTCGTACTCGGCCTCGAGATGCGCGCGCTCTTCGGATGTTAAGAATGCCGCGTTCGTGTTGGCCGTGGGAGTAACAAACAACGATGAGACTCCTACAACGCACAAGATACTGGAAAACATAATAAGCGGACGCATAGTCCGCTTATTATACCAAACGAATGAGATGTGCCTGTTTAAAGTTATTCAGACTTGCTCTCTTCTTCAGATGGAGCTGAGTCGCCACCCTCCTCTTCTTCTTTCTTGCCCTTCTCTTCAGACATACCGATTGCGCTCATATCAATTTCGGTTGGCGCTTCGTCCTTCTCTTCTTCCGGTTCACTTGCAATAGCAACCACCTCTTCCGGCTTCGTTACCAACGTCACACCATCAGGAAGCGGTATGTCTTGTGCCAAAATCTGCTGATCAATATCTACCAAGACGACGATATCAACGGCAATCTCGTGAGGGAGGTTTGTTGCGTCTGCCTCAACTTCAAGCTCGTGGAGCACCTTAATAAGGTTTGCCCCTTTCTCTTTTACCGCAGGTGACTCTCCAACAAAGGAAAGTGGTACTGACACTTCCAACTTTTGACCTTTCTGAATCACGTAAAAATCAACGTGTCGTGGTTGGTGCGTTAGCGGTTCAAGGTCTACGTCGTAAATCAAAACATCTTTCTTTTCGCCATCAACAGATAGAGAGATAACTGAAGACTCTCCTGCATCCTTCCACACTTTGCCGAACTCTTTTATACTTACCTGTATCGGAGAAGACTCTTCTTTTGCGCCGTACAAAATAGCCGGAAGGATTCCCTCTTCGCGTAGCTCTTTTACCGCCTTTCTAAGGGCTACCCTTTTTGATGCATCTAATGTAATTGCCATAATGGAGTGAGTATAGCGAAAATATTATAAAACGCAAGGTATTTTTTGTAATGCAGGACTGGATGGAGGTGGAAGGGGTATAAGCAAGACATACAAAGCTGGTATACTGCACCTATATGAGTAACATTGATTTTATAGCAATTGGCGACACGGTAACTGACGCCTTTATTACACTGCAAGACGCGCGCGTTCATTGTGACCTAGACGACGAAAACTGTCGTATTTCAATGCGCTGGGGTGACAAAATCCCCTATCAAGATCTGGCGATTACACCGGGGGTGGGTAATAGTGCTAATGCCGCTGTTTCTGCCGCGCGACTCGGTCTCTCTACTGCGCTCATTACCGACATCGGAAACGATCAGTTTGGGAAAGAAATTATCGATGTGTTTAAGAAAGAATCGCTGGATAGTACACACGTCCGTGTACATAATGACATTCCAACAAACTATCACTTCGTTCTTTCGTATGAGGCTGAAAGAACCATCTTAATAAAGCACCAAGAGTACCCATACGTTTTCCCAACCAATCTTGAACCGCCAAAGACACTCTACTTCTCTTCTGTTGGCGAAGGCACTGAGACATACCACGAGGCTATTGCCGATTACGGAGAAGCGCACCCAGATATCCTGTTTGCATTTCAACCGGGTACCTTTCAAATGAAGCTTGGCACCGAGAGGCTCGCGCGCATTTACGCGCGAGCGAATATGGTATTTGCTAATAAAGAAGAGTACCAAAGAATCTTATGCTCAAAAAGCACGGAAGTAGAAGCACTCCTGAATGAAATGAGAGCACTTGGCCCTGATATCCCCATTCTTACCGACGGAAGAGATGGTGCTTACGCGCTCACCGAAGACGGAATTGAGCACGTACCTATGTTCCCCGACCCTGCTCCACCGAAAGAGCGTACAGGCGCAGGTGACGCGTTTTCATCAACTACCGCGGCGCTCGTGACGCAAGGCTATTCTCTAAAAGACGCTATGGAGCGCGGTACGGTGAACAGTGCCTACGTGGTGCAAAAAATTGGGGCACAAGAAGGCCTCCTCTCAAAAGAGAAAATTGAAGAGTACCTAGCAAATGCACCGGCAGAGTATCAAGCTGAGAAACTCTAAATCGATACACTAAACAAATAAATTTATATACCACCCCAAACTTAAACACTATGATATATCATAGTGTTTAAGTTTGGGGTCAAAAATAATTGATGTCGTATCAATACGACTCAAAAAAGAAGTTGATTTTTATTTGACACAATGAACTATCCCGTGAGGAGTATTGCTTTTGCGAACTACTTTCGTTTCTTTTTCAATTGTGACGTATTTTTAAAAACATTTACTTCATCTGCAATATTAAACAATAGAAAGTGGAGGGGATATTTTTTCTTTAGAGCCCCAAAGGTTCCAAATGATGTATCTCTTTCTCTCCTAATGATCTCCTTATCTAAAACTTGCACTGCCTTTTTAAGACCAGGAAACTGCCCGCTTAACCAATAATTTACTTTACTAATGGTGTCCATACCAACTCCCAAACGGGTCGAAATATCCTCATACGTGCAACCAGAAAGTATCATCCGGGCTATGATTATACGTCTACCAAGCATTACCCGTTCACTCTCGGTTAACAAATCACGAAGGAAAGATTTCATTGCTCCTCGTCCACGTACTGTACCTGCTGCGGTATACAGAGCATCAAGAGTAACCATCTTTTCTTTCTCAGAAAGATCAATAATTTTCTTTTTCATACACCCACTATAACACTATGATATATCATAGTGTTATAGTGGGTGTATTGTTTGGGTTTTAGGTTTTGAATTCTGTGCTTTCTCTCTCCCAACTAATTCCTAACAACCTAATCTCTTTTTTTCTAGCGACTGCTTTCTAGCTCTTCGTTCAGTTGCTCTAGTTTTTCTAGCGCGTCGACGCCGTACTCTGTTGTTTCGACGATTGCTTTGTCGCCATTAAATAGCAAGAGGAATACGAATATAAAAACCGCGATCACTAAAAAGATACCGAGTGTTGTGATGCTATTTCTTCCCATACCTATTTTCTTTTTACTACCTTTCGCACCGCGCTTACGATAGCGTCTTTATCAAGTTGATAATGCTTCAACAATTCTTCGGGAGACCCTGACTGTCCGAACTTGTCTTGTACCGCCACCATTTCTATTGGCAGAGGGTGATGCGTCGCCATTGTCTCTGCAACGAGCGAGCCAAACCCTCCGTGCGCTTGGTGCTCTTCAACGGTAACGATGGCCCCTGACCTCTTACCCGCCTCAACAATGGTTTCTACATCAAGAGGTTTTACTGTGTGACTATTGATAACGTCTACCGCAATTCCCTCTTTAGAAAGTGTGTGAGCGGCTTCCAGCGCTCCGTATAAAAGAGAGCCGATGCCAATGATGGTGGCGTCGGGTGTTTTGTTAGGATCAGACCACATATAGTATGCCTTCCCTATTTCAAATGGTGTTTCAGCAGTTGTCATGGTTGGTGTTTTTTCTCTGCCAAAACGCAAATAGGTTGGTCGGTCGTTTTTACTTGCTTCAAACGTCGCTTTGCGCGCCTCTTCGGCGTCTGCAGGAACAACGACAACCATATGGGGGAGCATACGCATAAGACCGATGTCTTCCAGCATTTGGTGTGTTGCTCCATCAGGCCCGACAGATACGCCCGCGTGCATACCGCACACTTTTACCGGCCTATTATTAAGCGCGATAGTAGTTCTGATTTGTTCGTAGTTTCTTCCGGGATTGAACGCGGCGTACGAGGTAATAAAAGGAATCTTTCCGACCGCAGAGAGGCCTGAGGCAACCGTTGCCAAGTTTTGCTCGGCAACGCCAATTTCTATGTACCGTTTTGGAAACTCGTCTTTAAACCATTGTGCTCGCGTTGAGTCGGCAAGATCGGCACATACCACAACAACGTTTTCGTTTTCTTTTCCTGCTTCAACCGCCCCCCTGCCAAACCCGTCGCGGGTTGGGGCACGTTCTATGTCGTCAGAAAATATATGAGGGTTGAGGTGTGTATCTTTGTTTAGCATATTAGTCTGTATCTCCGCAGGAGACGGCTCCGCGCATTGAACGAATGTCTTTTATAAACGCTTCGGCTTCTTTGCTGTTTGGTGGCTTGCCGTGCCACGTAAAGTCAAACTCTATTTCAGGAATGCCCTTGCCCGGAATGGTGTGGGCAATGATAAGTGTCGGCTTTTCATAAATGGCTCGCGCCTTTTCGCACGCGTCGGCAATCTCTTCCATATTGTGCCCATCAACATCAATGATGTGCCACCCAAACGCCTCGTACTTTTTTCGTAGTGGCTCAAGAGGCATAATGTCTTCTGTCATTCCATTTATTTGAATGTTGTTTCTGTCAATAATACCGATGAGGTTTCCTAGCTTGTTTGCTCCGGCAAACATAGCGGCCTCCCAAATGTTTCCGGCTTGCTGTTCTGCGTCTGACATAAGGCAGTACACGCGAAATTTTTTGCCGTCCATTTTTGCTCCATACGCCATACCGGATGCTTGCGAAAGACCGCTTCCGAGTGGCCCGGACGTAGTCTCGAGCCCCGGAAGCTTTTCTCGTTCGGGGTGCCCTTGAAGGCGAGAGCTAAACTTTCTCAGCGTGAGACACTCTTCAATTGGAAAGTACCCAGCGTGTGCCATCGTGGCGTACTGCACCGGCACAATGTGGCCGTTTGAAAGGACGAGACGGTCTCTGTCTTTCCAATCGGGATTCTCTGGATTGTGGTTTAACGTATGAAAATACAGTGTCGTAAACACGTCTGTCATTCCTAAAGGGCCTGCTGTGTGTCCAGAGCCGGCAGAAACCAACATACGGATGATGGTCTCTCGGATATCACGAGCCTTCTTCTCTAGGGTTTTTATTTTTTCTTCGGAAAGGTACGTAGCCATAGATTACTGTGTTTGAGAAAGTGTGCGCAAAGCCTCTTTTGGGTTTTCAGACTCTAAAATAAAAGAGCCTGAAACGAGCCTCTCTGCCCCCGACGCTATGAGGTCAGGAGCAGAGAGGTCGCTCACTCCCCCATCTACCTGAATTGTAACATCAGGAAAATCTTTTTTGAGTTTCTGTATCAACACCAATGCCCTTTCATCAAACGGCTCTCCTTGTTTGCCAAGCTCGGCGATTCCCATTACCTGCACGTACGACATTCCTTCTAGTGAAGGAGCTATATCGCTGTACTCAGCATCAAGGTCTACCGCTATGCCAATCTCTATGTCTGACGCGGCAATCTTTCTGCACTCGGCAAGGTTGTGCTCACTGCCAATGTGAATCACGGCACGGGTAACGCCTGCCTGTATCCACTGCAATAAAAACTTTTCCGGATGGTGCACCATTAAATCAACTTCAAAATTAAACTCGTTCCAATATGGCAGACCTTCATCACCAAACACGAGCGGTTCAAACGACTTCATATCGCCACGGTTCATTGGCCATGACCTGCTTGCCACAAACACACCATCTGTGACGTCTATTTGAATGGTGTTTGCCCCACACCCTCGGAGGCGTCCAATAGTTTGGCGAAGCCCCTCCAATGATTGTGGAATAATTGCCGGAATTATTTCAATGTTAGAAAATGAAGACATCATTTCATTTCTTTTTCTTCTATTACGCGCACCTTTTCCAATCGACGTCGATGTCTCTCGCCTTCGTCAAGGTCGGTGGTGAGAAATGTATCAACAAAACTTTTTACTTCTTCTTCAGAAAGTACATCTGAGGCGAGTGTAATGACATTAATGTCGTCGTGTGCGCGAGCATGATGAATGGCGTCTTTTGAGTACCCTACGGTAGCGCGTACTCCGCGCACCTTGTTTGCAACCACATCCATTCCCATACCTGATCCGCACAGCAAGATGCCTCGTGCTGAAGAGTCTTCTGCAACTGCTTTTGCGACAGGGTACGCAAAATCAGGATAGTCATCTGTTGGATTCAGTTCAAAAGCCCCTTTATCTTCAATAGTGTGTCCTTTTTCTAATAAGTACGCTTCAAGCGCTTCTTTTAATGGGTATCCTCGGTGGTCTGCACCAATAAAAATCTTCATACAAATAGTATAACAGTACGGCAGTATGTCCGTATGTTAGTAGTCAAAAACGAACAATTACGAGGAATCATCAATGCTTTTAATTAAGTTATGTAACATTCCCATTACTTCTTTAAGGCGTGCCTGTAAGTTATCTACTTCGCTTACCGAAGCAAGTTTCTGCCTCCTCATAATCTCAATTTGTGTTTCAAGCTCTGCCCCAGAGCTAAACGCAATATATAAAAAAGACCGGAAGTCCTTTTTAGTGCTACGGTGGCTTCCTTCAGCAATATTTGAGGGTATTGAAACTACACAACGACGAATTTGACTTGAGAGTCCAAATTTTTCTTCTGGCGGAAATGTTCGGGTAACAGTATAGATATCATCAACAAGATTCATTGACACCTCCCAGACTTTTAGTTTTTTAAAGTCGTGAGCCATAGTGTACTTCTCTGCTGTTTACTGTCATTCTTTTACACCTTCATATCGTCTACTGTCATACTAATTACTTCTATACTATTGTACTTTTAAAGATGCTTTCCGGCTTCTAAGACGTGTTTTAGGAGCATATTTGAATAGCCTGTCTCGTTATCGTACCACGCAAATACTTTTACCAAGTTGCCACCCACGACGCGGGTAAACGAAAGGTCAGCAATAGCTCCGTGTGTATCGCCAATAATATCTGACGAGACAATCGGCTCTGTGGTAACTGCAAAAACACTCTCCCATCGTTTTTGTGACGCCGCTTTTGTTAGTATTTCGTTTACCTCTTCAACGGTCGTGTCTCTCTTTGCGATAAAGGTGATATCTACGATAGAGCCAACAATAACAGGGACACGCATTGCCACGCCATCAAACTGCCCCGCAAGCGATGTGTACGCCTTAGTGGTTGCAATAGCGGCGCCTGTGGTTGTTGGAATAATGTTTTGCGCCGCGGCTCTGCCTCCACGCAAATCTTTTTTTGAAGGACCGTCAACCAATGATTGAGAAGCAGTGTATCCATGCACAGTATTGAGTACAGCTTTTTCTATACCAATGCTCTCGTCAAGAATTGCGATGAGAGGCGTTCCGGCGTTTGTGGTACACGATGCATTTGATGAGATATTGCAGGTTTTTAATTTTTCTTCGTTTACCCCCATTAAAATCGTCTCGCCAGGAACCCCTGCGTCAGTATCTTTTGCCGGAGCAGAAATAACTACGCGTTTTGCACCAGCGTCAATGTGCGCTTTTGATTTTTCAAACGTGGTAAAGAATCCTGTTGACTCAACTACGATATCCACATCCATATCTTTCCATGGCAGTTGCGCGGGGTCTTTTTCTGAAAGAAGAGGAATGGTTTTTCCATCTACTACCAGTTCGTCGTTGTGGAGGTCAACTGAAAACGGTGCTGTTCCATACACTGAATCTCGTTTTAATAAATACGCGAGGTTGTCCGGATCTCCTAAATCATTAATGGCAACAATCGTTATGTCTTTTTCTTTATACGCGAGACGGAAGAACGCACGTCCAATTCTTCCGAAACCGTTGATTGCAATTTTAATCATCCTCCTATTATACACTCCTTCGTGACACCTTTCCCCAACTATCAATATCTTGACGTCGGACGTCAAGATATGGGGTTAAAGTTGGGTTGAAGCTGGCTCTTCGTCTGGTTCGGTTGTGGTGATGTCTTCGGGGGTTTCGTCTGTCGTACTGTCTACTTGCGTACTCTCTACTTCAGTACTTTCCTCAGTACTGTTCTCTTCTGTAGTGTCTTCAGTACTTTCTTCTGTCGTACTGTCTACTGGCGTACTTTCTTCTTCCTCCTCTGTTGTGGTTTCGGTTGTACTTTCTTCTGTTGTTTCTTCTTCAGTACTTTCCTCAGTACTTTCTTCTGTCGTACTGTCTACTTGGGTACTCTCTACTACTATGATTGTGCGGGTTGCTTCAGCTAGGGTGGTGCCTTCCCCATCAATGATTTTGTATAAAATGGTGTGCTCTCCTGCTTCAGTGGTGTCTATGGTTGGATCGTTGGTTTCGGTGTCGTTATAGAAGGTGCGGACGCCAAGGTTGGTGATGGTG
>PFBH01000021.1:1754-2343 GCA_002773335.1 Candidatus Kaiserbacteria bacterium CG10_big_fil_rev_8_21_14_0_10_45_20 | reverse complement strand
CGAGAGTGATTGAAGTGTCTGTTGTTTCTTCTGTTGTGCTGTTTGTCTCACTGCTTTCTGATGTGCCGTTTTGGTTTTTGAGTGCCATTAATTCAATTAACTCTTGCTCGGTGATACAGGTGTTGCCGACGCACAATTTTTCTGACGCGACGACCTCTTTAGATACAATTGATGTTGCAAATTGCCCTACCGTGCTTGTAAGGTCTGTTACTGTGTCGCGTATTTCAATTACAATCGCGTACAATTCTTGTATCGCCTTCACAAGGAGCGATGACATATTTGCATACTTTACACCGATCAACTCTTTCTCTCCGGTTGGGTTACCTTCTTCATCAACAGCTGGACGGTATGAGGCAATGAGCGGAGAGATTGCCTCTACCTCTTCGGCAATGAAGCCGAGGTCGTGGGCTCCTGCGCCGTGCTCTTGGTCCCAATCAAACTCTCGTGGTTGCAGTTGCAACACTTCGTTTAATCCGATTGAGAGATCTTCGACGTTGTTTTTAAATTTTGCAAGTGATGTACATTCACTAATAAGTCCTGAACCATGGCACACGTGCGTTGATCCAAACCCAAGATTGTTTACGGTAAG
>PFBH01000021.1:1105-1728 GCA_002773335.1 Candidatus Kaiserbacteria bacterium CG10_big_fil_rev_8_21_14_0_10_45_20 | reverse complement strand
AAGATACATTGAGTGATTGAGTTGTTACAGTACCTGAAACATCAAGAGCGGTTGATGGGCTTGTTTTGCCGATGCCGACGTTGCCGCTGCTTTTTATAAACAGAGTATCGGTCGGCACACCATTTTCGATTGTGATGGGATATAAATTATTCGTTTCATCATGGAAAAGCAAATTCCCTGTAGAACCTATACGCCAAAGCCACGATTGGTTTGTTTTAGTGCTTCCGTTAATTCTACGCAGACCAATATCCGGTAAATAATCTCCGTCTGAAGTAACAAAAGCAGATGGACTTGCCGAGTTGCTGGCTACTTCTAACTTGTAGTTGGGCCCCGTCGTCCCGATGCCGACGTTGCCTGTTCCACCATCTATTGTTAAACGTTCTGAACCGCCAGTAAGGAATGAGTACCCGCCTGTTGAAGAACCTGTTGAATTTGTATTGAAGGAGTTAAACGTACCATCACTGCTAATGTCGAGACTACGATTACTGGTTGGTGTGACCGATACAGAACCTCGAGTGCCACCGGAATCTGTAGCTACTTCAAATTTACTATCTGGACTCGCCGTCCCGATGCCGACGTTGCCTCCACCCGTAAAGTAAGAGTTACTTGCAGACGTAGACTGG
>PFBH01000021.1:0-1073 GCA_002773335.1 Candidatus Kaiserbacteria bacterium CG10_big_fil_rev_8_21_14_0_10_45_20 | reverse complement strand
TTGTAAAGGTGGTAGCTCCGGTACCTCCTCTTGCCACCGCGAGTGTACCTGAAGAAATGTTTGATGCGTTGAGGGAGGTGAGGCCGGAGCCGGAGCCAGAGAATAAGTTGGCGGTGACAGTGCCGGGAAACGATGAGTCGCCTGAACTATTAAGAATAGTTGCTGTGTTGCGACCAGCCCAACCAGAACCCCAGTTATCTGGAGAACTGTTGATTTGAAGTCCACCCTCGGCATTAATGTACACAAATTCGCCAGTCTGCCCGGTAGCTTGACCATGAGATTCACCAGCGTTTAGAACTAATTGCTGTCCGGTATTTTGGCGTAGTTCGTCGGTTTCTATGCGATTGGACGCATCAACAACTCCGGCGTTCACGCTGCCGGTGGTGGTAAAGGTACTTGAACCAATATCGATAGACCCAAATCCAGAAGTAATTGAACCGGCATTCAAAGCGCCTGTTCCGGTGATGCCAGTGTATGAACCTGAAACACGTGCCGATGGGACTGTGCCTGACGAGAGGTTTGAGGCGTTGAGAGAGGTGAGCGATGCTCCAGAGCCAGAGAAGAGGGTTGCGGTGACGGTTGAATCTACCTCTACCGCAGAGTCGGTGTATATATCTGCAGAGTTATACTTGAACCTCCAAAATCCTCCGGCAGGCTCGCCGTTTGTTACTGTGCCTGCGCCAACAAAACCAAAGCCATCGCCACGGTACGTGAAATGCGCTGACGCTGATCCTAAATCTCCTGACTCACCAAGTGAAATATAAGCCCCTTGATCGGTCCAGACATCACCAGAACCAGTACTGTCTAGCACAATATGTGGCATCGTACCGTTTGATGTAACCATCGCTAAACTTGCTGTTGAAGTAATTGTACCGCTCGTGGTAATACCCGTCGTTGCGACGATTGCTCCTGAGCTGTTCACTTGGAAGAGGTCGCCGTTGCCAACAGTGAACAGAGCGGATGGTGAAGTATCGCCGATGCCGACGTTGCCGGTGTTTTCTATGAAAAGCAAGCTGTTTGACAGATATTCCGATTCCCCACCGGATGCATCATAACCAATGGTGTAATCATTG
>PFBH01000008.1:25235-25447 GCA_002773335.1 Candidatus Kaiserbacteria bacterium CG10_big_fil_rev_8_21_14_0_10_45_20 | reverse complement strand
CCTATCAAATTGATCCAAAAAATTCTTGGATGCTTGCCGCAGCGGAAAAAAATCTTCCGATTTTTGTTCCTGGCTGGGAGGACTCCACCTTGGGAAATATTTTTGCGGGCCGAATGATCGAGAAGAAAATTGATCGTGCTTGTTTAAAATCTGGTGTGGATTATATGGTTTCACTGGCCGAGTGGTACCAAGCCAATGAAAACCCCAAAGGA
>PFBH01000008.1:25004-25146 GCA_002773335.1 Candidatus Kaiserbacteria bacterium CG10_big_fil_rev_8_21_14_0_10_45_20 | reverse complement strand
GGCGAAGTGGAGTTACTTCTGTCAAATCAGTGACTCGACAACCTCTTATGGTTCTTACTCTGGAGCCGTGCCTAATGAGAAGATCACATGGGGAAAGCTCGACAAGAATTCAAAAAGACACATTATCGAGTCCGACGCCTCC
>PFBH01000008.1:24802-24972 GCA_002773335.1 Candidatus Kaiserbacteria bacterium CG10_big_fil_rev_8_21_14_0_10_45_20 | reverse complement strand
TGGCAAGTAATCTCTTAGTGGCTGTCGCTTAGAAGCCAACCCTGTCTCCACTTTGATCTTGCTCTTGCCCGCTCACTTTTAAGGAGCGGACGAGAGTGAGTGGAACTCTTCTATTCCCGCCAAATCAATCCACGAGCCACATGATCTTTGAGCTCTTTTGGAGACATGCT
>PFBH01000008.1:24509-24651 GCA_002773335.1 Candidatus Kaiserbacteria bacterium CG10_big_fil_rev_8_21_14_0_10_45_20 | reverse complement strand
TAGCCCTTCGTCTTCGAAGCGGGACGCTGTTCTCTTTTCGGCCGAGGAACGGGGGTAGGAATTGTACGAGGTGTGGAAACATCCACATCCATCACTTCTGGTTCATTGACTTCATCAGTACCTGGCGGTGGAGCTAAAACTT
>PFBH01000008.1:23531-24216 GCA_002773335.1 Candidatus Kaiserbacteria bacterium CG10_big_fil_rev_8_21_14_0_10_45_20 | reverse complement strand
TTAGAAACGCTGCGAGCACTACTTCCGTGTCTGAAGTAGTTTTAAAATCATATGAAATACTTTTCTTTAAGTCTTTAAAGTTATATAACTCTCCGTTGTAAATGAGAGTATATCTTCCATCTGGACTACGAGATGGTTGATCGGATCTATTGTCTAAATCAATAATGCTTAGGCGATTATGCCCAAGGGAGATGCCATCAATAAACACCCCTGAATGATCAGGGCCACGGCTCTTTGTGGCCGAATTCATAAGAGAAATTTTCTCTTTATCTTCCCACGTAAAACCGTTAATTGCGCACATATAAATTAAGTATAGTATTTTAAAATACGGGGGATGAGGTTTTGAAGGGCGTGGCTGTTATGCATATAAACACCGTGATGCGATAGCATTTACTAAACAGGTTCTTCTGTTATTTAATACTTTTAAAAAATTAATTTTCATATCTCTTTAACACATAAAACCGGTGATATTGGTTCTCAAAAGGAATAAATTCTTTTTCAACCACAAAGTGTTTTGAAATTACCTTACGGACCTTTTTTACACTATATCCCCTTTTTCCGATTTCCCAATGATGTTGCCCATTGAAGGTGTGTTTTTTAGGAAAAGGAATTTTCCATGCAAAATAGACCTCTCTTAAAAACGGGAGTTTAAAAGAAAATTTAACGGGAGGGCCAAAGTGCGGGA
>PFBH01000008.1:0-23359 GCA_002773335.1 Candidatus Kaiserbacteria bacterium CG10_big_fil_rev_8_21_14_0_10_45_20 | reverse complement strand
ACCCCTATCTCAAGAATGCTTTTTGGTGAAAGCGCAAGAGACTCTTTTACTTGGTGGTAATAACTTACCCAACGCCCAGAAAATGCATAGTGCTCAGAAGAATAATGACTTTGCGATACTTGTTTATCCATAAATACCTAGGATGCGAGGGATAAGATTCTGCAGAGAGTGATTTTTTGCGACGTGACTGCGAAGGTCTTCGGCGGTGTGTTGTGGCATATTTGCTAGTGCTGTGCTGAGGGACTGCGAATTTGGCTCGGCGATGGTGACGGGCATATCGGCGTAGTTTTTATTGGTGGTTACGACAGGACACCCGCAGGAAAGCGCCTCAAGAACCACTTTATCCAGTGAGCCCGTTTCTGAAGTATGGACAAAAACGCTGGCTTTTTGGTACTCGTCAATAAGTTGTTTGTGGGGAAGGCCTCCGAGGAAGGTAGCGGAAATATTTAAGTTTTGCGCGAGCGCCGTAAGGCGCTCGCGCTCCTCCCCTTCTCCTATTATACGCACCGGCATATCTGCTTCATTTGCCGCTTCAAGCACTAAGTCGTGGCGTTTGCTTTTCATAAGTCTGCCTACCGATAGTATATGCTCACCGCGCGCGACTGAATTATTTGGTGTAAACACGTCGGTATCAATACCGTGCCCCATAATGCGTACCTTTTTGGATGGGAGTCTAAAGCTTGAAGGAGTTGCGGTAAATATGTGCTGGGTAAAGAATGTGGCAATACGAAGCTTGAAATCAACGCTTTTGTGCATATACCACAGGCCGAGTTTTTTGCCGGTGAGGCGCCAGAGGGGGCCGGCGAGGACGATGTATTCGGGGTTCATGTGGACGAAGACAGAGTCGTATTTTTTGTGCAAGGTAGACAGTAGATAGTAGAAGGTAGATAGTCGCTGCAACTTTCCTGCTCCGCGTTCTTTGCCGAGTGAGTAGACATGTACGTTGTCCGGGAGGTTGTAGTCCCCTGTTTGGAGAGCAATAACGTGGAGTTCGTCTACGTGTTTGGAAAATTCTTCTACCCAGCGAACAAAAAAGCCAAGGACCGGGTGTTTAGTATCTAATGCTTGCGTAATAATTAATAACTTCATATAACATTAAGAGTCCAAAGCACAGAGACCAAAGTCCAAATAAAGCACAGAATACAGGACACAAACAGAGAACAAAATCCAAAACTAGGAAATATAAAATTATATATGTAGGGAGAAGACATAGAGCTATGTGCTTTTGTCTATTATTGCACTAAATATCTTACGCAATTCTTCAGTCTCTTGTAAAAGTTCTTGTTGGATTTTAGTTTGGGCGGTGTTTACAGGTTCGCATAGACGTAACCATAATGCACTTTCTTTTGTCTCTTTCCTGCAAATTCTTACTCTGTGAACAAAATCTTTTTTACTCAACGCTTCGTTTGCTTCAATATAGTTTGCGGCTTGTGAACCAGATGACCGGACCAACTGTTTCCCATATTCGATGTGAGCAATTGTTTTTGAAAGTTTCTTTACAAAATCACGACATTTTTTTGAAAAGGCAAAAGTCCTTTCTTCAAGTTCGCGGTATTTGTTTGTCTTTGGTGTTGTTGGCGTCTGCGTTTTGTGCATTATATTCATCTTAACTTATTTTGTGGGATTTCACTGGGCAAGCCCAACTGTGTGAGGATCCAAAGCATAGGAGGAAAAAGCACAAAAACCAGGTCTCCAAAGTCCAAATAAAGCACAAAACAGAAAGCCTTAAAGGTTAAACAGAATAACAAATTGACAAGTTTCTTGCCTTTGGTATTATACTAGTATTACGACGAAAGGGCAGGCAACGCGAGAAATACGCTAGCCGGCCCTTTCTTTTTGCCCAATTTTTTGCCTCATATCTGGTCGCGATAAATCAACTTTATAGTCTGAGTGTATATTTCCATAGAGAGCCGAGGCACGTTTTTGATTAGGGAATAATAACTTAAGCAACTTTTTCTCTTTTACAAGAAAACGAACCATTTTTGCATAATCACCATCACCCGAAACAAGTAAAACGTTTTTGAGTTCATCTTTATAAATTGCGAGCATGATGTCAAAAACGATGTCCGTATCTACATTTCCTTTCTTTGCAGATAGTGAATTTGGTACGTGATCACGAAAACGGATGACAAATCCTGCACTTTGTAACTCTTCGTACAAATCATTGTTTTGCGCACTAGGATAACCGAGATAATAATACGCGGTATCAATGCTATATTTTTCTGTAAGATACACACGGAAACGCGCTAAGTCTATACGCCATGGTAAGTCAGGATGTTTTGTTGTGCCAAGATGGAGATTTTGCCCATCAACAAAGGCGATATTCTTTTGATTTTCTTGCATTACTTTTATAGTATCACTTCGACTTCGTCAAAGCTTTGGATGGCGGTGCGCCCACTGCTTGCGGGCTTGCCGTCACGACGCATTTCATACACCACTATCGTAGGACATTCGCGCTGTACGGCGTCGAGCTGTGTGTCGTGGTCGTCTACGTACACATAGGGTGCGGGGTATTCAGCCAACGCGCGCGCTATTTCAGCACCTTTGGTATTGCCTGCATTGAGCGGGATGTTGCGCACTTCTCTCACTTGATCAAAAACGCCTGAGGCGTGGAGCTTTGCTTTTTGGTACGAGGGACACGAACGGTTGGCGGTGACCACCACTGACTGTGCGCCGTACTTTTTTAAGAACCGCTGTGCGTCGGGATAGACAAACGGTGCATATTCGTCTTTTTCGAGAATGAGTTTCTTTTCGAGAAAAAGCGTTTCGAGATGACGCGACACATCACCTCGCTGAGGGTTATTGTAGTTAAACTTCTCAGGGCCGAGCATTACTTCGTCAAAGAACGGTTTGAAGTCTGGCGCGACGGTAGCGAGCTTTTGCGAAAGGTATTGGTACGAACGGAAGGTATCAAAGAGAGTGCGGTCAAAGTCGAGGAAGAAAGTCATGATTTGGAAAGTATTGAAGTAAAGAGTATGACGGTAGACAGTATAAAAAGAGAAAAGAGCTTACAGCTCTTTTCTCTTTTTATTTTAGTGAGACCTGAATGTCGGCACCGAGTGCATGAGCGACTTTGCGCAACATCCCTACTGTTGGATTATATGTCCCTGATTCTAGGCGCGAGATTGCTGACTGTTTTGTACCTACCTTTTGCGCCAGTTCACTTTGTGATAATCCAGCAGTAAGACGCTTTTTTATAAGCATACGAACAAGTCTAAACTCTGGCTCAAGCGCTTGATACTCTTTTTTAACCCTGGCATTGGCAAGAGCTTTCTTTTTAAATTGTGTGTATGATTTCATATACTATGTATAACGCATATGTTATATCTCGTCAAGGCGTTTTTTGGCAAGATTGTATTCGCGTCGTGGTGTTTTTTGTGTTTTTTTGATAAAACCGTGCACGATATACACTCTATTTTTCTGAAAACCGTAGAGGAGACGCACCGACTGCATACCCTGAATACGAAGTTCAAAAACCCCATCACCCATAGGTTTACTGTGAGGCATATTTAAGTCAACACCAAATTCTTCAAGGAGGTCAATGACGCGAAGTGTTTTTGCAAGTGTTTTCTTTTCTAAAGACCCAATAAACTTTTCAACGGGTTCCAATAACGTAATGGGCATATTTTTATAGTATCATTGCTGGTTTTTGGAAGAAGATAAAAAGTACTGAAGTAGAGAGTATGACGGTACGGAAGAGAAGATAGGATTTAAATGGTTAATTACTTAGGATTCTCTTTTCTTTTGCTGTTTTTGGCAAAGTCAGATTCCTCTAAACCGGATTGTTTAAGAATGGAATTGAAGGTACCGACAGGAATTTCTTTGCGATTTGCCGGGACAATAACTGTTTGTGTTTTTCGCGGTTTCTTTTTTTGAAATTTTGCATGACTTCCTCGCTGGGACACATAGAAAAAACCATACTGCTGCAATATTTTTACAATATGCGCAGAGGAATAGAGTTTTGCCATAACGCACTAAAGCGTTACCAGTTCAGGATTTTTAACTTGTGCTGTGGAGGTTTGTGGAGCATCTTCAAAATAGAGTTCGAGAGCTTCGCGCAGATTGTTAAGCGCTTCGCTTTTTGACACGCCAAAACTTGACACCTCTACGCCAAGTGTACGCGCAACATAGTGCTTGCCTTCTTTCCACACGACTGATTGAAAGTTTCTTTTCATAAAACGCATTATATCACATTGAGTGAAAGTTCAAGACTAGAAAGTATTAAAGTAATCAGTATGACAGTACTAGGAAAACAGTGCTTAGTGGTTAGTGCTTAGTGCTTAGTGCTTAGTGCTTAGATATGAGGGAGAGGATTGTGCTCGCGAGGGTGTCGGGTTTGTGGCGGACGAGACTGCGTTGTATTGCGTCGCCATTTTTTTGTTGTGGGGCTTTTGCGAGGAGGTGCGTGCGAATCGCCTCTCCGGAATAATCGTCAATAGTTGGATACTCGCGTTTTGCTTCGTAGGCTTTGAGCAGATCGTCTGAACACTTTTCGCAGTTGATAATGACTGTGTCGGGGTGTCGCCCCGCGTAGGAGGCGAGCTCGTTGACGTGGTGCGCTACGCTCATACCATCGGTTTGACCGTACTTTGTCATAAGGTTGGCGGCGTACACACTGCGAGCCGACGAGGATGCGATAGCGTCTTTTACGCCGTCAATAAGGAGGTTGGGTATGATACTGGTGTATAAATCGCCCGGACCGAATAAGATGAGGTCTGCCGAGGTGATTGCGTCTAGTGCCTTGCCATATGCGGGGACGACTGGATCAACCGACAGCTTTACAATACGCGGGCAGTGCGCAGACTCTGAAGGGCAGTCAATCTCTGCCTCGCCGGACACCACGCTACCGTCGCTATACGTTGCAACGAGTGTTGTCTTTTCTTCTGATACGGGGAGTATCGTACCGCACACGTTGAGGATTTCACTCGCCTTCTCTATTGCTTTTGCCTCGCTCCCGAGCATATCGGAAAGCGCAACTAAAAATAAATTGCCAAGGTTGTGGCCACGGAGTCCGTCCTCGCCTTTGTCAAAGCGGTACTGTAACAGCTCGCGGATGATGTTTTGCTCGGCGTCCGCAGGGGGACGGTAGGCGTTGTGACTGGCAAGAGCCGAAAGCGCCATACGAACGTCGCCGACGGGAAGTTTGCCAAAGTGGTCAATAAGACGACCCGTTGAGCCACCGTTGTCAGCAATGGATACAATGGCGGTGATATCTATTGTGTCGGCATATGCTTTAAGACCGGTGAGTGCCGTGTAGGTGCCTGTCCCTCCGCCGATGGTAACTATCTTTTTTTTGGTACTCATACAGTGTTTACGTGCTTAGGCACGTGAGAAGTGCTTTTTTGTGTTGTTCGCGGTAATCGTCTTCGCTTACACACAATCCACGCGCGATGGTTTGCGCTTTTTGGGCGCGGGCTTTTGCCTCAGCTTCGTTTGAAAAGTGGCGCGTGAGCGCGTTACGGAGTGATGACGCGTTGCGTTCAACAAGCGTAAGGTGCTCTTTGTCTTGAAATATGTCTCCGGCGAGGCCCGCGTTTGTCGCGATGATGGGACAGCCCGCGAGTGCAGACTCTAACAGCGACATACCGAAGCCTTCGTAACGAGACATTTGCACAAAGACGTTGGCGTGCGCAAACAGAGGCGCCAACGACTTTTGCCACCCCACAAAATGCACCCTGTCTGCAACACCTTTTTTGTGGGCGCGCCGTTGGAGCGCATCTTTTTGTGCTCCGTCTCCGGCGATAACGAGAGAGATGTGTGGAATGCCCGCAACTGCGTCAATGACTGTGTCTATCTTTTTTTCTGGCATAAGGCGAGACGCTACCAACACCACATTGCCCTCAGGAAACTCTGCGGGACGCGCGTGCACAAGAGACGCGTCTTGGCGCGCTACTTGTATTGGCAGTACTGATACTGGTGCTTTGGTTATCATACGAACGGCTTTTCGTGTCCTTTCAGATACTAAACGCACGCAGGAGGCTTTTTGTAACACAAAGAGAGAGACCAGTATTTCGATAATTCGGCGAGGCTTTTCAAACATATAGGCGAGACTAAAGATATCGGAGTGTATCTGAATTTGAAGCGGGATGTTATACCCTCTTCGTGCCGTGTGCGTTGCCAATCCGACAAAGAAAGGGTCTTGTGCGGAGATGACGTCTACGGTTGCGCTTTCGATAATCCTGCGACATTCCATTACCATATTTGAGAATCCGTCACGTTTGCTTGACCCTCCTGCAAAAATAGCGCGCACGTTGTCTGACAGTTGCGTCTCTTCTCGCTTCCCCACTCCGGCGATAACAATAAAAAGTGTTTCAATACTTTTGCCGTACAGAACCATCCTCTCTGCTGAGGGTGAACCCTTTTGGAGAATGAGTGCGTCTGTTGATGTCATTACTACATTCATACGGTTTTTAGTATACGAGCGGTCTCTGTAACCATTTGCTCGACAGAGAAGGTTGCGACCTTTCTTTTGGCGGATTGAGAGATTTTTGCGCGCAGGTCGGGAGACACCAAGAGGGCGTTGATTCTCTCTTCTAATGCTTTTTTGTCGTCGGGTTTTACCAAAAACCCGTTGACGCCGTTATCAATAAGCTCGGGGTTGCCACCGACGGCGGTGGTGACGATGGGAACGCCGATGGCACTTGCCTCTAAGAGAAAGTGTGAGAACCCTTCGTATTTTGTGTTGAGCACAAAGACGTCGGCGGCGCGCATATACCGAAGCGCGACCGCGTTTTCGACATTGCCGGTGAATATCACCGAGTCTTGTGTTTTGAGTTGTTTGCTGAGGGCTTCTAGTTTTTCAAGGTCGGGGCCGGCACCGATAATGAGAAGGACGAGGTCGGGATGCTTTTTTTGTAACGAGGCGTGTACGCGCAAGAGTGCTTCAAAACCCTTCCACGGAACGAGGCGTCCCGGAGAGACGATGAGTTTGCCCTTGAAGCGGAGGAGTCCGCGAATAACCTGCTTGAGCCCGACTTCGTCTTTGTGAATGCCGTTGTATATCACGTGTATTTTGTTTTTTGGTACACCCCACTTTTTTACAATCGTGCCGAGGTACTTTGACGGCACAATAACGTAGACTGCCCTTTGCGCGACGAAACGTTCAATAGCGCGGAGCGTGCTTGCAAAAAATGGGAGGTTTTCGTCTTGAAACGCTTCAATCGTTCCTTGGTAGTTGAAGCGTTGGGTTGCCTGCTCCCACGCATAGTCGCCAACCATTTTTAACACGAACGGCTTTCTTAGTATGAATGACGCGAGCCACGCAGGGAGCCCGACGGATACCGGATCTTGCGCGTAGACGACGTCGCTTTTGGAAGCTTTTTTGAGGGCAAGAAAAAAATATGCGATGTGACGAATGATTTTTGGATACTTTTTTACTTCGCGAAACGGAAGGACAGTTGGGGTGATGTCGTGTGACCCAAGCTGTTCAAAGAGAGTCTTAGAGTATGTAGCCGGACCCCCGCCCTCGGGCGGGTATATGCCTGTCGCTATTAATACCTTCATACAGTCACTATAGCAAAACTGTGCCAAAAGCCCTCGGGTTTCACTCGTGCGGGCAGTAAGAGCTGTGCTACCCTTTTAATACAACAATATGAATATCCTTATTTGTACCCCTCTGTACCCGCCTGACGTTGAAAACACGGCTCAGTACGTGCAGGAGTTGGCGCGCCGGCTTGCCGGCGCGCATTCCGTGGCGGTGCTTACCTATGGCGCGCTGCCAGAGCCAACTGAAGGAGTTGTTTTGTACGGAGTAAAAAAAGAGCAGTCGGCGCTTGTTAGAATTTGGCGCTATACGGGAAAGCTGTTTGCGCTTCAAAAAAATGCTGATGTTGTTGTGGCAATAAACGGCGCGTCGGTTGAGTTGCCGTTGGTGCTTACGGCGCCGTTTGCGCGAGCGCGCATTATTTTAAATGATGTTGACGAGCGAGCGCTTGCAGTGCACCGAAAGAACGCACTACTTGGCGCATTGCACGCGCTCGCGCGTGCGCGAGCGCGAGTGGTGTGCGCTCTTTCTGAAACACCACCTGCAAAACCTGAGATACTCCCCTTCTCTCCACCACCTGTAGCAGAGCAGGCGCAGTATGAGGCAAGTTGGAAAGCGCACCTTGAACACCTTGAGACACTTTTTATATGAACACAAACGACACAAAAGCCCGTTGGAATGACTATGTGCAGAGCGAGATAGACGCGGTGCAACCATTGTTAGAAACAGCAGGATACACGCTTGACGATGAGCAACCGCACGTTATGGGCGAGCGGTATGTGATACGTGCAGTTACCACTGCCAGCGGAGACAAAGTGGTGCTTTTGGGAACGGATAGCGCTACCGGCGAGCGCGTGGTGATAAAGGTAAGTGCCGACGAGGAAGGGAAAAAAGAGTTAGAGCATGAGCGACGCTCAAAAGAGCTTCTTCTGAAACTCCATTTTGCGTACGACGTGTTTGTAACACCGCGAGAGCTCTTTTTTAGACAGTTTGGAAAGCGTTTGGTTGCTGTGTATGAGTATATTGAACAAGAGAAACAGTTTGTTGACCGCCCCACCTCTGAACAATTTACCTACGCGCTGTGCGCCTTTAAGGCGCAAGAAGGCGCGCACGCTACTACACACCGACACACTAAACTGATTCGGAATGTGTTTGAGACAAGAAATGCATCGGGGTACCTTGCTGAGTATAAACAGTTTAAAGAAACGATTGTTACGTTTGACCTACAGGCCGAGCCGTTGCTTGAAGAAGTGTACGCGCTCCTTTTAGACAAACGAGAGATCATTGACCGGTACGGTTCGTTTTTGACGCACACTGATTTTGTGCCACACAACTTTCGTATTAAAGATGGGGTGATTTACCTGTTGGACTATTCGTCGCTTCGGTTTGGTAATAAGTATGAGGGGTGGGCGCGGTTTATGAACTTTATGACGCTCTATAACCCCGAGCTTGAGCAAGCGCTTACGCAGTACGTTGCCGATAACCGATCCTCCGGCGAACAATGCTCGCTGAAGTTGATGCGTCTGTACCGCCTGAGTGAAATTGTTGCGTTTTATGTAGGAACGTTGGAGAAAGCAAGCGGGTCGTTGAAAGATTTGAATACGGCTCGTGTGTACTTTTGGCTTGATGTACTGAGAGCGGTGCTTGATGATACGCCACTTTCAGACAAGGTGCGCGAGAGATACATAGAGCTACGTGACTCACTGCGCAGTGAAGACGAGAAAAAACGCCAGCAAGGTTTGCATTGATGGGTGTTTACTAGATGATGCTCTAGTCTTCCGGAATTGCTTTGATGCGCTCTATAAGCGTTGCGTACTCTTCAACGAGCGAGTGTTGCCACCCCTCTTCGCGAAACATGGCGAGTACAAGCTCTTCAAACCATACTTTTTTCTCTTTCCCGCGGTTAAAATTATTCCAAATTGCCGAGCCTTGTTTTTCGGCGGATGCGATCAGGTCTTTTGCGTTATGAATTTTGTCGGCAATCGCCACGGCCCATACGCTTTCGCCACCTTTACGGACGATCTCAACATATTTTGCTTTTTTCTCTTCCCATGAGAGCGAGTCGTCGTTAGAGACTGCGTGCACAATACGCATCACTTCGTCGCCCAACTGTGCGCGCAGTTCGCTTTCGGGAAAGTCAGTGTCTTCTAAGACGTCGTGCACCAAGGCGGCGGCTACCACTTCGTCACTGAAATTATGTTGCGCGAGCGAGAGCGCCACTGCAACCGGGTGCATAATGTACGGCACGTCTTCTTGTTTACGGACTTGATTGCGGTGTGCTATGGCGGAGATACGAGCGGCTTTATCAATGAGGTTCATATGGGTTGAGTAATACGTTTTCTACCACAACTGAACCGTCGGGAAGTTCTGCAACAGACTCGCCCTCTTCAGTTGCTTTTATAATAACTTTTTTCTCTTCGTCTGAAAGCACTTTTATTTTCTCTGACTCTGCGAGCTTATTAAACACTTCTTCTGAAATTTCAATATTAAACAAATGGAAAATACGATGGTACCCATCTGCATGTGCACTTCTTCCAGAGGTTTGCTTGTCCCACTGAATAGGACTCACCACGCTGACATGAGTGCCGTGTATATCGGTGACATCTTCGGGAGAAAGGATGCCAGATTCATCAGTGAGTTCATGGACTACTTCTCGAAGAATATCATCTTCAAAGATGGCGCTGTCCTGCTGGGAAAAACGCTCCATCACACCGGAGGCCCACTTCGCTTCTTCTTCTTTTGATAATCCTTCAGGAACGGGAAGATAAAACCGCGCATCAGTTGATTCTTCGCCAGACCGGAAACGAATGTCCTCAAATTCGTCTTTCAGCTGTGCCTTTGCTTCAGGAGTCAGTTTTGCACCGCCACCGAGCGCTTGGAACTTTGGCTTTCCCTCATGCTCTCTATGTTGAATTGCAATATGATGCGAAACGACACTACCGTCTTCCATACGAACCTGTACGGCGTTTAGGATGTTTGATATTGAAAAATATACTTCTCGCGGGCGCCCCTCTTTGCTACTTGTAAGAGATTCAGTCATATTCTGTATCTACCCTATCACATAACTTGATCAAAGATTTCTCGATTCATCTGGAGAGCAATGTTGTCCCAATTGTATTTTTCAAGAACCATTTCGTACGAACGCTCGGTGACCTCCTTTACCTTTTCGGGGTGTGCCAAAATATCTTGAACCGCTTCGGCTATTTGTTCGGAATGCTCTTTGTCTACCGCCCAACCGGTAGGTGGTGTGTCAGGGTTTCGTTTTTCATCAAACAGAAATTCTGCAATACCCCCCTCTTGTGTTGCGATAACTGGCAGTCGTGCGGCCATGGCAGAGAGGAATGAATTACCCAACCCTTCTGAGCGAGAGGGGCCGATAAAAATATCAACAACGGTACGATTACGATACGTTGGCACTTTGTCACGATCCATTTGACCGAGGAATTGCACTCTGTTTTCAACGTTAAGTTCTTTTGCGAGGTTTTTTAGCATTGCTTCATCTTCTCCTGAGCCAATAAGAATGAAGTGGACATGGTCCGGCAAAAGCGGGAGCGCGCGGATGACGGTGTCATGCCCTTTTTGATGCACGAGGCGTGCGGCGTTAAGCATGTAAATGTCCCCCTCCTTTTTGCCTAATGAATCACGTACCGCGAGGGCTTCTTCTTCTGAGTATTCGGGGAAAAGGTTTTTGGGATTGGCGCCGTTGTAGATGAGCTCAACATCACCGGTGTACCCACGTTTTTCAGGCCAGGTGCCGAGGTAGTGCGAAATAACCTGAATTTTTGTGGCAGTGCGGAAGCCGTAATCAAGCAATGGAGTGAGGGGGCGAATGAACCAGCGTTTAAATACCTTCTCGTACGGGTCGCCATCTTGGAGGGTAAGTACGTGCGGTATGCGAGTACCCAAAAGGCGCATGAGCGCTACCGGAAAAAGCATGTAGGTCATCATTGCCCAGAGAGCATTGAAGTGATGTTTTTTGTGGAGCAGAATACCCTGCACTGCTGAAAGCGGAATGAAGAAAATTTTGGATATGTAGTGATTACCAAAACCGACGCGGTGCACGTGAACATTGTCGACTTTTTCATACGCGGGGTCTTGCATATCAAAGCGTACGGTGAGCATGTGGAATTCAATATCTTCCGAGCTGATACGGTGCGTGATTTCTTTAACCGCCGCCTCTGCACCGCTGGTGAATTTTGGATAGTATGCGAGCGAAAATATGAGGACTTTTTTCATAGTTATTGTTTACACTCTTCAACATATTGTTTGAGTGTGTGTTTTTGCTTCCATCCCAACTGTTCAATTTGGGATGTATCGCTTGCCTGTGCTGAACGTGATGTTTTTGTTTGTGGTTTCACTTCAATCTCGCCACCAAACAGCTCGGCAACACCTTTAATTGAGCAGACATCTTGGGCGCAAATATTAAACCCGTCCCCACTCCCCTTTTCGCCGACAAGTACAATGCCGTCAATGGTATCAAGGACATGCGTAAACGCGCGTGTTTGCGTGCCAGGTGCGTTTACTTTATGTGGAATGCACTGAATTGAGTTTTGCCTGAAGGTTTCAATGACCGTGCCGTAATTGCCCCACGCTCGTTCGCGCGGTCCGTACACGTTAAAGAAATAAGTGATTGCATATGGGAGAGAAAACCATTTGCCATAGTTATTAATGAGATCAACGTTTATTGCTTTTGCCCACGTGTATGGAGCAAGGTTCTTTCCGAGAGTGCCGTCGGCGGCTTTTGAGACCATGTCGTCTTTTGTTGAAGAGGCAGTGTATACCAATTTACAGCCGTGCGTCTTCCAAAAATTTACGACCGCCAGTGTTCCTACAATATTTAAATCTAAAACGACCTCTGGCTCTTCAAGGCTTTTATGTACGCGAGAGTATTCGCCGAGGTGGTAGATGATGGAGGGAGTTTCGGGGATGTGCCCAGCAATGTCTTTGGTGTGGCCCTCGCGGTACTCTACGCCTTCTACGTGGTTTTCTTTTGAGCCGGTGAAGTAGTTGTCAAGCGAGATGACGCTATAGCCTTCTTTTACGAGGCGTTCACAGAGGTGTGACCCGACGAAACCTGCCCCACCAGTGACGACGGCGAGTGGTTTTGTCTCCTTGTTTGTGTCTTTACTCATACTCATTGGTTATTCTATGACGGTCCGGTGAAATACGATTTGAACCTGTTTTGTATTTGTTTGGCTCATTCAATTTCCTTTAGCTGGTACTCAGAATACCTCTTTCGCCGTATAAAGAAAACCCCGCCAATGGCGCTTATGGCTACCAGAAAAACGCCGAACGCCCATGGAAAAACAGTGCTCCCTTTTTCAGACGAAGGGGCGGCGATCGGTAGCGCAACTTGAGATGTTGCGTTGATATCGTTTGTTGTGTCTACCGCCACTGTATTTTGGTTTGGAGAAGCCAGAGTTACATTTTTGGCAGTGCTGGGAGATGTTGCCGACTGCGTGGTGATTGGCTTTCTGTTTACAATCAGGGGCTCTTCGTACACTACCGCAGGTGTGCCGTTTGGATACAGTATTGATACGTCTTTTTTGCTTGTAGGAGATAGTCCGGTGCGGAGGTTTGAAATACGAACTGCCTCTTGTGCCAACACGATAGTATTTTGAGGAAATCTGAAATACACGGTGTTTGCTAAAATCATCCATCCACCCAAATCTATCTCGACGTCACTATAGTTTTGTATTTCTATAAAGTCTGTAGTGACTTCTCCTATTGTTATCTTTGCCGGCACGACCTCTACCTTTATTCTGTCGGATGCTGAATATTTGCCTGACGCTACATCCAGTACGACCACATACGTTCCGGGAAACGGAAAATTATAGAAAAATGTTTTTCCCTCTCGTCTGTCTCCGTTTCCGAATGTCCATATGTATCGGGCGTTTTCTAACGGCTCGCCTTTGAGCCCAAACGCACTGCCTTCAAAAAGAGCGTCTGCTCCGGCAAACACGGTGCGGTCACCACCCGCGGTTGCAGAAATCTTTTTTGTATCAACCTGTATGTTTTGTGGTGGTGTGTTATTGGAACTGGTTTCTGAGGTTTCTGGAGGAGGTTCGGTTTCGGTATTAGAACTCACTGTGATGTGATCTTTTATGTTGTTAAACGTGACCTCCCCAATACCGCTAACGTTTTTTATATCCTCAATGGTTTGAAAGTTGCCATTCTGAGTGCGGTAGTCAATGATTGCTTGCGCTTTTACGTCACCGATACCGGTGAGTGTAGTGAGCATTTCTTTGTCAGCAGTGTTGATGTTTACTGCGTGATCAGCAAACGCGTACGGTGTCACTATAAAAAGGAGGAACAGTACAACTACACTTTTGTACATATTTCGAGTATATCACTCACGAATTATTCCACAGTTTTATATGCACGACGTATGTGGAGACGTGTACACAGGGTATGGTGAATTTAGATATGGATTTTTATCACGTGTTAAATCGCGGTGTTGATAAACGAAAAACCTTTCTTGACTCTGGTGATTATGTGCGATTCATCCACGATATGTGGGAGTTTAATAACGCTAAAAACACAGCGTCCAACCTTCGCAGAAGAGTTAAGGAGGGTATGGTCGACGTCAGACGTCGACCGTTGGTGAGGATTCACTTTTTTTGTTTGATGCCGAACCATTATCACCTGTTAATTTCGCCGGTTGATGATGATATGGAGAACCTCTCTCTGTTTATGAAAAAGCTTGGTGGAGGGTATGCGAAGTATTTTAATGAGAAGTATGAACGGAGTGGAGCGCTGTGGCAGGGAAAGTATAAGAGAGTAGAGGTAGAAACGGACGCGCACTTTCTCTACCTCCCCTACTACATACACTTTAATGCGCTTGATACTGTTATGCCTGAATGGCGAGAGAGGAAGATGGTACAGCACAAGAAAGCTATTGATTTTCTTGCGACGTACCGTTGGTCCAGCCACTTGGACTACCTGGGAGAGAAGAACTTTGCTTCGGTGACTGATCGCAAGTTTTTTCTTGATTTTTTTGGTGGAAATGCCGGGTACGCAAGAAAAGTGCGTTCAATGTTGCGCAACCTCTCTTTGGAAGAGATTAGAGGTGTGGTGTTGGAGTAGTGCCTTTCTTGCAAACAAACCAATGTGCGGACATGACGGACGTCGGGTGGGCGTCATAAGTAGCGAAATGGTCGACGTCCGACGTCGACCATTTATGCTGTTTTTGTTTTTATTTTAGGTGGGGCGGGATTGTGGGTTAGGCGGGGCGGGGTTGTCTGTGGGGTTGCACAAAGAGCATTTGTTTCAAATCGTCTTCAGGGATTTCTTCAGGCTCGTTTTTTTGTGTTTCGTTTTGTGTGTCCGGAGAGGGCTGTTTGTTTGGCGCCGGTGACGGTTGAGTTTGTGCGGGAATATTGTTTGGGGCGTCTTTTTGCGGTGGAGGATTAAAGATTGAGCGGAATGTTTCGGAGAATGATCCACTTTCATCGTCGTCGTCATCTTCGTCGTCGTCAACAGAAGGTTTGAAGCGCAACAGTTGGTCAACCTCGGATTGGGATCGCGAGAACTTTTCGCGAGAAGCGAGTATGACATCTTGGTACGAGACGTTCTGTTTTGGTGGAAGCTGGAGCGCTTGCGCGAAGAAGGGTTTTGTTCTGACAGCGTCAATGGTGAGCGCAATTAACATTTCTCCCTCTTCTACGTCTTGGAGCTCTTCGGGGTCGACGTACGGATAGAATGCCCTCTCTATTAATGAACGGTCTGAAGACGGAGATGCAAATGATGCAATGGAGCCACATCGTGAGAGCGCCTTCTCTCTCTTTTCTTTATCGTTTTCGTTGAAAGAGGCATCGGCAACGGTGAGCGCGATGTCTTGGTCTGAGAATGAGCGTTCTATCTCTTCTTCGCCGAGGTAGCGGAGGCAGTCTTGGACCAGTACTGAAACCGGCGTTTTGGTGATGTGCCCGGCGATGCGCGCCTCTTCTATCCACGCGCGAACCAACGGCGTGATGCGCGTTGGGTACATACGAACACGGGATACGTCTACCACCACAATCTGTGCCCCACCATCTTCACTGTGCTCTACGAGAGAGAATTTTGAATCTGGTTGTCCAAAAATATTTCGCATAAGGGTGTCTTTTGCGATGTACTTGCCGTTTTCCATAACGAGCTCTGTGAGAGACGTCTCTTTTTGCAGGGACGCTTCAAATGTTTCTTGCGCGGGCGCGTCTCCGGCGAAAAAGTCTGCGCGCGCGCGCGCCTCAGATATGAGCGAGAAGAACGTGAGTATGGTTGCTGTCTCTTTTTTAGAGATCAGTGAAGCGGTGTGCAGTACAAACGCGCTTGGTGATACTTTGTACACACTGCAGAGCACGTCGGAGAGTCTCTGCGCCTGCTCTTCTTCAGGAAGTTTTTTAATGTCTGAGACAATATTGAATGAGTACGGGTACTCTGCCTCTGCCGGATCTAAAAATATTAACCGTTTTACCTGCTCGGGAGTGAGTCTCTCTACGAGCATTCGGGATGCTTCGCCCTCAGCATCAATGAGTACTACGGGAGTGTTTCGTGCGATATCTTGGAGCGCGATTGATGTGAGCATTTCGCTTCGCGCATGCGTTGCTTTGCCCAACACGCACATATGGCGGAGCCTGTCGTTATTTTTTACACCAAACTTTACCTGAGCACCCTTAAGTGCGGTGTTGCCGAGGTACGTAATGTCCTCTTCCCAGTTCATAGGTACAGTATAAAGCCCAACATACAAAGTTAAAAGTTACCTCGTAAGTACGATGATAATGAATCGTATCGGTTTGCCGGATCCCAGAAATACCAGCTGGTAAGTCCCGCGTCGTAGGTTGCCTGAATTTGCCGTTCTATGTCTTGGGGTGTGTACTCTTTTCCGTAATCAAAGTCTTGGAGCCACGGGCGGAGTTTACGCACGTCGTAGACTTCTTTAGTATAGAAACCGGTTGGCACCATGCGCGTGGTAGTTGCTGTCAGAAGTTCCCCACTGTCGCTGTAGCGGGCGGACACAGTTTCTTCTTTTAAGATGGGCTCGCCATCGAGTGTACGGACTCGCGTTTGCGTAGCGACGGCGCGCTCGACGGCCCTTTTCATAGAGGTGTATACCACCTTGTGCGGATCGTTGTTTGGGTTGTTGAGTCCGGCAAAGCCTTTGTTGTAGTGCGATGGGTAGACCATCGGCGCGATGTAGTCAAAGTACGGCAAGGCGCGCTCTAACTGCTGGCCGATACCGAGGTCGTCTTCGAGTACGGTGACGTAACCGAAGAGATCTACCGAAAGCACCGCGCCGGTTGGGTGAATTTCGCTATACAGGTATTTGAAAAATTTTTCAAGCGCTTCGGGTTTGTTTGGGTCAACGTACTGCGCGTCTGACATTGGACCGTCTGAGGGGTAACGTACGTAGTCAAAGTTAAGCTCGTCAAAGCCGATGGCGTGGGTGTGCTTTGCGAGGTCGGCGATGTACTTCCAGAAATCGCGTGAGGAGACATCAACAAACGCGAGCCCTTTGTTGTCTTTCCATGGCTCTCCCGGACGGGAAATGCTTTGCGCTGCCTGCTCAGGGTACTTTTTTGTATAGAAAGGGTCTTGGAAAACCGTAATGCGCGCGATGGTGTAAATACCCTTCTCTTTCAACGAAGCGAGAAACGCCTTCATATCGCCGGCACCGCACGCGACCAGCTCGGCGTCTTGAAATTGTGGGTCCCCTGTTCTGAAGGCAAGTGTGCCAGTGTAATCTTTTACGTCAATGACTACCGCGTTGAGGGCGGTAGACTCTATAAGAGAGACCAGTTTTTCGCGGAACGATGGTGTGCCCACGACGCATTGACTCATATAAATAGCGTACATTGGCTCGGGAGTTTTGATGTACGTAATGTTTGGGTCGCGTACAAATGTGTTTGTGTCGTCTGTTTGCTCGGTGTTTTTTTGCTCAATCGTTGAGCTCTCAGACGTACTGACAACGTCCCACTGCGCGTCAGTAGACACTGACATATACCCTACGGCAATAAGCCCCAGCACCCCGAATCCGAGAAAGGTTGCTTTTGCTTTATTAGTTTTCTTTGATTGTTTCCGCATATCCTTGCCCGTGTGTGTCGCTCTCAGTATACGCGTCTGTTTTATGCTCTCCGGAAAGCGCGCGGAGTAACCACCGTCTCTCTTCTCGTACCAAAAAACCAAGACCTGCGATTGCCATTCCTAATATAACGAAGAGGGACATTTTAACCGCGCTGGGAATTCCAAAAAAAGGGAGGAGTGCGAGAATGATTCCGAACAGTGAGATGAGTCCAGCTTTTGACATAGCTTTAGTATAAGGGATATGTATAAAAAGTGAAAGTAGGCAAGGAGCAATGTGCGTTTTGTAATGTGTACTGGCGGGCGCTTAGCTTTCAGCAACAGCTCGAATTGGTTTAGGTGATGGGCCGAGAATGACGACGTACTCGCCTTTTTGGGTCATATCGCCTTTGGTGAACTGTGCGTGCAATTCCTTTACGGTGCCTCGGTAGTGCGATTCGTGCATTTTTGTGATTTCTCTGAAAATGGCGAGAGGGCGGTCTGGTGCGCGCTCTTCTAGCTCGGCGAGGAGTTTGCCAATACGGTGCGGGGATTCAAACAGCACGACCGTTCTCTCTTCTTCTTGTATGTGGTTGAGCTGTGTCTGCCTTCCCTTTTTGTGTGGGAGGAAGCCCATAAATACGAAAGCATTAGTTGGAAAGCCACAGACTGAGAGCGCGGACGTGAGCGATGAGGCTCCGGGGATTGGCTCTATTGCAACTTGAGGTGCCTCTTTGATAACGCGGGCGATTAACTCGTTACCCGGGTCGGCGACGCCGGGGGTGCCGGCGTCTGTAACGAGTGCCAGAGCCTTTCCTTCGTTTAACAGTGCGATGATTTCTGTTGCGACGCTGTCGGCGCTCCGTTGGTGGTAGCTTTTCATTTTGACTGAGATGTTGTGCCGTGCGAGCAGTTTACCGGTGACGCGGGTATCTTCTGCTAACAGCAGATCAACCTCGCCGAGTATGCGAAGCGCACGGAGCGTTATATCCTCCATATTGCCTATTGGCGTTGCCATAATGTATAAAATCCCCTTCATGTTTTTATTCTAGTGTTCTGCAGAACTTCAGAATACCCGATCCTTGTTTAGTAAGCTTGTGTCTCACTGAAGGACCGTCGTTTCTCTTCATAATAAGTCCTGTAATTGCTAAACGTTGCGTATGGTCTGCTGCTGTTTTAAAATTTATTTTGAGTGTATCCGCTATTTCAACCACCGAAAGCTCCGGCTTAGTATGAAGCAGGTGTAGGATTTCTATACGTCGATGGTTTGCAAAACCACGAACCGTGCGTTCTATTTTTTTATACTGTAGTTTCTGCATATATTCCTGCTACTCTATAATCATAGCACATTATGCTGGTGTTCTGCAGAACATTGGAATAATGGGGGTTTGTTTTCAGGAGGTGGTGAGTGCGTCCGCAACTCGGTAGATGTCGCCGGCTCCCATAGTAATAAAAATGCAGTTGTTAGATGTTAGTTTATAGTCTTTAGAAAAGGCCTCTAGAGAAGCGGTTACGTCGTTGAGCGATGACACTGCTGTAGCAGACGTACCCAATGCCACAATTTTTTTTGCGAGCACTTCGCTGGTGACGCCATCTATTGGCTCTTCGCGCGCGGGGTAAATGGGGGCGAGCACCACCTCGTCTGCGAGCGCGAGCGCTTCGGCAAATGCGTCCATAAAATCGCGGGTGCGAGAGTAGAGATGCGGGTGGAAGGCGACAAGAATGCGCGCTCCTTGAAATTTTTCGCGAACGGCAGTGAGTGTTTTTTGAACCGCGGTTGGGTGGTGCGCGTAATCGTCGTACACCGCGAACCCTTCTGCGGTTTTGCCCTTCAGTTCAAACCGACGCCACACGCCCTTAAATGAAGCGAGAGAATTATCTACCTCTGAGTCTTCGAGTATCTCGCTTGCCTTTGCGGCGGCCTTTGCGGCGCGCGCGTTCATACTGTTAAAGTCGCCGAGGAGGAGCAGTTCGGGAACATCCTCTTTGGTGTAGTCGATTATTTTGGCGCGCGCCGACGTGAGTATTGGGGTGATGGTGGGACTTTGGACATCAGTCACAATCACTCCGTGTAATGGTACGTTTTCAACGGCTTTTTTAAACATTGACTGTACCGCTTGGAGCGATGGAAAGTGGTCAGAGTGATCCCACTCAATGTTGGTAATGACCAAAATTTCAGGAGACAGTTTTAAGAGGTGGTCTTTGTACTCGCACGCCTCTACTACAAAGGCCCCCTGCCCTTCAATGTAGTTGCCGGCAAACTCGGAAACGATTGAGCCGATGATGGCGGTGGGGTCTGCGCCGGTGTCTTTTAATATTTTTGTGAGCATCGCGGTGGTTGTTGTTTTGCCGTGTGTGCCGGAGACGGCAATGGTTTTTTTGTCTTTCGTGACTTCGCCGAGAGCCTCAAAATATGACATCTGTGGTATGCCCTGCTTGAGTGCCTCGTTTCGTTCAGGGTTACCGGTGTGCACTGCGTCTGAATAAATGACGAGGGCGCTTTTATCTTTGGGTACGTTTTTTGGTGTGTGCTGTGTTTCAACCGCGATGCCTCTTTGTGTAAGCATCTGGTGGACCGGCTCTGACAGTCCGCTGTCAGAGCCGGTAACTGCGTGCCCCTCTGATTGGAGGAGTTGCGCGAGCGCGGACATACCGATCCCTCCGATGCCAACCATATGTACTCGGTGTGGAATATTCATACAAATCACTGTATCACTTCTATCGCGCCTGCGCTTTCAGGAAACAGATCTGCCACCAAAGCTCGGAAGGTGTTTGAGTCTTGTGTGATATACAGATGGGTTTTTCCATCCCCCACTTCCATTGGCCAGAGCTGTTTTTTAACCCGCCGTGCGACGGCAAGTGCAGGGTCAATAATAGCTATTTTTGGGTCAATGTTTTTTTTGAACGCGGAGAGCGCAAGCGGATAGTGAGTGCATGCGAGTACCAATGTAGAATATTCGTCTGCTGAAATGTGTGGCACGGCGTCGGCAACGATTGCGTCTAAGGTTTCCGACGGCTCGCCGTTTTCAATAGCTGAGGCAAGTGCCGGAATAGGAATTGTTGTTACCTCTTTGCCAATCATACGGAAAGCGTTTTGATAAATTTCGGAGCGAATGGTTGCTGGTGTAGCAACGAGCGCAATGGTGTGATTGGTGCCCTTAAACATACTGACTGTGGGACCGACCATTTCAATCAAGGTGTTTGGCGCAAAAGAAAATGCATCAAGAAGAGAGAGCGAGAGTGATGCTGACACGCTGTTGCATGCGCTTACGATACTGCTTGCGCCTTTGTCTTTTAGAAAACTGATTGCGTTGATGGTGTGCTGAGACAGCTCTTCTCGGGACTTGTTGCCATACGGAGCATTTTTGATGTCGCCAAAGTACACAACGTCTGAGGACGGCATTTCTTCGCGAATGGCTTTTAGTACCGTTAACCCTCCTGAGCCAGAATCAAAGATGCCGATCATGAATACAATTTGATTAGTGCTCTTTTATAATGCGCACAAACTGGTCGCTTCTATCAAACTCGTTTTTAAACATTCCGAATGAGGCGAAGGCGGGGCTGAAGAGGATGATGTCGCCCTCTTCAGCTGTAGCGAACGCATCTTCTACTGCTTCAGTTAAGGAACTGAACACGGGAGCGTCAGGTAACAGGTGACGAATTTTTTCTGTGCCGGAGCCGGAAAGAAGAATGGTTTTTTTTGTTGTCTGCATAGCCTGAACAGGAAAACTTTCAGGAGAAAGCTCTTTGTCGGTGCCTCCCATAATCAAAATGGTTGACGTCGGACGTCGACCATTTTGAGAGAGTGCGTGGAGCGCAACGCGGAGCGCGTCTGGCGTGGTGGATGTTGCATCGTTATATATAGAGACACCACGAACAGTGCCAAGAAACTCTAGTCGTCCTGCTACCCCCTTAAACGAGCTTATGGCAGAGAAGGTGACGCTGTCGTCTATGCCGAGCGCGCGAGCGGTCTCAATGGCAGAGAGCGCATTTTCTCTATTGTGCTCGCCCGGTACCTTCAGTACGATTTCTTTGGGAAACTTTTTTATGTCAGTCACTACTACGTGTGAGCGAATTGTTTTGTACTTTTCTTTTAAGAGTGGTGCTACTTGAGATCCTGCGATTAACGTATCGGAATCTGATTGGTGTAGGAAGATTTGCGCTTTGTCGTCTAAGTACCTGTTTATGTCGCCGTTGTAGTAGTTGAGGTGGTCGGGCATAAATGTGGTGAAGACCGCGATATTCGGGCTGATGCCCGCGTCGCCAAAACCCTGACATTGCCATGAATCAAGTTCTAAAAGAGCGAAGGAGTCTTTCTCTACCTTAGGAAGGAGCGCCAAGGTTGATACACCGCGCACGTTGCCACCGAGGAGCACGTTTAGTTTTGCCTGCGTGAGTATGTCGTAGAGCATATGCGTGACTGTTGATTTGCCACGCGTGCCGGTGACCCCCACCGTTGGTATTTGCGCCAGCTCGGCAAACCAGCTGGCGCTCATTTTTATAGGGATGTTATTGTTTTGCGCTTCTGCGATGTAGGGAGAATTAAGCGGAACGCCTGCTGACTTTAAAATGAAGTCTCTGTTTTTGAAGTCTTCACGATCGTGGCCTCCGAGACGAAACGTGACGTTTGGAAGATCAGAGAGAATGGCAACGGATTCGGCAAGCTCTTCTTTTGTTTTTATGTCGGTGACGATGATGTTGGCGCCGTGTTGGGCCAAGAATTTTGCATCACCGACACCACGGCCGAGGAGCCCCAAGCCCATCACGGTTATCTTTTTTCCTTCAAAAACCTCGTTCCAGTTACGCATATGTCTATTGTACTACCCTCTTTAAAAGAAGGAAAAAGGTGTCTTATGTCTTTAAGACACGTTTGGTAACTTTGTGATTGTCACTCTACCACGTGGGAAATTACCAAACGTGTCTGAAGTATCCTCCCAAGAAACTGTTGCTTTATCTTGCACGATATCTTTTGCCATAGAGAGAAAAGCCTCTAAGACAGGCCAAAGAACAATGGTCCCTTTTGGTTTCGTTATTCTAATTAACTCTCGCAAAATTTTCTTTGAAATTTCAAGTGTTGGGGAATAAAAAGGAAAGCCATAAAGAGAGGTGATCATATCAAACGAGTTGTCTTTGAATGGAAGCTGACTAAACAAGCCGGCAACAGATTTTTGTGAACGTTCTGATCCGGCTCGTGTCGCACTATGTATAAAATCAAAAGAGGTTACATCTACCTGCTCTCCATACTGCACCTCAAGCTCTCGTGCAAAACGTCCGTGAGGTCCAGAACCAAGATCTAAGACTTTTTTGTTTATTACATCATTCCTTTTAAAGTCGAGGAATGTTTCGTACTCTACAAGCCCTCGGTGTGTATGGGCGGCATAAAACGCAACGTCGCTTTCTGAAGGCGGAGCATGTCTTGGTTTTGCCTTACTTTCGTCAAATGGCATACGGAAGGCAGTGTATCAAAGTTATGAAGAGAAGGCATAGTTTGTTAATGTTGGAAGCCTGGGTCTCCAAAAAATATGTGTTTGGTTGATTTGGGGATTCTTTGTAAGTTTTTTTGTGTTCTCTATTACCTGCCCTAATGTGGAATCACCTAAAACGCGGGGCGTTTAGGGGGTTGGGGAAAGTTGCCAAAAGAGGTATCGGGGCTCGCACACAATCAGAAAAACCTGCCTGGTACCCCATGGGCACTTGCTTTTTATAGTCGCGCTTTCAGCGCTCGTTAAAAAGCTGGCGCAGAGCAGGTGTTTCTGTATTTAGGTGGTCACGAGTCGCTAAGTATAATTGTTCGCTTTGCTTCAATTCTACTAAGCGCTCTCGACCCCGGCTCGGCTTTTC
>PFBH01000005.1:33971-49440 GCA_002773335.1 Candidatus Kaiserbacteria bacterium CG10_big_fil_rev_8_21_14_0_10_45_20 | reverse complement strand
AATAAGCGACCAAGGAAGCGTCTCAAATTTAAAAGTCCACGCTCCATATTTCTGAGGCAGTGAGTGGTGCAATTAGGGTGCTAATTCAGGCATAACTCACTTATTTCCTAGCTAACGCCTAACGCCCTAACAACCTAATCATCCTACTTTACCCTCTCGTTAACCACTCGGCGTCCTGACGCGGTAATAAGTCTTTGGCTTTCTCTGGCTCTGCCATAAGAGATTTTACTATCCGCTCCATACGAATACTTTGAGAACCCTTTACTAAAATAACGTCTCCTGCAGTTAACATACTTAAAAGTTTTGAAGCAGAATCAGCTCCGCGTTCAAACACTGATACGGCAGACTCGGGCATACCCGCTTTCATTGCCCCCTCGGCAATACCTTTTGCCCGGACCCCTACGGTAAGCAATATATCTGCATTTTTTGCAACTTGCACACCAATTCGTTCATGCTCAGAAACAGAGAAGCTCCCGAGCTCTAGCATATCTCCCAGTACGGCAATTTTTCGTGTCCCTGGAGCCTCTGAGAGCGCCTCGAGGGCAACCTCAGTCGCCTTAGGTGATGAGTTGTATGTATCATCGATAATGGTCGTTTTTTTAAGCCCCTGAATAATGCGTAACCTTCCCGGTGGAGGGGTGTGTTCAGAAAATGCTTCCACGGCTTTTTGCAATGACGACCCAGCTGCGGTTGCTCCGGCAATGCCAGCAAGCGTAGCGTCTCTGTGTGCGCTCCCTAAAACACCTTCAAGTGTGACTCGTGCTTTTTCTTCTCTATAGGAAACATCAAAAGAGATGCCACGAGGGTTGCCTCCACGTGAGAGTATACGGATATTTGAAGCGCGCACGTCCGCGTCATTCGAAATACCATACGATATTTTTTGAACACCCCCTTTAAGCGAAAGGTGCCTCGTTTGCGCGTCGTCTGCACTTACGACAGCAATCCCCCCTTCGGATAATTGCGAAAAAGGAAACATTTCTTCTTTAATTACCTGCTCTGGGGACGAATAGAACTCTACGTGCACAGGAATATCGGGGAACCGTGTTCCGATAACCACGTCTGGGGTAAGCCACGCGAGTGATTGAGAAATATCTCCCGGCCTGTCTGCGCCAACTTCAACAATGAGCCAGCGTGGGTACGGAGTAATAACAACAAGCAACAGCATTCCGTCAATGAGGTTTCGAAGCCACTGCAGAATATTTGCCCACCCATTTGGAACGCCAAGCACGGTTAAGGGTACGCCGATGTCTGAGTTATAGCTCTTCTCACTTTTTCGAACGAAGGTGTGCCCTCTTACAGCTGTATACGTCGCGTCTTTTGTCGATGTCTTTCCTACAGAACCCGTAACAACAATAACCTTTGGTTTATTTTTTTTTAAAATGAGCTTCGCCTCGAGGGTGATAAAAAATACAATGATATTTCGTATAAATTCTTTCATACAATAGTAGGCTACCTTATTCGTACGATGCTCTATCCGGAGGAATATCGTAATAAGAAATCAAAAATCGCACAGTTTCCATAAACGGATTGGTCAATGTTTCAGATGCGTATCGCGCTCCCTGTGGTGCCACTGAATACATAAATATCAGATACTCGGGGTTATACGCGGGAAAGTACCCAAAAAATGAATGGAGGTACCTGTCATCATAGTACCCTCGCGCGTTCGGAAGTGCAATTTGTGCCGTCCCTGTTTTAGCGGCAACTGACATCTCGAGAATCTTGACCGATCCGCCACGCAACGCACTGTCTACCACCTCAACCAACATTTTTGTTGTCGCCTCTGTTGCTGACTCGCTGAGCGCGCGCCTTTCAGGAGCCCACCCTAATTTTTTAGGAAAAGAGCCGGGGTACTGCAACTCAATGGCAACGTGTGGAGATGGAACTACGCCACCGTTTGCAAGCGTTGCAAGCGCACGAACCATAGCGATGGGAGTAACGGCAATACCCTGCCCAAATGACGCTGTGACGTACTCAATAGTGCGGGGACTGTCCATGTTTCCGGTAATTGGTTGCGCCTCGTTCGGTAAATCGACGCCTGTCTCTTCTCGGAGGCCAAATTTTTCTATGTATTCGCGAAATGTATCCGTTCCCATTTCTTCAACAACAAACGCGACGCCGGTGTTTAGTGACTGACTGAGCACTTCTTGCATAGAGACGCGTCCCCGTGCCCTTCCATCAAAGTTTGAGATGCGGGACCCATCGTATACAGCAAACCCTTTATCTACATACTCTGTTTCAGGCGTTACCGCTCCAGAGTCAATACCCGACGCCATCGTTAATGCCTTTACGATTGATCCAAATTCATACACATTTTCCACAAGAGGGTTGGCAAATGTACTGGGATCTGATGTTGCTATTTCTCCCGGATTAAACGTTGGCAGTACCGCCATCGTAATTACCCTTCCGGTGTCTGGTTCAACAATAACCATAGCGACTTCTTGCGGACTCCAATCCTCTACATACCGCCGTAGAAGGTCTTCTGAAAAACTTTGTACCGTTGGCTCAATCGCCGTCAATATATCAGCCCCCGGACGTTGAGCGCTGTCGCTTAGCCTGCCTTTAATGTCGGCAAATAAATCCGCGAAAAAATTGAGCACAGCACCAGTGTTATCTTTTGTTAATACAGAGTCGTAAAATCGCTCAAGACCGTATTGCCCTGAGAGTGTGTCTCCGTTTCCGTACCCGATAAACCCAAGTACATTGGCGGCACTTTCTCCTGCCGGATAGTCTCGCCACTTTTCTCGTGCGAGTCGTATGCCCGGTAGTTTTGCCTCACGAATACGTTGCGCAACCTCAGAAGGAACCCTGTGAGCAATCTCTTCATACGGATCATCTATTTTTGTTGCACGGGCAATAAACTCTTCCCTATCAAGCTGGATGTAACCTGAGAGAATTGTGTACATCTCTTCTGCGTTTGTAATTTCTTTTGGAACGACAGCAATTCTGTACCCAGAAGAGAGCGTTGCGCCGGCAATGGGAGGACCTTTAACCGGATTAAAGAAAATTGTCCCTCTGTCAAAATGGTCGATGGATTCGTTTAGGTACTGACTTTCTGCCCTCTCTTTATAGATGTGACCTTTTACAATTTGGATGTCGTACAGTCGTATTATAAAAAAGAGCGAAACGAGCACTATTGCTATAGCAAACAGACGGACTCGAAATGCAAAACTAGCGCGCATTGCTCAATGTATTTGATACAGAAGCGACAGTGCTTCTCTCAACAAAACTTTTAGAAGCTACTTCAAAAAACCCAAGTGAGTGTGCGTAGACTTCGGTTAGTGAGCGTGAATGTGTGAGGTACTCTCTTTCAACTTCCGAGACTTGTTCGGCAAGTTTTTCTCCTTGAGAGATAAACTCTTCTCTGGCAACGACGTGCGATACAGAAAACATAACAAAATAGACGTACAGTCCGGCAAGAATAAAGAGCATAGCCCCTAAAGACACAATGCATCGCCGTTCAAGTATTAAAATGTTTGATGATTGTCTTTTTTTGTTTTTCATATTTTCTCAATAATTCTGAGTTTTGCACTCCGTGAGCGAGGGTTTCTTTGCACCTCTTCTTCTGATGGTCGAATTGGTTTTTTTACTATCAGTACCGCTTTTCCTTCTTTTGAGAGTGTCCTAAAGTAACGCTTTACCATTCCATCTTCGAGAGAGTGGAAGGTGATAATCGCTAATCTTCCCTGAGGTCTTAAGACAGAAAATGCGTTTTTCATTCCTTCTTGAAGAGATGACAGTTCGTCGTTAACCAGAATGCGGAGTGCTTGGAAGGTTTTTGTTGCCGGGTTTATTCGGCCTGTTCGATACCACGGAGGCGTTGCGGTGCCTATGGTTTCTGCAAGGTCGTCGGCGGTCGTAAACGGTGCAATTCTTCTTCGTGCAACAATGGCGCTGGCAATTCTCTCGGCAAATCGTTCTTCTCCGAGAACTTTGATTGACTCTGCAAGATCAACCTGACTCCACGTGTTTACAATAGTTTCTGCTGTCGTAGCCCCCTCTTCTACCTCTTTTGAAAATGTCATAAGAAGTGGATCGTGAGAGAGGAAGCTAAAACCACGTCCTGATTGAAGCTGTGTGCTGTTCCAGCCAAGGTCAAACAAAATGCCCTGTGGGTCTCGTATACCTTCAGAAGAGGCGATCTCTTGTATGTCTCTGAAGTTACCGACTGCTAAACGTAGCGAGCACGGTGCCTCTGCTTCAAGAAAACGTTGCTTTGTTTTTGCTATTGCATCACTATCTGCGTCAATACCAAGAACGGTACCGGTCTTCCCTACCACCTCACACAAAAGGTGTGTGTGGCCACCGAGTCCGACAGTTCCGTCAACAACGGTATCTCCTTCAGTAAGGTGTAATGCTTGTACTGATTCGTGTAAAAGAACGGTTGTGTGTTGAAGTTCATTATTCATAGGTTCTATATGACGCCGATCTCACCAAGTTTTTGAGCCAAGCCATCGCCTTCTGTTTCAATCGTCTTTTTGTACGATTCCCAGCGATTTTCGTCCCAAATCTCGACGCGATCATTGACTCCCGCAAGAACAACTTTTGTGTTTAATCCAGCAAAACCCTTTAGGTAGTCTGGAATCAAAATTCTTCCCGCTGAATCTACGTCTGCTTCGGTTGCGCCAGAGAGCATAAAGCGATTAAAGCCTCGTGACTCTGAAGAACCGATGGAAAGCCCACTGAACTTCTGAACGAGCTTTTTCCATGAACCTGTTGGAAACACAAACAGACAGTGATCGAGCCCCCTCGTCACAATGACCGTTTTGCCAAGCTCCTTTCGAAACTTTGCCGGAAGCGATAAACGCTTTTTGGGGTCAATAGTGTGAAGGTATTCGCCTATGAGCATGTGATTCCGTAATGGTGAGAACGGAGGGAAGTGCAGTTAAGAAATCCCATGAAAAATTTCTAAATTGCACTTATCCCACTTCGTCCCACTAGTATATAATTATATGCCACTTTACCCCACACTAAGGTATTTATCCACACGTCCGTTGTACGCACTCAATAAAAAACCCCTATCTTCCAAAAGACAGAGGTTTTTACTTACGCACGAGGAGAATTATTTACCTGTGATGTTTAACAGTGGAAGAGCCTTATTCTTTTCAAGGGCCCACAAGAAGGTGCCAAGTCGTGGCCCAGCGTCTCTACCAATCAAGAGGTTATACACATTTTTAAAGAAAGCTCGCTGTTCTTTTTTTAGTTGCGCTTCGTCCAAATCAGGTGACTTAGGAATACTGTAAACGAGCTTTTCAAGCTCTTGTACGGTTGGGTTCTCTCTACGAAGCAGTTCATCGTGAAGTGTTCGTATCTGTTGCACTTGTGCATCATTAAGCGTTTCTGCAAACGAAGCGTTTACGGTTTCGTTAAGAGCAACCATCTCGCTAGGGTTATATTTTGTCAGCCAGTTACGCGCAAGGGGGAGCCGTTTTTTTATACTGTCCTTGCTATAAGAGAGTTCTAGTTCGTTCAGTATTACTTGTAACTTATCTTCTTGCCATTGAACAATTTGACCAAATCCAACTGCCTGTCGAAATGGGATTGATTTTTTTTCTGTGTGCTCAGAATCATATTCGTCATACTGTCTGTAAATTTCTGTATTAAAGGCAAGTTCAAATGATTGATCCGGTGACTTACGAAAATAAAGCCACCTCAAAACATCGGGTTCATATATCTCAAGGAGTTCTAAAGGTGATACGGCATTCCCTTTAGATCCAGACATTTTTGACCCTAATCCTTGAATTCCAACAAATTTATATTCAATAAAAACCGGAGCTACGTAATTAAAAATCTCGCGTGTTATTACCGATGACGCATCATAGCTTCCTCCCGGAGAAGCATGGTCGTGACCACCCGGTTCAAAATGAACGTTTTCATATTTCCATCGCATTGCCCAATCTGGTTTCCATGCGAGCTTGGCAATGTGGTCTTTTGATAAATCAACGGTGTCTTCTTTACCTGTTTCGACACAAAGGTATGTAACGCTGGTGTCGCCATCGTAATGAAGTATTTTTGTTATGTCTTTTCCGGTAAAACGAGAATACACGGCGATTGGGTAGTATTTCTCTTTGTATTCATTAGAATTAATTCCCTTCTCTCCTTTTGCCTTATCTGTCATAAACGAGAGAAGAATGTCGGCAATTTTCTTTCTCTCTTTCAGGGCGTGAAATATGGCATCGTCATACACCCCCGATTCGTGCAGTTCTGTTTGGTTTCGATACTCTATTTCAATCCCGAGTTTCTCCATCGCTTCAACAAAAGGCGCTTGAAAGTGTTCGGCGTATGAAGTGTGGCAAGAGCCAACCGGATCAGGAATTTTTGAAAGAGGTTTTCCGATATGTTCACTAAACAACTCTGGTACCCCAGAGGGAACTTTACGGTATCGATCAAAGTTATCCCACGAAAAAATGAGGCGGGCACTCTTCCCTTTCTCTTTTAAAGCCTCGCGCACAAGGTGTGCGGTAACGATATCTCTGAAATTACCAAAATGAACTACCCCTGAAGGACTAATTCCGGCGGCAGTAGTATAAATATCAGTATCAGGGTGCGCGTCAATGATGGTGTCTGCTGCAATAGACGCCCACGACTCTTTGTTTTTTATACTAGAGATATCAAATCTATTTGTATACTCCATTATGTGTGCGTTTACTTTATGAAATTGAAACTATTGTGTACTCTTGGCTTCCTGATGGGGTTTTGAAGATAAACGAATCACCTTTCTTTTTTCCCATAACTGCCTCACCAAGCGGAGAGAGGTGCGATATTTTATGATTGCGCATATCTGCTTCCTCGCTCCCCACGATAGTATACGTGTGTTCTTCTTTTTCTCCTTTCTTTTTTATCACCACTTGAGATCCAAAACCCGCAATTCCTTTTTTCTTTTCGGAAACAATGACAGCGGACTTAATAATAGTCTCTAACCTGCGGATTCTCTCTTCGGTAGCGGCTTGCAACTCTCTGGCTGCTTGATATTCGGCATTTTCAGATAGGTCGCCCAGAGAGCGGGCGTACTCTAAAGATTCGGCAATCTCTTTCCGAACGGTGGTAGTAAGGCGGTCAAGTTCGGCTTGCAACTCATCAAACTTTTCTTGTGTAAGAAAATTTTCACTTTCAGGGTCTGATTGTGAATCTTTGTTTTTTGTCGACATTCTGCACATTGTAACCTACCCCACGCTTCCGTCAATCACTGGATAAACCGAGCATAGACGGGCGTTCAACTTTCATCCACTCAAGAAGTGTTTGCATAACAGCAGGGGCTCCGTACGGAGTGCCTGCCGGTGCCCTCTCCATTACCACCGCAAACGCATACTGCGGATTTTCGTACGGGAAAAAACCAACAACGAGAGAGTTTATAAATTCTTTCTGTGCGCCAACCTCAGCAGTTCCTGTTTTTGCAGCAACTGAGACACCCGGAATTGCCAAAGCGGCTGCCGTTCCTTCAGTAACAGCAAGACGCATACCTTCGTGAATAATACGCACGTTTTCTGGTTTAATATCAAGAGCTTCTTTTTTACCTTGAGAGTCTTTTAGTACGGTCGGCTCAACCAAGAAAGAGCCGTTCGCCAATCCGGCAGTAGCTCGCGCCAACTGAATGGGAGTTACCTGAAAGCCGTACTGTCCGATTGATGTGTGAAATGTGTTTCCTAAAAACCAGCGCTCTCCGTCAAACGTTTTTGCTTTCCACGCCGGGTTTGGAATCACTCCTTTCTCTTCTCCAGACAGTGGAATGCGTGTCTCTTCTTCAAAACCAAAAGCTCGGAAATATTTTTCTATAGTTGAAATTCCCAACCCCTGCTGATCTTCAAACCCTCCTCCTATCACGTAAAAATATACGTCTGAAGATACGGCAATGGCTTGCCTCATATCCACCCATCCGTGCGCCTTCCAGTCGCGAAAGACTGTTGGCAGTTGGGGGTTGTAGGGGTTTGGAATTGAAATTGAACCCGTTGAAAGAATTTGTTTTTGGGGATCAATAATCCCCTCTTCCAGTGCGGCTAAAGCAACGAAAGGTTTTACCACAGACCCCGGTGTATAGAGACCTGATATTGCTCTGTCTAAAAACGGCGCATTAGGATTTCTGAGGTACTCTTCAATGGTCTCTTTGGGACCGCCTGAAGCGAGCACTTCAGGATTGAAGGACGGGTAACTGACAAGCGCAATTACCTCTCCGGTGTGGATGTCCATAATGACACCTGATCCACCCCTAAATGACCCTCCGATCGCACGTGATTGGATCGCGGTAAATAGCTCTCTTTGAATATCTGCATCAATAGAGAGGGCAACCTCTTCTCCACTTTGCGCTTGGTGTATCACCGACCCTGAAACAACCTCTCCGATTGCCGTTGCTTCTTGTATCTCAACACCGTTTGTACCACCGATGATGTCATTTAGCACACGTTCGAGCCCCACGACTCCTTCAATACCCGTCTCGTACCAAAATCCATTTGGGTCTTTTTTGGGGTACGACACATACCCAATAAGGTGCGCGACCATTTCTTGCAACGGATACTTACGAAACGCAAATCCCTTTTCTTCATTTGGGTCGTTGAGTGCAATCGGTACACTGTTTCTGTCGGTAATGAGTCCCCGCTCGGCGATAATAATCGTTTCGTGTAAGTGGTTTGCTTCGGCACGTGCCTCAAGGCGTGACGCGTCTACAATCTGTAGCTTTGTCAATTGAAATATCGCGATTGAAAACATTAACCCAGCGACCAGCAAAAATCCTGAAAAGACACGGTGGGTCATCGGCTGTTCAATGCGTCCTTCGAGGCGGTTTGTATCAAACTTTGGTAAGTTTGCGGCATCAATGAGAATCTCGTCCGGCTCAATTGGTTGGTACCTTCTTCGTCTCCGTATCTTCATATACGTCTTTTAGTATACCGCGGACACCGCCTCAGGGACCCCTAGACGATACTGTCTTTGAGAATATACCCCCCTATTGCCATGGCGCTAAAAACAACAGTGTATATGAATGAAAATCCTCCTAACGCTACGACAGGAACACCAAAAAGTACGTCGAGTAGTACACCGCCAATTGGCAACACAAAAAAATCTTCTCCTCGAGAAGCGATCATAATTGCCAGCACAACAGAAAACCACCAAGGGACAAACAGAATAGAGAGAAAAAATATAGTGATGAGTGAAGCGCGCTCAATCATATTAGTATTCAACAGAGTGAACAAATTCAACGAACTGCAGTTCAAAAAAAGAAATGGGGGTGTGTGCAAAAACTTTTTTTGACGTACTGTCAGGTGTAGCCTTTTCAGAAGAAACAATCGCGATAATGTATTCGCCACCGGTTGAAAAAATAATATCACCCGAAGCAATAGCGACATCTTGCGGAATCTCAAAAGAAAACGCTCCTCCGCCTTCGCCGTTCAATACGACAATCGCATTCGGCTCTCCAACACGTGCGTCGACGGTGTTTCCAGGTGCAGAAAAGAGGTTTGCCTTTACTATGCGACCCGAAACATCACTGACCGACCCTAAGAGAATGTTTGAAAATACGACACGATCATTTTCTTGAATGACGCCAGATGTGGGAACTGAAATAACCAATGAGTCATAGTGTGTCTGTGGAGGTGTTGCCACCACAATACCTATCGTGTTTGACTCTGAATCCAGGGTTCCAATAAACTCTTTCAGTTTCGCGTTCTCAAGGGTCGCCTGTTCGTACAGTACGCTTTGGAAACGTATACGAGAGAGTTCTTTCTCTGCCTTCTCGAGGCGAAGCGCTAAGGTTTTTTGCGGTATGAGGGCATACGGAGTTTCTCTGGTAAATGAAATGCTCTCAAAAAGAGAAAACACGACGCGTTGCAGGGGGTGTTGAAATAACACTATCAAGAAGATGGAGGCGAGAGCAACGCTAAAGCCAATCTTCGGAAAGTTTTTTTTATTGCGCGTAATAGTAGTTCGTATCATCGTCATCAAGTAGTACCGGTCTATATTTTTCAACATCTTCAAGAACGAGGCCGGTCCCTCGAACAACCGTTGTGAGTGGATCGTCAACGGTGTGTATAGGAACCTTTAATTCGGCAACAAGCAATTCAGACAGTCCCCGGAGTAGCGCACCACCACCGGTAACAAAAATGCCACGGCGCATTACGTCAGAGACAACTTCAGGGGGCGCGTTTTCAAGCACCTCTTTGATTGCCTCAATAATTGAGGCAATTGACGGCCCAATCGCCTCTCGAACATCGGTATCAGTCACCACGATTTCTCGTGGCAATCCAGAGACTAAATCACGTCCCCGAATAGTTGTTTGAAGCGGGAGCGGTTGCTTAACAACAGACCCAACGGCGATTTTTATTTCTTCTGCTGTCCTTTCGCCAATCAAGATCTTAAATTCGTTTCTGATGTAACTTGCAATATCTTGGTTGAGTGTATCGCCGGCAATACGAACATTTTTTGAACGAACCATACCGCCAAGAGAAATGAGCGCAATGTCGGTGGTTCCACCGCCGATATCAACGATCATGGTCCCCGTTGGCTCGTGTACGGGAAGCCGAGCCCCAACAGCTCCGGCAAAGGCCTCTTCAATTATGTACACTTCAGACGCTCCCGCGTTACGCGCGGCGTCGCGCACGGCGCGTATCTCGACATTTGTAATTCCAGATGGCACACCAATGACCACGCGCGGGCCCAAAAGAGGTTTATCTTTTCCTTGCGCTTTATGAATTAAATACGAGAGCATCTCTTCTGCAACCTCAAAGTCAGAAACAACACCATCAACCAAGGGACGCACGGCAACGATGTGCCCGGGAGTCCGACCGAGCATATCTTTTGCCTGTTGCCCCACCGCAACAACCTGCCCGGTTTTTTGATTGACCGCGACAACAGAGGGTTCGTTTATAACGACACCCTTTCCTCGCAGGTACACAAGCGTATTTGCCGTTCCTAAATCAATACCAATGTCTCGGGAGAGTCTCTCGCGTATTTTTTTAGGAATTTGAAATTTCATATGTGGCGCCACGTTTGCCGTGTTATTCGTCTATTATAGGGCCGTATGTACCTTTTTGACAAAAGTACACTTTGTATTTATAACAATCCCCTTGAAAAAGGATAGTGCTATGACCCTAACACTTCGTCGTAGCTCATTGAGAGAGTTTCTCCTGTTGAGCGTCGCACTACCTCAAGTACCCCGCCAACGCTATTTTTACCCACAACAATTCTATACGGAATACCCATTAAATCAGAGTCGGCAAATTTTTCTCCTGCGTGTGCATCGCGGTCATCGTAGAGTACCTCAATGCCTCGCTCAACCATTTGTTGATACAGGGCGTCTGCTCTCTCTTTCACTGCCTCGTCGCCACCAGAGAGCTCTACTAAATGGTACTTAAACGGTGCGATTGATTCTGGCCACACTATCCCCTTTTCGTCTGAAAGTATTTCGGCAACAGTTCCGAGCAGTCTTCCGATACCGATACCGTACGACCCCATTACCACCGGATTCTCGTTTCCTTCTTCGTCTTTATAGGTAAGCCCCAACGCTTCAGCGTACTTGGTACCAAGTTTAAAAATATTTCCAACTTCTATTGCTTTCGCTTCAATGAGGCGGTCTTTCTCTAGCCCGGTTTCTTGTATTACCTCGTCGGTATAGATTTCTTTGTTTATAGCTATGCGCTTTTCAGTGTCAATGTAAATGGTGTCTTCTCCGGCATCTGAGACACACTGAAACTCGTGACTCCATTTTGAAAAGATGCCTCCTGAAGAGTACGTAAAGTACGTATTGTTACCAATGCCAACACGACGGAAAATATTTTCATATGCGACACGAACATCTTCATAAAATGTGTTGAGGTCATCCTCGTTTTTTGTAAACGAGTAGAGGTCTTTCATTAAAAACTCTCGTCCGCGCATTAAGCCACTCTTGGCACGGAGCTCGTTTCTAAATTTTGGCGCAAAGTGGTACGTGTACAGTGGCAGGTCTCGGTATGAAGATACGTGCTCGGAAAGTACTCGTGCCCACGGCTCTTCGTGACTAAACGCAAGCCCCAACTCACTATCATTCGCCAATTTTGTTTTAAGCCATACTTCGTCTGCTTCTCCATCCCAGCGACCCGTCTTCTTCCAAATGTCAGGGTCTTGAAGGCTAGAGAGAATACCCTCTTGCCCGCCGAGCATATTCATTTCGTCGCGAACAATTGCCTCAATATTTTTTAACACCTTGAACCCAAGCGGGAGGTACGAATACACACCTGCCATCTCTTTATGAACGTATCCTGCACGGAGTAATAGTTGCGCGTTTTTTGACACCTCATCTTTTGGCGCGTCTTTGCGTGTCTTGGTAAAAAGCTTTGATTGTTTCATTCTCCCCATTGTACATTGCTCTTTTATTTTTGCCATACGAAAAACCTCTCGTAGCGCGAGAGGTTTTGAAACACACTAAGTGCTTTGTGTTTATCGAAGCAATGCCGGTAGGATAGAAAAACCGGCAGCGGTGATACCCAAGAAAGCAGTACCAACAGTTTGAATAGCTTTTGAAACACGATCTTGGAGCGTTGTTTCTGAAGCTGTGGTTGGATTAAAAGTGTTTGCTTCTTTTTCTGGATTATTCATATTGAGATGATTTTAATACTATAAGATATATTATATAGTATTTAATTTATATGTCAAGCTTTACGCTTCTGGATCACGTGCACGATCCTCCTTCAGTTTTCTGCAATTTATCTTTTCATTTTTTTTGACCATATGGGCAACAGCTGCCCCCAATCCGCCAGCTGATCCAACAATAGCTATAACCTCTGGTTTGCGAGTTAGTATACCTACCCCAACCCCCGCGAGTGCCACAGCAGCTGCGATTTTTTCATATATGTCGCTTCTGTCTATTTTGCGCTCTGATTTCTCTATACGTAGGGCATAGTTCAGGTCTCGGGCAAGTTGGCGTTCTAAATTTTGTTTACTTGTCATATACTTTTTAGGAAGATAAATTAATTACCACTTTTTGATAACACGCACGGGGTTTTCTGCATCTTCTTTTTTAATAGCATTTCGATATTCTATCTCTGCATACACCCTCTTAAAGACACCTCCTGCAAAAAGTCCAGCCCCAACCACAACTCCAAGCGGTGCTTTTGGTGCAAATAATGCAGAAAGACCAAACACCGTTCCTGACATCACAAACAGTTCGGTAGAGTTCGCTATATGTTCATCACGAACCTGCTCTGATGTTTGGAGCGGATTTTTAAGTGACTCATGCGTTGATTGTACTCCTTCAGTCATAAAAATGTATATTAGTTACTTATGGTACATTATATGCCACTAATGATGTTTTGTCAACCTACCAATCTAAAGACGTCTTGTACTGAAACGGCGAGCATAAGCAAAATAAGAAACGCAAAACCTAAAACATTGAGCGTTTGAGCCACCTGTAGCGGAATGCGCCTTCTGGTTACCACCTCTATTGCCAAAAAGAGGAGGCGTCCTCCGTCAAGCGCAGGAAATGGGAGGAGGTTGATAATGGCGAGATTTATGGATAACAGTGCTGAGAATGTAAGGAGCGCTCCAAAGCCAAAGCTTGCGGCGTCCCCTGCCAGCGTTGCGATACCAATGGGGCCTGCCAAATGAGAGAGGTCTGCCGATAAGGTAAACGCGTCGCTGAGTAAAGTTATAAGAGCCGTTCCGATAAAGATAAAGTTTTTGTATGTGTTGACCAGTGCCGTTAGTGCTGCCTCGTGCACAGGGAGCGATACCGTACCTATAAGCGCCATAGAGATGCCTATTGCCAGCTGTTCTGTGTCAGAAGAAACTATTCCTTGTGTTGGCGTTACCATAAAAACAGCTTCTTCATTGTCTCGTACCACGGTGATGTTGAGAGGCTCTTCTGATTGAGCAATGACATTGCTTATCATAGAGGGGCTGTTAGCACTCTTTACCTCTCCCCCTTCAGAAATACTTACAATGCGATCGCCTGCAAGAAGACCTGCTGTTTCGGCGGGGCTTTCGGGCAGTACCTCTCCGATAACAATCTGTACATCACGAGACGTCGCGATACTCTCTTCGTCAATGAGAGACGGCGCGCCGATAAGCAATGCTCCAAAGGTGAGCACAAACGCCAATACAACATTGGCAAAAGGTCCCGCAAATAAAACAATCGCCTGAAGAATGGCTGGTTTGTTAGGAAAGGCTGATGGGTCTTCTACGTCTTTTGGATCTTCACCAAAGATCCGTACAAATCCTCCAAACGGGATCCAGTTTAAGGTGTACTCGGTATCCCCTACCTTTTTACCAAAAACCTTTGGAGGAAAACCGACGCCAAATTCTAAAACGCGCATCTTAGAGAGCTTAGCGGCAATGAAATGTCCGAACTCGTGCCCCACAATAAGGACAACAAGTACTGCGATAAAAATTAAAATAGTCACCATAAGAGAGGCAGTATAGAGTATTCAGTATACAGTATTTAGTATGAGCTATGAACTTTGAGATATGAGTTATTTGCTAACATCCTAATCCTCCTAGAGCCTAACTTCCTTGTGACTAGCTTGTAAGTTCTTTCTCTTTTTTGTTTGCAATTTCTTCAAGAGCTTTGTTTGCCTCATCTACCAACTTTTGCACCTCGTCTTTTGCACCTCGTGCTTCGTCTTCTCCCATCTCTCCGGCCTTCTCTTTCTTATCAATCGTTTGGATCGCATCGGCTCTCTTTCCTCTGACAGCGATGCGTGCGTCTTCCAGCTTGCCTTTTAATACTTTTATCAGTTGTTCGCGCCTTTCAACAGTCAATTCGGGAAACGAAACGCGGATACCTTTTTCGTCGGATCCGGCAGATACTCCAAGGTCGGCAAGGGTGATTGCCTTTTCAATCGCCTTTACCTGACTTGCGTCATAGGGAGAAATGTAAAGCGTTCGGGCGTCCTCAACCAACACTGATGCAATTTGATTTAACTTCATTCTACTTCCGTACACTTCAAGAGAAACACTATCCAATAACGCTGGTGTGGCACGGCCCGTGCGAAGACCGGTTAGTTCTTGTTTGAGCCATTCTTGGCTTTCGATGATTCCTTTTTTCAATTCTGATGTGTCGTATGTCATAGAGTATTGAGTGTATAGTATACAGTATTTTAGTGTTTGGAAAAGTGCTTAACTGTTAGTGTTTAGTCGTTAGTAAGAGAAATCGGATCGTTACACAAAAATAAGAGATTCTAATGTTCTGCAGAACACCAGAATGTAAAAAGAGGTACGTAAAGTGCACTAAATAAGATAGCGGTTAGTGTTTTTTAGCTAAAGCCTAGAGCCTAAAAGCTAGTCGTTAGTGCTTACAAAGACAGTGCTTAGTTATTAGTGCTTAAAAAGAGAAAACACAGAGCACGGAAGTCCAAAAACCATAAAGTGCTTAAAAAACACTCTGGATATGTCAGTAACAAGTATTTTTGTACGCTATTCTGCCAAAGATTTGTACAGTTAACTGTACAAATATGAGAAAACAGCCACACACATTAGGGTGCTACATTTAGGGTGTTAGGAGTTAGCTAAAGCC
>PFBH01000005.1:25827-33951 GCA_002773335.1 Candidatus Kaiserbacteria bacterium CG10_big_fil_rev_8_21_14_0_10_45_20 | reverse complement strand
TCATAGTTTCGGACTTTTTTCTACATACTGAATACTGTATACAGAATACTAAATACCCTATCCCTTAATGCCTATTCTTCATATAGTCTATGAACTATGATGTATGAAATATGGTGTACGGGCTATGAAATATGGATTAGAGGATGAGTGCGATGTGACCAAGGATGGTTTTTATGGATGAGCTTGGCGTTGAAAGGTATGTGTGTGCGTCGAGAAGTTCTTTGAGTTTTTTGGGTGGAAAGGGTGTGTGCTGATGTACTACAAGAAGGCTTTTGAGTATATTTTTTGCCGTAGTTTTGTCTTGATTTTTTGCTAACTTTTCTGCGAGCTTTATTCGCTCTGCATACGACAACTTTAAAAAATCTTCGCCTTCGCTTGTTGAAATATTGGTTTCGCCCCCTAACACTACACATCGTGACAGTAGCGTGGGAAGTACAGAAACACCGGTGCCAACGAGAAAAAAGAATATTGAATGCCCTGTCCCCTCTTCTACGGCTTTGAGTAGTGCTGACTGTGCCTCAGTGTTGATGGTGTCAACACCAATAACGATGTACTTTTTTTCTTCTACCGGTTTTAAAGATGCGTAGTTACATATATGTCGAGCGTCTTCTACCAAAAAACTTTCGTGGCGTGCCCGATAAAAATCGGGATTGCCCTGTGTGCGTACGTTACGCGCAGTGAGCACTTTTTCCAGCTCTTCAAGAGAAGCGTCAACGTCACCACGAATCAGGTACGCGTGGTGTAAGTGCGTGACGTTTTGTATGTGTTGAAATGAATCCATAAGCTAGGAGGATTAGGACATTAGGTCGTTAGGGGGTTAGGGTTTGGCTAATCTCCTAGAGCCTAACCCTCCTAATATCCTATTTTGTTGTCATTGTCTTTTTGTAGGTATCGAGGTGGTCCAATGTGACCCCTGTTCCTTTGGCAACACAAAACGCTGCCTCGTCTGCCAATACTGACGCAACGCCAGTTCTTCGGAACACCAGCTCAGGGAGGTGGCGTAATTGCGACGTGCCCCCTGTCATAATGATCCCCTTATCAATAATATCAGCTGCGAGCTCGGGTGGGGTTTCTTGCAAAACATTTCTGATTGCTTTTACCATTTCGCGAAGCTCTCGAGCAATTGCTTTTACAATTTCGTTGGTGTCAATATCGGCAGTGTGTGGAAGTCCGGTAATTAAATCTCGCCCTTTGACGGTCATTGTTAACTCTTCTTCAAGGGGCACTGCAGAGCCCACGGTAATTTTTATATCTTCGGCTGTCTTGTCGCCAATCGCGAGGTTGTACGTCTTTTTTACGTAATCGGCGATTGCCTGATCAATGCGATTGCCTGCGCACTTAACTGATGTGGAAGCAACGATGCCACCGAGCGAGATAACCGCAACATCAATGGTTCCTCCACCGATATCAACGATCATATGTCCGCACGGTTCGTGGATGGGGATACCTGCGCCGATAGCGGCCAAAATCGGCTCTTTGATGACAAACGCACTTTTTGCCCCTGCCTTTAACGCCGCTTCAACGACTGCTCTCCGTTCTGTTGAGGTGACGCCGGCAGGGACAGACACAATCACTTCTGGTTTAAAGAGGTTCCAGCGCCCCAACGCTTTTCGAATGTAGTGACGGAGCATCGCTTCTGTGACACGGTAATCGGCAATGACGCCGTCGCGCATTGGACGGTACGCGATAATAGACTCGGGTGTACGGCCGATCATTTCTTTTGCCTCGGCTCCAATGGCGAGGATGGATCTGTCTGTTACCGAAACAGCAACAACTGAAGGCTCGTTTAGTACCACTCCCTTTCCCGGAACATACACCAATGTGGTGGTCGTACCGAGGTCAATACCGAGCTTTGGTGAGAAAAATGACATTGGGAGAATTATACCTCAGCTCGGGCTTTGGCTCCACAAATTAAATTTGAACGTTATGATGCCTGCTCTCGAGAAATAGAAAGCCCTACCGCTGAAAGCTTTTTTTCGATACTTCCGTAGCCTCGGTCAATGAGGTGTGCGTTTCCGATACGAGACTTTCCTTCGGCAATTGAGGCGGCGAGTAAGAATGCGAGCCCCGCGCGAATGTCGGGTCCGTCAATGTCACGTGCCTTGAGGTCGGTCTTCCCTTTTATGGTCGCTTTGTGCGGGTTCCATATCTGAATGTCGGCTCCCATTCGTACCAACTCTGCCGTATAGTTTAATCTTCCATCAAACACTGTTTCAAGTATAGAGCTTTCTCCTTCTGCTTGGGTAAGGAGCACTGCCATTGGCGCCTGCGCGTCTGTGGGGAATCCCGGATATTCGTGGGTGCGAATTTGTGTCGACTTTAAATGGGGTGGCGCTGAGACGCTAATCGCCTCTTTCGTAACTGAAATAGAGACGTTCATACCACGCAGTGTTTCTATAACAGCTTCTATATGCAGTGGCTCGGCATTAGTGATACGAATATTTTTTCCGACGAGTGCTCCTAAAATAAGGAAACTTGCGGCTTCAATTCTGTCAGGAATAATACGTACCGGCTCTGGGTTAGGAGTCAGGTGCGCAGGGTGAATAACAATGGTAGATGTGCCCGCTCCCTCAATGCGCGCTCCGCACGATTTTAGAAAGTCTGCCGTGGCAACCACCTCTGGCTCCATCGCACAGTTGCGGAGCGTGACTGGCCCCGACGCGCGTGTTGCTGCTGTCATTAACGCCTCTGTGCCAGTAACTGACATTACTCGAAAAAATATCTCTCCTCCTGAAAGTCCGTTTGGGGCTTTGAGTGTGTACGTTTCGTCTTCTTCTACTAATTCGGCTCCGAGTTTTTGCAAGCCGTCCACAAACACATCAATTGGTCGAGAGCCAAGAACGCATCCCCCCGGGTGCGCAAAGGTGACTGATCCGTTTCTTGCAAGTACTGAACCAATTAGCAAAACACTTGCGCGGAGCGATTTTGCAAGTTGCGGTTCAAGTACGGTCCCTGACGCATCGTGAGTACGGATTGAGAGTTCGTCTCCGCTGTGTGACACAAAGGCGCCGAGTCCTTCGAGGAGTCGCGACATAGAGCCGACGTCTGCAATGTTTGGAACGTTTGATAGCTTTGTCTCTCCTTCTACAACAAACGCTGCTGCCATAATTGGCAGTACGGCATTTTTCATTCCGCTGATTGCTATCTCTCCCTCAAGTGTTGGTTTTTCTGCCAATCCATCTACGATAAACGAATCCATAGTGTGTCTATTGTACACTAGTCTCAAGCTGGCACATATGTGGTTGAGGGCTATAAGGGACCGCACACCTCAGTGGCGCATGAGTAATAAAGAGGTTACTCTGTAGACATAATGTACATTGTTGAGGTTATCCCAATCACCAAAGGAGCCTTTAAAAGCAGGCTTTCTTTCTTCTCTAAAGAATCGCTTTCTCCGGGAATGGTCGTGAGTGTTCCCATTCGTGGAAAAAAGACTTCGGCGTTGGTGATTGATGCGCGCGAAGCGCGCGAAGATAAACTAAGTCTTCGCAAAGGTGGCTTTGCGCTCAAAAAGTTGGATCCTACAGGAAAGAAGTACATCTTTCCCCCTGCAACAATAAGGGCGCTCCACGATGCCGCACTACTGTACGCAGTGCATGAAGGTGTTGCCCTTGAGCGCTTCACTCCGTCTGTCGTTATTGGAAACGCTGACAAGGTGCACGAGACGAAACATACAGACGAGCAGGTTACCGTAACTCCTGACCGCTTGGTGCTTCAGGCAGAGTATGAAGACAGAATCAGAACGTACCGTAACATCACCAGAGAATCTTTTGCACGCGGACAATCAGTAACCATACTTGCACCAACTATCGCGGAGGCCGAAAACCTCTACAACCTTCTCTCACGGGGGATAGAAGAGCAAGTCGTACTGGCAACAAGCGCGCTGTCTAAAAAAAATGCAATTGCGGTATGGAATAGAGTGGTTGATGACGTTGAACCACTCTTGTGCATTATTACCCACTCGTTTTTGACACTTCCCAGAGAGAACCTCTCAACGCTTATTATTGAGAGAGAGTCGGCGCGGTCGTACCTATCGTTTGAACGAACGCGCCTTGACGCCCGAATCTTTGCAGAAGAAATGTGTAAAAACAATGGAGCACGAATCGTGTATGCGGACTTCCCCCTTCGTGTTGAGACACGAGCCCGACTTGAGATGGGAGAGGTGGAAGAAGTTTCGCGACTTCAAATCTCGTCGCGAGGCACCGCGTCGGCACGGGTTATTGACGCACGTACAAAAGAGGATCCCGAAAAGCCAAAAAAGAAACGGGCCTTTTCTTCTTTGACTGATGGTGCAGGAGAGGCGATTCGTTCAACGTATGCAAAAAAGGGCCGTACCTTTATATACGTCTCTCGACTTGGGCTTGCAACGCTCACGGTTTGCAATGACTGCGAAACCCCCATTGTTGACCCGACCACCGGAACCCCTATGACCCTCCATAAAACTCCTGAGGGAAATATTTTTCTCTCTCATCGTACGGGGGCTATGCTTCCCGCGCATACGACGTGTAAAAATTGCGGGAGCTGGAACCTCGTGACACTCGGCATTGGCGTTGATCGTGTGGCTGAAGACGTGCAAAAACTGTTTCCTGAAGCGTATGTGTTGATGCTCACCTCAGAGACAGCCTCTACCCACGCAAAAGCACGAAAGGTTGCCAAGCAATTTTTTAGTGAAAACAGAACCATACTGATAGGAACGGAGCGCGCGCTCCCCTACCTTGAAGAGCCCGTTGAACTGTCTATTGTTGCGTCTATAGATGGCACGCTCTCTTCTTCTGCGTGGCGCGCGCACGAGCACGCGCTTCATACGCTCTTCTTTTTGAAAGACAGAACGCAAGACCTTTTTATAGTCCAAACTCGTATGCCAGAGACTGCTGTTATGAAAGCGATTGCCACCGGAAACCCGACCGAGTTTTATAGAGATGAATTAGAACAGCGGGTACAGTTTGGCTACCCACCCGCAACTACCTTTATCGGGCTTACATGGACCGGCACTGAGCGTGCGGTAGAAATACTGAAGCAAGAGGTTGAAGAGACACTGAAAGACTGGGAACTGGTAGGTCCTCTCCCTCCACGCCTTATTGCAAAAAATCGTTACCTCGCGCGCGCGGTTATACGACTTCCAAAAGGTGTGTGGCCTGAAGAGAAGCTCGCCCAAGCGCTTCGGTCGCTTTCTTCTGCAATTGCCGTCTCTATAGACCCTGATGAAATAGTTTAAAACAGTGCTTAGAGAAACAGTTCTTAGTTATTAGTCATTAGTGATTAGAAGGAGGAATGAGTTATGAAATATGGGTGACGTCCGACGTCACCCATTAAGCTAAGACCCTAACTCCCTAGCGTCCTAACCTCCTATTTTTTCTGGCTTTCTGTTCTAAATACTAAATACTGTATACTAAATACTCTATACTTCCCTAGTATGCTTAAATCCATTGTTACAGACGGTGACCCTGTGCTACGAAAAAAGGCCGTTGAGGTTGCTTCGGAAGAATTTGGCACCGAGGCACTCCAAACGCTAGTGCAGGACATGTCAGACACTCTCCGCTCTACAAAGTATGGGGTGGCGATTGCGGCGCCACAAATTGGTATTTCAAAGAGGATATTTGTCGTTCGTGGTAACGTGCTTGCCAATAAAGATCGTTCAGACACTTCAGACGACGACGTGGCGTTTATTAACCCGACGCTTATCCGTCGCTCAAAAAAGCAAGAACGGTTTGATGAGGGATGTTTATCCGTTCCGCACAAATTTGGCACTGTTGTTCGCTCAGAAAAAGCTGTGGTACGCGCGTACACTGCCTCTGGCGACGAGTTTGAAATGAGCGGAGAGGATTTACTTGCCGAAATATTCCAGCACGAAATTGATCACCTTGAAGGAGTTCTTTTTATAGACTCGGCGCAAGATATATATATCCATGAACCACAAGCAGAGTAATAATCCGATTGCATTTTTTGGCACCTCCCTGTTTGCGGTGTTTGTGCTTGAAGAGTTGGTGCAGGCGGGCACCACCCCTGACATTGTTGTAACGGTACCTGACCGCCCTGCGGGCAGAGGGTTGGAGCTAACACCGCCCCCGGTTAAAACGTGGGCGATTGAAAACAACATTCCAGTCATTCAACCTGCGTCGTTAAAAGAAGAGTCTGACGATCTCTCTTTATTATTGAATACCGAGTGGGACGTTTTTATTGTTGCCTCGTACGGAAAGATAATTCCAAAGACGTTGCTTGATACCCCTCGTCGCGGGACATTGAACGTGCACCCCTCTCTATTGCCAAAGTTTCGTGGACCATCACCGATTGAAAGCCAGATTCTTGCAGACGAGCGCGATACGGGCGTCACCATTATGCTTCTTGATGAAGAGGTTGATCATGGCCCCATTGTGGCTCAGGCATCCATTACTCCGGAAACGTGGCCTCTCTCGCGCCTGCTTTTAGAAGAGCTTTTGGCGCGCGAAGGTGGAAAACTTCTTGCCGAGGCGCTTCCGCCATGGATTGCAAAAGAGTTTGAGGCAAGTGAGCAAAATCATACAGAGGCAACCTTTACAAAAAAGATTGAGAAAGGAGACGGGCACATCAATCTTGACGATGATGGGTACCAAAATTATTTAAAATACTTAGCGTATGAGGGGTGGCCTGGAGTATTCTTTTTTGTGCAAAAAAACGGAAAAGACGCGCGGGTCAAAATAACTGAGGCGGAATGTGCCGATGGCACATTCCGCCTCCTATCCGTCACCCCCGAAGGAAAGAAAGAAACCCCCTACGCTGATTTTCTAAAACAAGATTAAATTATTTTCCCCATTTGTTGAAGAAGTTTTTGACGTTTCGGGCTCCTTTGCGAATGAGATCGCGGTTTTTTGCTTTGTTTTTTCGTACCTCTCGGCGGACGCTTCCAATTGCGGCGTCAATCGCTGAGTGCAGTGTATCTTTGGTTGCCTCGCCACGAATCAGTTCGCCATCAATCGAGATGTTAAACTCGGCGCGAAACACGTCGCCGGTGCGATGCCCCGCTGAGGTTGTGCCAAGTTCAGTTTCAACAAGTGTGTGAGAGTCTTCTCGTTCAATGAGCTTTGCTATTTTTTGTAATTTTTTATCAACGTACTTTTGTAGTTCGTCCGTTAACATCACTGATCCTGTTGCTTTTATCTTTGTTTCCATACTCCTATCATTTTAACAGATCGTTGGTGACCGGTCATAATCAGTACCGTAGAGACAGGGACGTTGAGGTGCTCTGCAATCAGTCGGCGCACCGCTTCATTAGCAAGACCCGCTTGCGCTGGCTCTTTGACTGAGATTTGAATCACTCCACGCTTCCCTTCTTGGAGGAGGTACCGCTTAGCCCCCGGCGTTACTTTTACCTTAAATGTTTTTTGAGGTGTAGGTTTCAATCAAATACTTGTTTATCTCGTCAGACTCGTACATTCCTACTTTCTTTTCAGAATCAAAAAGGAACGGCACTTGAAGCTTTCCACCTTTTTCAAGCAATTCATCGCGCACGCCGTTGTCGGCAATGTTTTTTTCGTCGCACGTTAATTCAAGTTCTTTTACAATTGCTTTTGCTTTTGCCGAAAAGGGGCACCCTTCTTTGATGTACAACGTAAGCATAGTGTTTTATTAATTAAAATGGGTATTGGAGTAATAAGGCAATGCCAAGGAGGATAAATCCGAGACCGATGACAAAAAATGCTACGGAATATGGTTTCACTCTGTTTTTAGTATACCAAAAAACTCATTTTTAAAAGTAAGTTTTCCCCTTGCTTAAGGTGCCTTTATTTAAGCCGTTTTTGCGCGAAGCTGTTTTAATAGTCTATCTCTCTCAGATCGAATTGTGTTTATCCTCTCATTTAGCTGTGTTTCTCTTTCAGGAGATATGTTGTCTTCTCGTAAAAGAGCCTTTGCTTTATGGAGATCTAATAGTAAGGTTTTTCTCCTGTCTTTTATTACAGCAACCTGTTCTGTCAGGTTAGACGATGGGTTTTCTTCTTGGGCTACACGTGCTCGTGCTGCTGCTTCTTCTGGTGAATTAAACATATAACACTTCAAATCTCTTATTAAAAATATAATTACATAATAATTAAAAATTGTCAACACACTCTTTTTCTCCACATACCACTTGGCTTTTATAGCAAATTTAAGTAG
>PFBH01000005.1:2365-25776 GCA_002773335.1 Candidatus Kaiserbacteria bacterium CG10_big_fil_rev_8_21_14_0_10_45_20 | reverse complement strand
CCGGTGAGGGGCAACTTTTTGTTTTAAACTAAGAAGCTTTACCTATCTCCTTTTGGTTCTGTTTCTTTTAGTTTTTCTGAAAACTCTTTCGGAAGATGTTTTTGCGCCCAGTGCGTCACTTTATCAACTTTTTTGCTTTTCTCTCTTAACTCTCGTACCACGTCTCTTACCTGTTTTTCGGTAAAGATGAGCACGGCGCACCCAAACGCTATAAAAATGGCACCGAGAGGAATTGGCAATGGGAACAGTAGTAACCCTACGCCAATACACAGTACGCCTATGATGTCTGAAAGCACTCGCTTCATATTTGTATGATAACAACAAACCTATGTACCCGCGGAGCGCTTAGTGTAGTACACTAGAGTATACTTATATAAATAATATACGAATATGGGAAATAACAGCCACGGATTTAGTCCAAAAAAGAAACGAAAAAGTCCACCGAAAACCGCAAAACGACTTGCAGTGAAAGAGTTAATGCTTGCAGAAAAAGCAAGTAAGAAGAAGAGGAAATAAAAAACACTCCACAAATCTCAACTCTTTACATATATATCAGGATTTGAATCGCCACCGTCCCCAAAACTAAGATTGATAAACCGCTCGTTATTGTAAGTGGTTTATTCTTTATGTAGAGTCCGTACAGAAACCAAGCGATAACCGCACCGAGAGCCAAGAGTTGCGTGACCAGAGAAATACCAGAAACCTCTCCGGTTTGCCAGATTTTGAGCACCTGCGGAACACTTGAAATAGATGCAATGCCACCGATTATTGTCATAAGGCTATCAATAATTTCTCGGGGATTGTGTTTTTTCTCTACTTCACACTCATGAAGGTTTTGTGGATTATACATACACTACTGCTTTGAAAGCCACGCGTCAATCTTTTGTACCGCTTCCATTGCGTGTTCACCGATGAGGATTCCTGGATGCGTAGCCCCTTTTATCTCAATAACGTCTTTCTGATAATACTCAGCCATAGCTTGTGCGGTTTTGATGCCAATACCAAACGGCACTGACTCTCCACACTCCCCTCCTACAAACAACGCTGGCATTGAGACAGCTTCTTTGGGAACAGATATACCTGATTTTCGTTCACTTCTCGCAACCCCACTTTCTTTGCCGAGCGTTTGGTGCATCTTCATTAATGTTTCTTGAAAAATATCAGGGAACGCCTTCATTGCTTCCATAGGATCGGCTGGCATTCCTGCCTCTATTGGAGAGTATGTTGCGGGGTACTCTTTTTTCTCTCCTTCGCCTTGCACCTCTTTTGTGGGGCTTGGGTCAATGGCAACCACCGCTTCTGCTCCATACTGTGCAACATACAGAAGCGCAACCAACCCTCCCATTGAGTGTCCAATAATCACAGGGTTATTGAGATCATATTCAGTAACAACCTGTTTTACGTCTTGCGCATAGTCTTCCATAGTTGCTCCGGATACACTACCTTCACTTTGCCCGTGTCCTCGCAGATCGAGCGCGTACACATCCCAACCGTTTTGAGAAAGGAATTGTGTATACTCTATCCACATAGCAGATGAACCCCAAGAGCCATGCACGAGGATGACCGAACCCCTTACATCTTCTTGCTCTGTTTTTTGTACGTGCGTAAAAATCTGCATAAACACCTTACAGACTTAAGAGACTTATAGGCCACTCTGACGAGAATACGTACAGCGCAAGCGATGCTCCTAAAAGTGCCATATTTTTGAGAAACATTTGCATTTCCATCATTTTCATATTCGGGTCAGCTACCTTCCAATACGCGTGCATTATTGGCGTGATCACAAGGAGAAACGCGGAGATAACGAGGAGTGAGATTGATTGGTACACACCAAACACTACGGCAAGTCCTGCAAACATAATGACCATACCGGTACCCATAACTGAGAGCTTTGGCATAGGCGCACCCTTCGTACGAGCGTACTCGGTCATATCTTTCAGTTTCATAAAGTGCATCGCTCCTCCCATAATAAAGAACCCGCCAAACAATATACGCCCCACAAGTAATACAATATCCATAGATAAGACAGTGTTAAAAAATAATTTATAAGAAACATTACGTATTATACCAACAGACATCGTTGACATATAAAGCGCTTGTGTATAACATATGAACATATGACAATTTCTGCATATATCTTACGCAAGAGAGATTCGGAGGGCGCGATTTCAATTCTTAAGATTCTCTCTAATAAAAACCGCTACTTAATTATGCGCACACTTCTCTCTGCAAAACGAGATTTGTGTGTCCACGAACTCTCAGAAGCTGTTGGCATATCACAATCAGCCACATCACATCAACTCGCGTACCTAGAGGCTCGCGGTGTTGTGAAGGGTGTTCGTATGGGAAAAACTATGTGTTATGAACCAACAGACACACCTCTCACAAAAATTGTCTCTAAAATAATTAAATCTTTAAAATAGTCGTATGAAGTATCTTCTTGTCGCGTTTATTGTTATTTTCCTTCTTGTACTTTTTGGCTTTTGGCGTCCTCAAAATAATTTGTTTCCGATTCCAAGCGGTAACACGACACTATTGTCTGAACAAAAAACCCTTACCGACATTTCTCTTTTGCAAGAGACTACAGAGAGCCATAGTACACCAGCAACAGGCACCCAAGAAAACGCAACATTAAATACACAAAATATGAAGACACAAAAAGACATACTGCTCACTGATGGCGTAAAGCACTCTATACCACTAAATGAAATACTCTCTGGTGGTCCCGGCAAAGATGGGATTCCATCAATAGATAAACCAAAGTTTATATCGGTAAGCGAGGCAACATTTCTAAATGACGACGACCCCGGACTTGGCCTTACTATAGACGGAGAGAGTCGTTTTTACCCGTACCGCATTTTGGTTTGGCACGAGATTGTAAATGACTTTGTCGCAGGAGAGCCGGTACTGGTAACATACTGCCCTTTATGTGCAACGGGTATTGTATTTGAACGACGAGTTAATGGAGAAGTACAAGAGTTTGGAGTATCGGGACAACTGTGGCAATCAAACCTTTTGATGTATAACCGCGCCAGCAAAGAAAGTGACGAATCGTTGTGGTCGCAGGTACTCGGCGAGGCGGTTCTTGGCGTAGACACAGGAAAAAGGTTACCTGTTGTACGTTCTAATATCGTTCGTTTTGGGGATTGGAAAAAAGCACACCCTGACACACAGGTACTTTCACAAAACACAGGGACATCTCGTGACTATGGGCGCGATCCATACGGCAACTACTATACAAGCGAATCTGTATCGTTTGGGGCAACCTTCAGCGATACACGACTACACCCCAAGGCGCTTGTGCATGGAGTAGAAATTGACGGGCAGTATAAGGCATACCACGACGACGCACTTGCCGGAACGGTAAACGATTCATTTGCCGGCAAGGATATCGTTGTCACAAAAACCAATATTGGCGAAATAACCTTTACTTCTAACGGAGTGCCACTGCCATCAATACCAGGGTTCTGGTTCTCGTGGCTTGCGGTACACCCTGAGACCGGGTTGTATAAGTAATTAATAAAAATAATCAATACAAAAATGAAAAACGTAACTATATACTCAACGCCCACATGTCACTTTTGCCATATGGCCAAGGAGTTTTTTGAGAAACATAATATTGCATTTACAAATTATAATGTGTCTAGTGACCCAGAAAGACGAAGCGAAATGATGCAAAAAAGTGGACAAATGGGTGTACCAACAATCTTTATTGATAATGAAATGATTGTAGGTTTTGACAAGGCAAGAATTAAATCATTACTTGAAATTACATAACAAATATGAGTACAGCAAAAATAAAAAGAGGGGTTGCGATACCAGCGGCGATTGTTATAGCGGGGCTCTTAATTGCCGGAACCATTATCTTTATAAGTGGAGGCAATAGTGCGACACCCGGTAATCACGCTACTGGAAATATGAACGCGCAACCGTCGGGTGAATTTAGAATGCCGAATGAAAATGACCACATACGCGGTAGTAGTACCGCTTCAATCACTATCGTCGAGTACTCAGATTTTAACTGTACTTTCTGTGCCCGTATTCACCCTACACTCTCAAAAATTGTTGAGGATTACAACGGTGAAGTGAATTGGGTATATAGACACTTTGCCAATTATGCTCAAGGGAGGGTAGCTGCGGTGGGCTCTGAATGTGTCGCTGCACTTGGTGGAAACGATGCGTTCTGGGATTTTATAGATACCATGTTCAATAACCAGAGACGTCTAGGAGACGCATTCAGCATAGAAACGGCAGTATCGTTAGGAGTTGATCAGTCCGAATTTGAAGCATGTCTCAATAACAGTAAAGAGATAGAAGCGAAGATAGTTGCAAATCGCAACGAAGCTATTGCACTCGGCGGTAGAGGTACACCTTTTGTTGTTGTTGTGACTCCGAAGGGGCAACTGATGCCGTTTAGCGGGGCGTTACCATACGAACAAATATCTGCCGTAATCGAACAGGCACGGAGCAACTAAACACTATGAAAAAGTATCTTTTTATCGGCATTGCAATACTTACAGCTGTTAGTGGATTCTTTTTTCTCGTGAAAGATAACGGCGGGAATCCTGGGTTGCATTCTGGCGGTTCTGATTCGTTTTTCTCTACAACACTCGTAGACTACCAGGGAAACAGTGTTTCTTTGGAAGTATTTCGTGGAAAACCATTGATTATAAATAGTTGGGCGGTGTGGTGTCCTTTCTGCCGAGCAGAGTTACCCGATTTTGCAAGACTGCAGAAAGAGTTTGGAGATACGATAGTTGTTATTGCGATTGACCGACAAGAGTCGTTAGATAAAGTAAAGGAGTATACTGATGAACTTGGTATATCGGACGATATGCTGTTTCTTCTTGATTCGTCTGACGCCTTCTATAAATCAATTGGAGGGTTCTCTATGCCAGAAACTATTTTTATGAATAGCGCCGGTGAGATTGTTGTGCATAAACGGGGCCCAATGGAATTAAATGAGATGCGTGAGCACGTTAACAATATAATTAAATAATATATATGATTGAATTGAGTATTGGATTTGTATTCGCTTCTTTTTTTGCAGGATTACTTACCTTCTTGGCCCCATGCACCCTACCGTTAGTGCCAGCATACTTGGGATTTATCAGCGGTGTTGACCAAGACGCCCTAAAGGATCCAGAAACCGCTAAAGTAGCTCGTCGAAAGATATTTCTAAATGGACTTGCTTTTATCATAGGGTTTTCATTGGTATTTATTGCCTTTGGTGTCCTTGCTGGTTTTGCAGGAACAGCGCTTGCACCATATCGAGTTTGGCTCGCGCGTATCGGGGGTATTTTTATCATTCTCTTTGGTCTTTTTATGCTTGGATTTTTTAAACTTCCTTTTTTCCAAACCGATAAACGCATCCCGATTCCAAAATGGTTAACACTTGGAAAGCCATCGAGTTCACTCTTTATTGGAGGCACGTTTGCTCTTGGTTGGACACCATGCGTTGGCCCTATTCTCGGATCAATTCTTCTATTGGCGGGAACGAGTGGCACCGCACTGCAGGGAGGAATAATGCTCTCGGTATTCTCGCTTGGACTCGCTATTCCATTTTTGCTCATTGCTTTTGCTTTCTCTCGGGCAACTGTCTACATTGAGAAGATTTCAAAGTACATCAAGGGGGTGTCTCTTGCTGGAGGAGTTTTTTTGATTGCTCTTGGTATCCTGCTTGCAACAGACAATTTCGGACTTACCATACAATATGGATATGAACTACTTGATTTTATCAACTACGATCGTCTGTTAGACTACTTGTAAGCAAAGATTGCTTACTGCTCTTGCTAGAAAGTGTCTAAATCGTCATTTATCCATTTTGCTCACTCATTTGAAAGGAATGCTAGAAAATATCATTTTAACGTTTGAAGCTGTCGGTACGCTTTTAATTGCGTGGGCGGCACTTCGTGTGCACCACCGGATTTTAAACGAGCACAATATCTCTAAAACAGTTTTCCGAATTATGCGTATTGAGCAACGGCTCGGCATCTTAGGAATGATACTGGTGTTTGTTGGTTATGTGTTAAATATTTTATACTAGATTCTACCTTGAGAACTCCCCTACATAATTGAAATCAACCAATATAATGGAAACACGCTAGACTGCATACATACCTGACAATGCTTTTTATGTGTTTCAAGTTGATTTGAGACAGCGAACCACTATACTGAGAAGTACATTGCATTATTAATGACTAACAAAACAAACATATGACTGAAAAAGAAGGAACAAAAGTTCCGAACGTAACATTTAAAACACGGGTGCGAGATGAGTCTGTAGAAGGGCCGAATCCGTACATGTGGGCAGATAAAACAACAGACGACATTTTTGGTGGAAAGAATATTGTTGTGTTTGCGCTTCCCGGAGCGTTTACACCAACGTGTTCGTCTACGCATGCCCCCGGGTATGAAGAGAAGTACGATGATTTGAAAGCTCTTGGTGTAGACGAGGTGATTTGCCTTTCCGTTAATGACGCCTTTGTAATGAAAAAGTGGGCCGATGATCTTGGTATCAAAAAAGTGTTTATGCTTCCCGATGGGAACGGCACCTTTACGAAAGAAATGGGAATGCTGGTTAAGAAAGAAAACTTGGGATTTGGAGACCGTTCGTGGAGGTACTCTATGTACGTTGAAGATGGTGTAATTAAAAAGATGTTTGTAGAGCACGGTTTTGCCGATAACCACCGAGAAGATCCGTTTGAGGTGTCTGGCGCGAACACAATGCTTGCCTACCTGAAAGAAAACAAATAAAAAACGTACTTGTAAGAAAAACTACTGAAGGGCACCTCAGTAGTTTTTCTTGATATACTGTCCTTATGAAAAACATTTTAATTGGAATAGGCATTTTAATAGTTATTGTAGCGGTATTATTTATTTTTGGCGGTACCTCTTTTACTAATAACGAAAGTAGTACAGCGCCTAACACTGAGAGTATGACTGTTGAGACTACCGTTACCCCCGGCACGTACACAGTGGCACCCGAACAAAGTAAGTTTAATTGGGCAGGACAAAAACCTTTTATTGATGGCTACGTAAACAGTGGCACCATTGCCGTGACAGAAGGAACGATAGAAGTGGGAGAAGCAACAGCAAGCGGGTCGTTTGTGTTGGATATGAACACGCTTGAGGTAGGCCTTACGGCAAAAAAACCCGGGCAAGAAGGAGCACTTGAGGGACACCTTAAAGGAGAGGGATTTTTTGATGTTGCCACCTACCCTACTGCCACGTTTGTTATTACCAACGTAACTCCGACAGAAAACACTATGACCTCTTCTGAGTATGTTGTAACCGGCAACCTTACTATGAAAGGAGTTACGAATGAAATCTCGTTTCCTGCGCGGATTTACCAAACAGCAGACGGAAACGTACACGCTGAGGCAGACACAGAGATAGACCGAACTCGTTGGGGTATTACTGTCGGCTCGGGGAGCTTTTTTGACAACCTTGGCGACAACCTTATAGATGATATGGTTGCTATCTCTTTCTCGTTAGTTGCAACGCCGGAAAACTAGAGTAAGGTGAGTTAAAAGTACGTATACGCTATATATGAAAGCAATATGGAATAATCGCACAATTGCCGAAAGTGACAAGACAATTATTATTGAAGGTAATCACTACTTTCCTTCGGAATCAGTGAAAAAAGAATTCTTAAAAGAAAGTGAGCATACCAGTGAATGTGTCTGGAAAGGAACAGCGCACTACTTCCATATACAAGTGGAAGAAAAAATAAATCAAAATGCGGGATGGTACTACCCTCACCCCAAAGAAGGCTCTGTTGAAAGAGTTGGAGAAGATTTTAGTAACTACATTGCATTTTGGAATGGGGTTATTGTAGAAGAGTGAAAATGTATCTCTTATTTATCTTGTAATTATTTTATTTTATGAAAAAAATGTCTTGTGATTTATGTGAAGTAACCGCACGTGGTGAAACATTTGAAGACTGGATGAAGGCTTTAATGCCACACTATATAGAAGCACATAGAGATGTGATGGAAAACGGAGACGAACAAGGACGTCACGCATAGATGAAAGAAAATAGAGCTCGTTTTGATGCGATGTAACCACGTCCACATAACCGAAAGTACTATCAGTGATGGTTGAACAAATATCGTTAAAATTATTTTTAACCGCAATGATGGCGTGCGCGACATCGGTACTATCGCTTATTTGGTTTGAAAATTTAGTACCAGAAAGAATAGCGCCAACATTTTTTGTTATTGGACTTGCCAGCTTTCTAATTTGGAGTCCACTAATCACCTATCGTTTTTTAGAAAAAAACAGAAATACTGTTTGATATACTGTGTGTATGCAAAAAATAAAAGTTGAACAGCATAGCTTTCTAGGAGGTATCTGGTTTGTAGGATGGCTTTTCACCATTGGGTTTCTGCATCTTTCGTTTTGGAAAGGCGTCTTAGCTCTTGTGTTGTGGCCGTATTACCTTGGAGTCTTTTTTAGCTAACACTTGGCTATCCAAATGTTGTGTTAGTGAAAATTTGACTTTGTATTAAAAATGTGTAATATTAATAACATTGTTAGTAACTCATTAGAAATTTTTTATGGTTAATATTACTGAAGGAGGAGAAAGAAGAAGGATGTTTTTCTTCAGAGATCCCGAGAAAATAGAGATGATTAAATGTAATCATTGCGATGTGCGCCTACCGAAATCAGCAAAAGGAAAGCAAAAGGCCCATATGACGAAGCACCATCCAGAAGTGATAGAAAGACGAAAGAGAGACGCTTTAGAGCGACAAAAACAGTCTCAGAGTCGTTAAATCAAAAAACACCTTCCTCAAAATTTGAGGAAGGTGTTTTTTGATAATTATAGATTATGACAACCGGTAAGAAGGCGTTACTCGCCCGATGGGTAATCGCAAGCACCACACACTGAACAGATATACTCTGGGTTTCCACTTAGTAGCATTTTTTCAAATATCCAAACATGACGACGTCCTTCTTTACAGGTTCGCTTATACACATCCTCTGGGTTAATTGGCTTTGGTGTCGGTCTTTTTTCTGCCTCTAAATTCATATCCAAAAAATAATACTCCTTTAAAAGATTTTTGTCAATAGCTCCAAGGAAGGCAGGTTCTTTAAGAGAAATGCCAAACTGGGTATCTCTCAAGTGTTATAATAACCATCAATGGAAACATTTAAACAGTTGCTCGCTAAATCGTTTACCGGCGATACCAAAGAAGATAGTGCGACAAAAGAAGCGTACAGTCGCGATACGAGCCTTTTTAAGGTTGCCCCCTCTTTAGTTGTCTTTCCAAAAAGTAAGGAGGATGTGCAAGCACTGGTTAACGCAACAATACAGGCGCGAAAGCAGGGAGAAGATATCTCTCTTACGGCACGCTCTGCCGGAACGTGTATGACGGGCGGGCCGTTGAGCGAATCGGTGGTGGTTGATTTTACCGCACATATGAACCGTCTCGGTGAAGTGTCCGGCAATACTGTAGAGACTGAACCGGGTGTCTACTTTAGAGATTTTGATGCAAAAACCCAAAAACAAAACTTAGAATTTCCATCATACCCCGCTTCGCGAGAGATAGCGGCGCTTGGCGGTATGGTAATGAACAATGCAGGAGGAGAAAAATCGCTTACCTATGGGAAAACCGCTGACTTTGTTGAATCGCTCTCTATGGTGCTCGCTGACGGAAATGAGTACGAGTTTACAAAACTGTCCGAGGCTGAGTTAGAAGAAAAAAAGAAACTTCAAACACTTGAGGGAAGCATTTACAGAGATATGGACGCTCTCATCAAAGAGCATTACGACCTCTTACAAAAAGCGAAACCAAACGTTACGAAAAACTCTTCGGGGTACGCGCTGTGGGATGTGTATGACCCAATCCATAAAACATTTGATTTAACGCGGGTACTGACCGGATCTCAGGGCACTCTTGGCATTATGACGAAGGCTCGTATGCGTTTGATAACACCACAACGACACACAAGAATGCTGGTTACCTTTCTTGACGATATGAACGTACTGGGAAACCTTGCCCACGAATTAGTGCTTCAAAAACCCGAGTGCATAGAATCGTATGACGATAAAACACTCGCTGTCGCAGTAAAATACCTTGGTGACATTATCAAACAAATGAAGGGAAATATTATTACCCTCGGGTGGTCGTTTTTACCGGAATTTTTCTCGGTCATTACAGGTGGAATGCCAAAGCTGGTTATTATTACCGAGTTTGCCGGAGACTCTGACGCGGAGGCTTTGAAGAAAGCAGAGGAGGCTCAGGAGGCCATTGCGCACCTCTCTCTTCGGACGCGGGTTACCGCCTCTCCAAGAGAGGGCGAAAAATATTGGGCGGTACGACGTGAGAGTTATAACCTGCTTCGTAAACATACGAAAAAACTTCGCACTGCCCCTTTTATTGAAGATATTGTAGTGCGGTCTGAAAAGCTCCCGGAATTTCTTCCTAAGCTGTACGCCATTCTTGATGAATACAAAGAACATATGATCTATACCATTGCCGGACACGTTGGTAACGGCAACTTTCATATTATTCCTTTGATGGACCTCTCTAAGCCCGACTCTGTGGCATTACTTGATGAAATAGCTGAAAAGGTATTTACATTAGTGTTTTTATACGAAGGGTCTATGAGTGGCGAGCACAACGACGGGCTTGTGCGCACACGGTACCTTCCAAAAATGTTTGGTACTGACGTATATGCGCTTTTTGAAAAGACAAAGAATATTTTTGATCCGGAAAATATATTTAACCCCGGCAAGAAAGTAGGATTTTCAGAAACATTCGTACACGAACATATAGATATCAGAATGGGGTAACGTTAGATACACAATCGTGCAAGACGGATTTGCTCGTAGGTATACTCTCCTTTCAGTTTTTTGTGTATGGCAGAGAGCGTTTGCTCTTTACTGGTTTTAAACGCGGTCTTTATTGCTTTAAACTCGGCTGATGTCGGCTTGTATTGTTTTAGTGAGACTTTTGGATGGTGCTCTTTTAGTTTTTCAAGGTGAGAGATAATTGTCCCAACAGTTACCCCGCGCGCTTTTGCTATCTCTTCTAGCGTCTTTCCTTCTTCTACTAACGGAAGTGTTTTTTCATACGATGGAATCTTCTTTGCGACAGTGTCCGGTTTTTGCTTTTTATTGTACGCAATCTCGTCTACGTCGTTGGTACCACCACACTCAGAGATAAACTCTTCGTGCATACGGGTAAAATCTTCGGGAGAGAATTTTTTGATAACCTGCGACCATTTTGCAGACTCTTGCAGTAACCACTTATTAAGCTCTAGTACGTACGGATCAACCATAAGCGCGGTGCGGTTTAACCCCAATAGGCACAACCCTTCAAGACTTCGGAGTCGAGAGAGCGCCACGTACCCCTGCCCCGGCACAAATGATTTTGAAAGATCAATTTCGGCGGCATCAAGGCTCATCCCCTGGCTTTTGTGTACCGTAATTGCCCACGCAAGACGAAGCGGTAGTTGCTCTGCAGCTGCAATAATTTTGCCATCGTCTTCTACCTCCCACGTAGCCCGCGTTACGTGTATTCGTTTACCCGAGTACGTCTCTACGACAGGTGTGTTTTGTTCAAACGCAATCACCGTGCCGAGCGTACCGTTTACGTACCCCTCTTCAAAATTATTTTTTACAAACATTACCCGCGCTTTCTTTTTTAGCTTTAACGTTTCAGGCGCCAAAATACTTTTGCAAAGCGACATCACCACGTTAGCCTTTCCGCGAGTGCTCATATCGTACGCAACAACCTCTCCTGGAAGCTCTGCGAGCTGTGTTTCGTTTTCAGTATCAACATCCGCGTTATGCGTATAAAGACGCGTTGGAGCACGCTTTGATTTTTTAAATACGCCCACTATCTCTTGAAACAATTCTTCTGTTTTTGGTGATATTTCTCCCGCGCGTATTTCGCTTAAAATATTTTCCAGTGACATATCGTCTTGACGGTACTGCTCTTCCAAATAACAGACTCTAATATCCATCTGTCGCCACGCCTGCGAGCTGTCTATGTACGCAATACCCCCACCGCGAGTTACCGGTGGCAGTTGAAAGAAGTCGCCTGAGAGAACGACCTGCATCCCCCCAAACGGCCTTTCGTCCGCCTTCATTGCCCGAGCGAGTCTGTCTAACGAGTCAAACATTCGCGGGTGAATCATAGACACCTCGTCTATGATAAGCACGTTTGTCTTTTGGTACCTATCCCAGAGGTGCTCTTTTTGCGTAAGCATCTCAATATCGTAGTTTGAAAGCGCGTCTTTAATGCCAATACCGCTCCACGAGTGTATAGTCATCCCCCCTAAGTGGGTTGCGGCGATACCAGTTGAGGCGGTCACCGCCGGATAGACTCCCCTCTCTTTTAAGTATGCGATGTATGAGTTTAAAACGTATGTTTTACCGCTTCCGGCAGGGCCAGTGAGGTATACGTTGCGTCCCGCTTTTAAAATGGTGAGTGCCTCCTCTTGAGTCATAGAGGCTTATTTTATCACGAGGCTCTCTGTTAGAGCTCGATGGTAAACTCAATGTACTCGCCCAGAATGTTGAAACTTTTTTCTTCTTTGAGTACTCTTTTGCCGTATGCTTTGCGCACTTTGTCTGCATACCCATCGGACGTGCGCGTATCTCGAGTGACAAAGAGAAACCCCTTATTTCGAAGTTCTTCTTCTACTTTTTCAGATAAGGCTTTAACGAGTCTCTGTCCTTGAAATTCTGGGATAATTGCATTTGCAATGTAGTGTGCCGCGTGGGGTTTATTAGTGGTCGTAGTAAGCGCGTAGCCGACTATCTTTTGTGTTTCAGCGTCAGTTAATACGGCAAGCACTGTTTGTTTTTCTTTTAAAACTTTTCGTACTAACGAATGATTAAAAACTTCAGTTGGAAACGCTGTTTTATTGATTTCTAGTAGAGTGTCAAAGTAATGTGATACTTTTTCTTTTACTACAGAAACCTCTGCTTTAAGGTCTTCGTTTTGCTCGTATGCGATGCTTTCTGCCATAGAGGTATTGTACCTTAACGATGGTGTGTGTTTAGAGCAGTTTGTATAGTGCGTCTACTATATGGCGTATATCTTTTCGGGCAAGAACAACCTGCTCTCTGTCTTCTACCCAGCCTGTCGAGTATGGAAGCCGTGGGTGCGGTGACGGATCACGAGGAAACTTTATTACACCATTTGCATTACTCCCGGTAACCTTTGGGTCTTTTGAAGAGCTTTTGCCATATGCAATACCCTTGAAGAAATTGTTTTCTGATGTTTTGCCTTTATAGAACGATAGCGGTAAAAACATTGGCGAGACAGACACCGATGCCACGGTGTATGCAACATTACTTCTTTTTAATATGTCTCCAAAAAACTGTACCGTCCGTCCCGAAGAAATGTACTCGGTAGAAAGCAACGTATGTGTGCCGATCTCTTTTTTATGTGCTTTTAGAAAATCTAAGAGTGGTTTTGTTTTAACTTCTCGACTTTCTCGGAACCGTGCTCCTGACAAAAAGTAGAGACGGATGGCTTTTTTACCTTCAGCTTTTCTCTTTTTGTTAATTATCTTCCATAAAATTAAACTTGGCAGGCGCGCACTGGACTCGTCGCTTATTACCGAATCATACGTTGTTATATTTTCACGCAGTGCGTACACGAGGCGTGCCAAAGACTCTAAATCGGTTTCTTTGTACGAGTTTTTCTGAAACACCTGACTCTCTAGCTTTGTTGCAAGCTGTTTTAGATCAAGAGCTTTTAATGATTCTTTAAATCTTAAGTCACGCCCATTTGCGGTTGTGGGAAATGGAAATTTTTCTGGCATATATCAAATGTCTTTATAGAAATACTCAGACCGAGGCGTCGCCTTCATACCCTCATCAGTAGCAACTGTTTGGTACGCTTTTCCAGATGTGCACGTGTTTACTTTTGTCCATTTATTGTTTTCTGGTTTTCTTAATCCAATTTTTTTCATTCCAATCTCTTGTGCAAATCGCTTTGTTACTTTAAACAAAATATGTTCGGGACTTACATCAAACTTCATTCGGGCACCCCTTGCTCTGTTAGTAGTATCGGCTCGAAATGTGCTCCCTCCTTGCAATTGGTCTATCAAGAGCGTACGAGACTTAAAGTGAGGGTTAAAAGACGCCACGCTGATTGGTTCCCAACACTCGGGAGTATCTTTTGTCTCCTCGCCTATTTTATACAGCAACACAAACGCGTGAGGGCTATCAATATACATTGACCACTTACTCTTCCATTCGTATACCGTATCGGCTCGCTTTCCGTACGGTCGTTTAAAACGAAAGTCGTACTCGTGAGTTACCACCACCGGTACGACGCAGAACATATCGGCATTAAATGTCTCTTTTTTCTTAGCGTGCGACTCAAGGAGCGACGAGTAATCGTTCGTTTCGGAGTGAAGAAACGAGATAATAAAACTTCTCCACTTTGTTTTAGAAACTCCAGACGGAGGCTTTAGAGCACCGACGCGCTTGAGCGTATGCTCGGATACCTCGTCTGGTGCGTGAGTGCAAAAATGATCATCTTCTACGCTCAAAACAGACCGTATTTTTTCTACTCCTGAAAAAACCATATTGTATATATTAAAAAAGCCTTATGCCTCAAAGCATACGGCTTTTATAGGAAACAACAATAGCACTTTATAGACACAATGTCAATGTTTGCTCTTACTGTTCCCTTTTCACCAAGTCAGAAAGTTCGCCCCGTCGAGATACCATTTCAGTTGACCCGTCTTTGTTGCGCATTACTTCAACAGCAGATGGAAAAGAGTTGTACCCCGAGGCGCTCATTGCAGAGCAATACGCTCCGGCGCCTTCTATGACAACGTGGCTTCCAATAGTCGGCTGAGAAGTAAGGCGTGGACCAACCTGCTCGGCATCCCCCTTTTTGGGGGTGATTATGTCTCCGGATTCGCAGTTGTGCCCGACAAACACATACTCGTCGTGTTGCTCTGTTTCAGGTACCACCACAACGGGATGCTGTGCACCATACATCCCGGGACGAAGGATATCATTCATCCCTGTATCTAACTTTATAAAGGTGTACCCAAAAGGACCGGTGTCTACAATGTCGTCAACACGAGTGATGAGTGAGCCTGCGAGGGCGGTTAAAAATGTGCCCGGTTCAAGCTCTAAGTGTATTTCTCTCCCTGCTTTTTGATGGAACCTTTTTAACTCTTTGGCAATTGCAACGCCGATTTCTTGTACATTTGCAGAGAGGTGTTGCTCGCCTTGCATACGCGCCACCTTAAATCCCCCGCCGAGGTTCATAACCATTGCCTCGGGAAACTCGTTTAACAGGCTGATGCTCTCGACGGCAATCGCCTTCCACATTTCCGGGTCTCCTCCGTTGCCGATGTGGGTGTGCACCCGCTCTACGCATAGGCCATACTCTGTAACTATCTTTTTTACCTCTCCTAAATATTCGTGCCAGATACCAAAGCTTGATGCGTGCCCTCCTGTATTGACTCGCTTTGTCTCGCCAATCCCCACCCCGGGGTTAATACGAACAGAGACAGTGCCACGAGGCACCGCCTCGGCAAACGTTTTTAACTGTTGCAACGAAGTTGCGGTGTACGAAACGCCGAGAGAGTGCAGACGCTGTATTGCCTCTGGAGAAAGTACCTGCTGAGACGTAAGAAGAATCTTCTCTCCCGGAATGCCGGCAAGCATCGCCCGCTCTACCTCGTAAATTGAGCTTGCATCAAAATACAGAGATTCTTTTTCAAACAGTTTCAGAATCGCTTTGTGTGGATTTGCCTTCATTGCAAAACGAGGAGTAATACCAAACGGAGCTTTGATTGCAGTAAGTGCGCGAGCGGCGTTTTGCAGTGAGACCTTATCGTACACGTACGCAGGTGTGCCGTACTCTTTTGCAATGGCAGTTACCTCTTTAGGTGATAAGAATCGTAGTTGTTCAATTGTTTTTTCCATAGTGATTATTTTTTGTATAAAAAACTACCCCGCTTTTGGCGGGGTAGTTTTAACTAGTGTGTCCGCCTCAAGCCCTACGAAAGGTGCTTTGAAACGAGCTTAGTCATCTCAAACATAGTTACCTCTTCTTTACCATCAAAAACCTTCTTAAGGTTATCGTCAGCAAGGATGTTTCTTTTGTTTTGAGGATTTTGGAGATCATTCTTCTTAATGTACTCCCAAATTTTCTTTACCACCTCTGATCGTGGCATAGGACCTTCACCAACCACTGCGGCCAACTCTGGACTAACAGCAAGCGGTTTCATAAAAGCGGAATTTGATTGTGCCATAAAATACTATTTCGGTTAATTATAGAGACTTTACTAGTATACAACAAAAAAGCCCTCTTGAGGGGGTGCCGGTGGAAAGAGTGGGATGGGTTACCGGGGGATTGAATAAAAATGCAGTATGTGTTATAATTAATATATAAACGCAACCAACCTTATATAACGCTTTTATGAATAAGCCAGAAATATTTTTGGGTAATCGCCACTCTCCTGAAAAGCTGTATAGTGATTTTTTTGAAAAAATAAAAGACATAAAATCTTTAAACAAAAAAGATAAAATACGTATTAGTCATGCTTACAAATCTTCTGAACGGGCTCACAAAGGCCAATTTCGCGCGGGAGGTGAGGCCTACTTTGAGCACCCACGAGCCGTGGCACTTATTTTAATGGAGGAGTGCGGTGTTGAGGACTTTGACCTTATTGTAGCGGCACTTCTACACGACATACTTGAAGATACCTCTTTTTATGCAGATTTAAAAACGCAAACTTTTTATGATTGGAAAGAAAACGCCAAGCTTACAATCTCAGATGCGTTTAGAAGAACAGTTGCAAAGATGGTTCTCACCTTATCAAAGCCGTTTACCGCAGGAGAGAAAGAAACAAAAGAGCAACAACTAAAGCTGTATTACACAGGACTAAATGATGCTATACGAGAGCGTCCCAAGACCATACTGGTAAAGATGGCGGACAGACTCCATAATCTGCGTACTATTGGTGCAATGCCAGAAGAAAAACGTATACGAAAATTACAAGAAACAAGAGATATTTATATTCCCCTTTTTGAAAAATTTCTTACCGTCGTTACTGCAAATAAACTACAGCTCGAGTCAAATATTGAAGACGTAAAACGAGAGATTGAGGTTATTTCTAAACAAATAGAAGAAGGTGGGAATATAAGCGAACATAAAGAAGCAATTTCTGAAATAAAAAAGACGTTTAACGCGCTTTCACAAAAGAAGAGAGAGAACGAACAGAACATTTCTGCCGGCACATACCTTCTTACAGAAATAAAAAAGATTGTGTCGTGATTGACTACTTCAGCGCTGTTGCATCTATAAAACCGCTCGCGAATGGAAATAGTTGAAGCAGTAACGCAAGGGCAACACCAGCAAGGACGGAGGTGCCAATCACAAACCCTACGCCATAGATAATACCTCGGACAAAGATAAACCGAAAAGAATTTTGTTGTATTAAATTTTTTTCTAAACACTCAAGTGTCGCGTTTAATTTTTTATAATCTGTGTCAGGTTCCATACGTACCATTCTATACTATCGTATCTATATATTAAACAATAAAACCTGGTCTGCGTCATAGAGGTACGGTACTATAGAGAAGGCAATGGTGTACGCGCTTATCAGTATCGTATTAGGATTTATTATTGTTATAGGAACATTTATTCTTTTTTATGGATAATAACGTAAACGGCAGGCCAGTATGGGGTGTATCGGCAGAGGAGGCGCTACGCATCTTTGAGACAACCACACGCGGACTTTCTGATGAAGACATTATTAGAAGGAAAAAACTATTTGGAGTAAACACCATTGTAGAGAAAAAGAAGATCCGAGCCCTTTCTATACTCTTAAAACAATTTGCCTCCCCTCTTATATTTGTGCTGATTGGGGCGGCGATATTTACCGCGATTCTTAACGAGTGGGTTGATACCGTCATAATTTTACTCGCGGTCTTTGTAAACGTTATTCTTGCATTTTTTCAAGAATATCGAGCCGAGCACACCATAGAAAAGCTCTCGTCGTATATTAAAGAGCGGATCAGGGTTATTAGAAATGGCATTGAGCAAGAAATAGATGTTGCTGATATCGTGCCTGGAGACATTATTCACCTATCGTATGGCTCTCGCGTTCCGGCTGACGCAAGAGTTGTTTCCGGAAACGACCTTTCTGTTGATGAGTCTATCTTAACGGGAGAGTCTCTCCCTGTTCATAAAAACACCGAGGCACTTTCGGAAGGAACTCCCCTTCCTGAGAGAAGCAATATGGTTTTTGCGGGAACGTTGGTTGACGAAGGATACGCACTTGCTGTTGTGTCTGGCACAGGAGAGAATACCGAGCTTGGAAAAATAGCACGACTGGTGTCTGACTCGTCGCCAGAGCAAACACCATTGCAACAAGGCCTCTCACGATTAGCGTGGATTATTTTTGTGGGTGTACTGGTTGTTATTGCGGGTGTGTTTTTTCTTGGCGTGTCTCGTGGTGAAGGCACGGTTGAGATGTTACTTATTGCCTCGGCTGTTGCGGTTGGGGCCATTCCTGAAGCGCTCCCTATCGCGCTTACAGTTATTCTTGCCGTCGGAGCAGAGCGAATCGCAAAAATGCGTGGCATCATTCGAAGTTTGTCTGCGGCAGAGACATTGGGTTCGGCTAGCCTTATTATGACCGACAAAACGGGGACACTCACTGTCGCCAATATGCAGTTGGTTTCTCTGTTCTCTCGTTTACAAATGAAAGGTGGAAGCACTCCTACCGAGCTATACGCCTCTCAAGAGCAGGTTGATATGATGCGCGACGCTCTCTCTACTGCCGACGTAGTTATAGAAAACCCATCTGACGCGGACACCGAGTGGCGCTTTACCGGGCACGCAATGGAGGTGGGAATTGTTCGCGCTGCGCATATGTCAAAAAAGATTGACGTAGTGAAGCACATTCAGCAAAGAAAGCAGAATGTTTTGCCATTCAACTCGACAAATAAATTTGCCGTTGGTGAAGACAGCGAAGGAAAGAATCTTATTATTGTTGGAGCGCCGGACATTCTTTTAAAAAAATCAAAACTCTCAAAAGACGAATTTGTAGATTTTGGTGATTGGGTTGATACGGTGAGCTCTGAAGGAAAGCGTCTGTTGGGAGTCGCTCGTATGCCAAAGCCAAAAGATATGCAAGACTTTTCGGCTGAGGATGTACAAAATATTGAGTTTCTGGGGACACTTGTGTTTAAAGACCCACTTCGCCCTGAAGCGAAAGAGGCCGTTGAAACAATACAAGCGCTTGGTGCCCGCGTGGTGATGATTACCGGCGATTTGAAAGGAACCGCCGTCTCTGTAGCACAAGAATTAGGGTGGGACATACAAGACGGCGATGTTTTGTCGGGAGACGAAATTAGAGCGCTCTCTGATGAAGAGCTTATACCGCTCCTTTCTCGTATTAAAATATTTGCCCGCGCAACACCGGAGGATAAGTTGCGCATCGGCACGCTGTACCAGTCGCAAGGAGAAGTTGTTGCTATGACGGGAGACGGCGTAAACGATGCCCCTGCACTAAAGGCCGTTGATATTGGTGTTGCGATTGGGTCTGGGTCTGACGTCGCAAAGAGTGTTGCTGACTTGGTATTACTTGACGACAACTTTTCAACCATTGTCTCTGCCATTCGTGAAGGGCGCAAAATACTTGCCAATATCAGAAAGAGCTTTGTATACCTTATGTCTAACAGCCTGGACGAGGTAATGCTTATTGGAGGGGCGTTATTGGTTGGACTGCCATTACCACTGACCGCTCTTCAAATTATTTGGGTGAACTTTTTTACCGGAAGCTGGTCCGCGCTTTCGTTTGCGTTTGATGGCGACAACGATGGTATGCGACAGCTTGAGCGAGGGGGCGTTGAAAAGAGTATCTTTAACAAAGAGGTTCGTATCCTTACCATAGGTGTCGGCGTTATCACATCTTTCTTGTTGTTTGTATTGTACTGGGGAATGTTGAAGTTTGGCATACCGTTTGAAGAAGCGCGCACCATCCTGTTTATTTGCTTTGCGTCGTACATACTGGTTGTTGCCTTCTCGTTTCGGAGCCTCGTTCGGCCCATCTATTCGTATCCGGTCTTTTCAAACAAGTTTCTCAATATGAGCGTGTTTGGCTCGGGAGCGGTGCTGGTTCTTTGTCTTTTTGTTGAACCGCTACGAAACCTTTTGAACCTTACTGAACCGTCGTGGTCTTTGGTGTGGATCGTATCTGCATGGCTCGTACTGAACATTGTTATTGTAGAGTTGGCAAAACAGCTCTTTCGACCTAAGAACATTTCGTACTAAATTTTTGCTACACTGTTAGTATGACGCTTATACAATCATTGTACCTCTTTCTTTTTACCACTCCCGTATTTTTTATTATTGATATGGTTTGGCTTGGTGTTATTGCACGAGGTTTTTACCAATCTCAACTGGCAGACTTTCTGGGGCCGGTAAACTGGGTGGCGGCAATTATCTTTTACCTTATTTTTATTGTTGGTATTTTGGTGTTTGCCGTTCTTCCGGGGATAGAAGCGCAGTCTCTTGTTAAAACAGTTGTGCTTGCGGGCCTTTTTGGTTTTATTGCATACGCAACGTACGATCTTACCAACCTCGCTACGCTTGAAGGATGGCCTCTCTCTATCGTTATCGTTGATATGGTGTGGGGAGCTGTGCTTTCGGCAACGGTTGCTACCGCAAGCTATTACATCGCGCAGGTGTTATTTGTGTAATGTATGACACTTTTCTCTTCACTTTTGACTGTTAGTGTATGCATATTTATATTTGTTACCGCAGGTTTTATTGTATCGAGAATACTGAAGAGAAATGACATTGCCGATAGTATGTGGGGTGTTGGGATTTTGCTTGTTGCATTGATTAGCTTCTCTCCTCTCGTAGGCGCAAGTACAACCCCCCTCTCGGCACTCGTTACATTGATTGCAATTATATGGGCGTCTCGGCTCTCTTTACGAATATTTTTTCGTAACATAAAGAAAAAGGAGGATCGTCGATACGTTGAAATGCGAGCGCGGTGGGGGCAATGGTCTTTTGTATTCAGTTACTTGCAGGTATTTCTTTTACAGGGATTTCTTATGGTGATTGTGGGATATCCGTTTATACATATGGCCCTCTTTGGAACCGAAAGTCCCCTTACCATAGCAACACTGCTGGGAGCCGGTATATGGGCCATTGGTTTTATTTTTGAGGCTGTTGGTGACTATCAGTTAGATACATTTTTGAAAAATAAAAACAGGAAGGGCACTGTTATGAAATATGGTTTATGGAAATATACTCGCCATCCAAATTATTTTGGAGAAGTAACACAATGGTGGGGTATTTGGATTATTCTTCTTTCTGTGCCGTATGGATTTTTTACTATTATAAGCCCTCTTCTTGTTACCTTTTTAATCTTAAAAGTGTCTGGAATTCCAATGCTAGAAAAGGCGTTTGAGAACAACCCTGAATTTCAGGAATATAAAAAGAGCACCAGCCCTTTCTTTCCACTTCCTAAAAAACGTATATGACTTCTTCGTGGGTAGTGTTAGAAAAAAAGATTGGCGAAACTCCCCTCTCTGTTATTGAAGCGTGGCGGAAGAAAAGTGGCATTGCCCCCTCTACCCCCCTTTCGTACGCGGGGCGCCTTGACCCTATGGCGTCGGGTAAGTTACTTGTATTGATTGGAGAGGAGTGTAAAAAACAAAAAGAGTACACGGGGCTTGATAAAGAGTATGAGGTTGAAGTTCTTTTTTCTGTGTCAACCGATACCGGCGACGTACTTGGGCTACCGCAGATACACTCGGGCACTGTAGAGGTAGGTGCAGAGGCTGTAGAGAGTGCGCTTGAGCGCGAAGTTGGATCGCACACAAGAGAGTATCCGGTATTCTCTTCAAAAACCGTTGAGGGTAAACCACTCTTTCTTTATGCACTTGAGAAAAATCTGGACAGTATCACCATACCAACGCACACTGAAACCGTGTACGCTATTGAAAAAAGTGACGTTGTGTTGTTTACAAAAGAAAATCTTGCGTCAAGGATAGCGTCAGTCCTTTCAGTGGTGCCTCGTACAGACGAGGCGTCAAAAGCGCTCGGAGCCGACTTTCGACAAGACGAAGTACGAAATGAGTGGAAAAAGGCATTTGACGCGACAGATATTGAAAAGTTTTTTGTCCTTCCGATACGCGTTGTGTGCGCATCAGGGACTTATATGCGAACACTCGCCCCTCGTATTGGAGAGTCGCTCAAAACAAGAGCAATCGCTCTTTCTATTCATCGGACAAAGATAGGACGGTACAGCAAAGAAGAAGAGCGGTGGGTAGAAGAGTTTAATGAGCAGGGATAGGGTTAGTACTTTCTAATAACTCCCTTTACCACTGCAGAGATGTTTAGCTCGCCCTCCGGGTAAATGTTTTCGTATGCATCGTTTGCTGGCTCTAGATAAACTGATCCGTTTTTATCTTTGCGGTAGTATTTCATAGTCCACCCACCATCAACCTCGGCCACAACAATGTCACCCAGTTTTGGATTATTTGTTTTTTCAACCAGAACCATATCGCCTTCAATAATTCCGGCGTCTTTCATTGAGTCTCCCTTAACACGTAGAAGAAAGGATGAGTCGCGATCTTGTACCAGATACTCGTCTAGTGAGAGTGTATCCAAAACTTCTTCTTCTGCGGTAGCGGGTATACCTGCCTCAACTAAACCGAGGACACGCACCTCTGTCATAACACTTGCAGGGAGGATTCTGCCACGCCTGTCTTTGCTTAAAACGCCAAGCTTGGTAAGCCGTGAGGTAAGTTTAAATACTGAGTCTTTTGACTTGAGTCCGGTAATATCCATTATTTCTGAATATGAAGGCATTCGCCAATGAGACCTGTAAAACTGAGTAATTTTGCGCTGATATTGAATATCGTTATTTGTTACCATAGAAGATAAGCATAGCGAACGAACGTTCGCTATGCAAGAGTGTTATCCACAGCGATGTAGGAGGTTAGGTTGTTAGGACGTTAGGCTTTAGCTAGAAAACCAAAAAAACAGAATAGGGAGTTAGGGTGTTAGGAAGTTAGGAGTTAGCTAAAAGACAGTGCTTAGTCTTTAGAAAAAACTAGAAAATTAAAAACCAAAAAGAGGTAATTTTGAATTTTGATTCAATTTAGAATGACTGAATGTTTTAAACATTCAAAACAGAAAACTAGCCATTAGGGGACAGCGTATTCAGTATTCTGTATAAAGTATGAGGTGTTGAGAGACGTCCGACGTCTCTCATAAGTAGGGTACGCAAATGGTCGACGTCCGACGTCGACCATTTTATGCGGATGTTCGATGTCCGACGTCAAGATATTGAATGGGGAATAATACTGTGTCTCTGCTAAAAGCAGAGCGTCCTAATGCCTCTAACATTCTATTTTGCTAAAAGCCTAACAACCTAACGTCCTACTG
>PFBH01000005.1:1846-2354 GCA_002773335.1 Candidatus Kaiserbacteria bacterium CG10_big_fil_rev_8_21_14_0_10_45_20 | reverse complement strand
TCGTAATGCAGGTCTCTGCTCCGGAGTCATCGCTGATGCAGAGCTCTTTTGTCTTGAGTCGTTCCGCAAAGAAGTCGGTGATGCCGTTGGCGGTGTCTGCAAACCAGAGTGCGAGACGAGAGAAAACCTTTGAAAGGAAGGTTCCTTGGTGTGGTGTTGAAGACGCAGAGGTGTCTGCGAGTGTGGCGAGGGTTGGTGCGAGGCCTCTCGGGAAGGTTGTGGTTGCAAGAGAGAATGCGTCTGTGGTGGTGCCAAAGAGGATGTCGTTTTGCTCTTGCATTGCTTGCACGAGTACGGCGGTGAGTTGCGTGTACTTCACGCCTTCAAGGCGTCCTTGGTAGTACGAAGAGAGGATGGGGTTGATTGCTTCAACCTCTTCTGCGACGAAACCGAGGTCGTGTGTGCCGTCTGCCTTCCAGTCAAACTCAACGGGGCGGAGTGCGCGTACGGTGTCTAAGCCTCCCAATGAGAGGTTGATGACGTTGTCTTTGTACCTGAGGCTTGAAGA
>PFBH01000005.1:983-1837 GCA_002773335.1 Candidatus Kaiserbacteria bacterium CG10_big_fil_rev_8_21_14_0_10_45_20 | reverse complement strand
ATTTCTGAGGTTGAGTAGCAGAGGGTGTTGGCAGTTGCTGAGGCGAGGGTTTTTGTTGAAAGAAGGTTGCCTGAGGAGATGGAGCCGGAGGAGATTGCTGTTCTTGGTCCAAGAGCGGAGTATTGAAAAACTTTTTTATTAGTTGCCCCAACAATATACAATTTGGATCCATCATTAGAGAAAGCCAAAACATATGGTGATGGATCTTGAGCGTTGACCGAGAATGAAACGCTGTCGTACGAGGCAGTACCAACATTAAATGCGGTTGAGAGGGTGTATTGGTGGATTGAATCACTGTTATATCCCAACACAAACATTTTTGTACCATCATTATTAAACACAAAACCTTGTGCTCCGCTTTCTTCTGAATTAACAGAAAAAGACACACTATCAAACGAAGCACTGTTTACTGCCCATGCAGTTGAAAGAGTATATTGACGAACTGCAGTACTAGTATTAACTAATACATACATTTTTGTTCCATCAGTATTAAAAGTAACGTTTTGTGGATTTCCTGATCCTATAGAATAAGACGTTGACAAAGACGCTGTTGAGAGATCGAATCCAGTAGAAAGGTTGTATTGATATACAGTGTTAAGGTCGTATGATACTACATACATCTTGGTTCCATCAGAGGAAAAAGCCAGCCCTCGTGGATAATCACCATGAGAGACAGTCTTATAAACACTATCGTATGTTGCAGTAGAAATATCAAAGCCAGTTGAAAGAGAGTACTGAAAAACTCTTTTAAGACTAGCATCCATTACATACATCTTGGTTCCATCAGAGTTGAACGCTACCCCAAGCGGTGTACCTACTTGAGAAGAAATGCTATAGGAAATACTATCATACGA
>PFBH01000005.1:0-965 GCA_002773335.1 Candidatus Kaiserbacteria bacterium CG10_big_fil_rev_8_21_14_0_10_45_20 | reverse complement strand
GGTGGTTGCAAGGTACGTTGCGTTGGTGGTGGTGAGTTGGGTGGTGGAGGCGTTAGTGGTGGTGAAGAGAGAGCCGTCAAAGGTGAGGGTGGCGCTTGAGGTGAGCGCGGTGTTGCCTGCGTTGGTATAGGGAATGTGGGAGGCTCCGAAGGCGGTGGCTCCGGTACCACCGTTTGCTATAGGAAGGGTGCCTGCGATAGTAGCGAGTGTGGTGGTTGCCTGCCAAGTAGGCACCCCATTCACTAAGGCGAGGACTTGGCCATTGGTGCCTTGGGTGGTGGTTGCAAGGCGATTGGTACCGTTGCCTAAGAGGAGGGTGTTTGCTTGGATGTTTGCCCATCCGGTACCACCGTTGATGATGCCGAGGATACCAGAGACTTCTGAGGCGAGGTTGATGAGGCCGGTTGAGATGGCGCCTGCGGTTGCTTTGAGGACGCCGGTTAAAGAGCCGACGGAGAGAGAGCCGAAGAATGCCTGGGTTGATGAGGCGTATGTGGAAGAGATGTTGGTGGTGGTGGCATTGGTGACCGTGAGACGGTTGCTTGCGGTATTGAAAGTGAAGGCACTGGAGCCTGCGAAGGCTCCAGATGAGTTGAACTGGACGTGGGTGTCAGAGCCTCCGGGGTCTCCTCCTGTCTCTAAGCAGGTGCCGCTCAAGGCAAAGCAACCGCTCGTGATATTGATGCCTTGGGCGAAGGTTGATGTGGCGGTGGCGGTTGACGTGAGGGGGCCTGAGAGTGTGGTGGTTGCGACAGAGAGTGTTGAGGCAGAGGTGGCGCCACCAGAGAGTGTTGAGAAAGTTGCGGATGAGCCGGTGAGGGTGGTGGCGTCAACTGATGATCCTTGGAAGGTTGCGTTTGAGATGGTGACGTTGGAGAGGGTGTCAATGCGCTGAGAGAGAGAAATGGTGCGGAGGATGTTTTGGTTGATGGCACTGTTCCCTCCTCCAACAGGGATGCGGGCTA
>PFBH01000007.1:5928-6206 GCA_002773335.1 Candidatus Kaiserbacteria bacterium CG10_big_fil_rev_8_21_14_0_10_45_20 | reverse complement strand
ATCATAGATCAAATATCATAGCTTCATATTTTATAGCCCGTACACAATATTTCATAGCTCATACAGCATATTTTGTGTTTTCTCTGTCTAAGCACTAATGACTAGCTTTTAGGCTCTAGGCCCTAGGCTTTAGCTAACTCCTAACTTTCTAACTCCCTAGCTTTAATGTTCGGTCTTTGGACATCTGTGTTCTGTGCTTTATTTGGACTCTGGTTCCTGTGCTTTGGCAGTTTTTTCTATACTGTCATACTGTCTACCGACATACCCTCTACTTCAGT
>PFBH01000007.1:0-5881 GCA_002773335.1 Candidatus Kaiserbacteria bacterium CG10_big_fil_rev_8_21_14_0_10_45_20 | reverse complement strand
TTTTCTTGTGCTTTCAGAAAGTCTTTGACCTCGGTGTCTACTGACTCTCGGACAATGGTTTCAAATTCAGATATGTGCGTTTCAACAAACGGACCGAGGTCTTTTGTATTTCCTGCCTCTACCAATGTTAAAAACTCGTCGCGTTTTTCTTCGGGGAGAGAGGCAGTCAGCTCAACCAGTGCGCGCTTCATAATTATGGTTGCTAACTCTTCGACAATTTGGTCTTGGATATTCTCGGGGTACTCTTCAAGAGTGAGTGCTGAGCTGATTGCTTTTTGTATGTCGTCTGGATTCATAATTTTTTATACTGATTATTACTGAGAAAGCTCTCTATTTCTAAATCCTTCAACGAGAATGTCGTGTAGTGTGCGCGGGGTACCGTTTTCGGCAAGAGACACCTCTCCGTAGGTTCGACTCATTTCTGAGCTTTGCATCATAGTGATAAGGTTTTCAAGTTGACTTGCCCCCTCTTCGTCAAGTGCGATAGCATTTTGACCCGCAAGCTCTATAAGTGCTCCGGCCCGTTCGCTCGCTGTTGCACTTGGGTCTAAGAATATTTCAGGAAGTGGTTGCGAAGAGAGTGTTTGCCACGAAGCTTCGGTTAAGTTTGCAACTTCTCCCTGAAGGGCAAACGCGCGCTCGGCTGTTTCGGATGCGGTAGTGAATGAGTTGTTGGACGAATGATCAACTGATGTTGTTGGCTCTTCAAAGTTTGTTGCCGTACCATCACCTTCTTTTGTATCGTCCACCGCTATTTTGTCATTATTTTGAGCACTAACCTCTTCGGTAGAAATAACAGTTGGGTCAGATGTGTCCGGCGCAGATTGCCATGCTCCACCTGCTTGGTATTTTTCAATCGCTTCTTGAGACAACAGACGAGACTCAGCAACAGAGGTATCGCTAGAGGTGTCGCTTGAGGCGCTTGATGATGAAGGGTCTGTTGCATCCGTGTCAATCATATTTGGGCCAGAATATGCAGGGACTTCAGGGTTTACTGATGACCATAGTGAGTATGACTCGCCTCCTGGGTTTGAAAGGGTGAACGAAAACGCACCGTCTGCGTTTTGTGTTGTTTCGAGCGTTGCACCTTCAAACACGTTAAAGCTTTCGTTCGCCGCGTCTGGTTGATAGAGACCCTGATCAATAGCAATTTGTTGAGCAACTTCGTACAACCCTCCTTGATTTTGCGCTCCTACCAATTCTGCCATAGGGGTACCCTCGGGGAATGTATGCCCTGCTTCGGTAGCAGTTTCTGCCCATTGCATAAGCATAGTAATTGCACCGTCTCCCGGTCGGGCGGTAACACTAACATCGACGGGAATTTCTATTGTTGGTGTCATTGCCTCTTGTGAGGAAGTCACTTCTTGTTGTTCGGTGGTATCTTGAGTTGGCTCAAGTGCTTCTCTTTCTAGACTGTTTACTTCATTGACTTCGGGTACTCCAGTGCCTATTTGCTCGTCGTTAGCGTTTCCAATTTGCGCGGCGACTTCTTCGGCTGTTAAGGCTTCGTCGTTTACAGCTTCGTTTGAAGAAGTATTGTCAGAAGCTTGTTCAAGAAGATCCTCCCCAATTTCAGTTTCACCTTTAGCAACTTCTTCCACAGGAGAGATTGAAGGCTCTGTGCTTGTTAGACCAATATCACTTGGTGTCACCACTGGCGGAGTTGGATTGTCTTGTACTGCAAGAATTTCAGAATCGGTTGCCAGAGCAAGGTTATTTGTGGTTTCGGGAGATATGTCACCTTCTGGTGCAACTGGACCATTAGGAAAGAACGCGCTTTCGTTGTCCGCCCCAGCAGAAGTAATAGCGTTATCAGAGCCATGGCCAGCCTCTATATCTACAGGAACTACTTCCGCAACAGCATCTTCAACACCAAAGGCAGACGCTAGTAAAAAGGCCAATCCTATACCGGCTAATGTAAATTGGGCTCCTGCGTCCGCGTATCTTAGAGAGTCTTTTTTAGATCGTATCTTTCGGGATATTTTTTCCATTGACGCTACTGTCCAAAGAGCTTTGGCGACAAGTGGGACAGCTCCCCACCCTGCGGGTCCGGAGACCATAACCGCACCCATAAGCGCTACTCCAATTACCAAGCGAGAACCCGGAGGGAGCTTATCGACAACATCGTTGATTCTTTTTAAACCCTCTAATCCAACCTTTCCTGCAAATTTTGACCCTTCTGCCCCATACTCCAAAGATTTTTTTCCTAAGTACCCCAGGGCTTTTTGCGCTTTCTCGGCAGAAGAGGTTTCAGGATCTTTTGATTCTCTCGTTTTTTCTTCAAGTTCTTTAAATGACGCAGCTACCTTTTCAGCAGTTTCGTCAGACATAAGCGGTTCGTTGTTTGTAGAAATTTCTTTTGTTGGGCCAGCGACTGCCGGAGTTACAAAAGCTGGAGCGTCTCCACTCTGTATTTTTGCGAGGGCTTCTTTTGCCCACGCAACATCTTGACCGGCAAGCTCTTCAAGCTCTCTGGGGTTTGCAAAGCGTCCCTGATCTTCATTGTATGGGTAATCGCCTTTGTTTCTTGAAACCTTATCGCCGTTGCCAAGTTTCGCGTTTTTTGGGTTACTGTCACCTTGGGCAGCGGGTGCTTTTTGAACGGTAGGCTGAGGCTCCGTGTCCTCTTCTTTCTCTGTTTCTGCAGGTGGCTCAGGTTGCTCAAAAAGTTTTTCGTCTTCTGAGTTTTCTCTCTGTTTCTCAGTCGACTCCTCCTCTGTTTCGTGTTGCGCATTTTCTGTAGCCTCTCCTTCTCTTTGGTTTACAAACGGATCGGGGGTTGTGTCGTGCTCTAGAGGATCGCCCTGTATAGAAGGCTTGTTTGCCTCAAAGGTACGCTCTTGCATTAAGAGTGCCCCAACATCTCTCGACAGCTTTTCTTCTTCAGGGGTAAGCCCCTCGTTTCTGGTGTGTTGATCTGAGAGACTTGCTTGGATCTTCTCGAGCTCGGATACGGAGAGCTTATTCAATGGTTTATTCTCTCCAATGATCGCCTCTACAACATTCTTGCCCTTAGGGTCTGTGTTTTGATGTTGCCTTGGAAATGTGTTGCGCACGGCTCTTTTCTCTGGTGTCAAACCATCGTTCGGAAGATCTACTTGCTGTTTCTTTTTTAATACATTTCCACGAAAAAGATTGCCAAACCAACTTCCATCTTCTCCGTTACGTGTTTTTTTTGCCATAAAAAGTGGTTTTTGAGATCGTGAAACTTTACTCAATGAATAATACGTTATAAATCAGATTTGCGAACCTTTTACATAGGGAAAACTATGTATAGTATACATTATTTTATACCTCAAGTCAATAAAATTACCTGTCCCCAGTGACTTTTAAAAGAGTGTTGACGTACAGAGTGAGAAGAGTATAGTGGGCCTACTACCGCCTATCCAGAATTTTCCTTTATGGCTTTGTTAAGCCGTTTACTGATATTTCCGAACTGAAATCCCGCAGGGAACTACTTATCGAAAAAAACAAATACAACTCCGGCGATAATGCTATTTCTGACACGCGTCGGACTACAAAAGGAAAACTGCGAACGGCCACTGTCGTTCTGCTTCTTATTTTTGGAGTAGCAATACTTCCTCGTTTTGTGCATGCATTTTCTTTTTCTAATCTAGGGTGGAATTTCCTTTCTTCAACAAAACAGACAACAGAGGAGTTGACCGCAACCCCCCTTTCTCTCTATACCGTATCTCAAACACCCGCGCTTCGCGCGGCAGTTAACATTGACCCAAGTCCGGCAAAAGGTGGGGGTGACATCTCTATTGTAGGTGGGGTGGCACTGCAGTCAGAGATAGGGCCGTCTGGAACGACTGCCGATGTTGAGACCGCAAAGCGCGGGTCTGACCAGATTTCTATATACGTTGTGCGTGAAGGTGACTCTCTCTCGCAGATTGCCAATATGTTTGGGGTGTCAACCAATACACTCGTGTGGGCAAACGACCTCGGGCGAGGAAACGTTATCCGCCCCGGAGAAACCCTCGTTATCCTCCCTGTTTCCGGTATACGGCATACAGTTGTTAAGGGCGAAACCCTCGCAAGTATTGCAAAGAAATACAAGGGAGATATTGATGAAGTGCTAGTGTTTAATAATTTATCAGCAGATGCAAAGCTCGCCGTTGGAGACGTTGTGACTGTACCGTATGGCGTTGTTCCGCAAACAGCAAAACCTGTTTCTACCGCGTCGGTTGCACGTGGTTCTGGTGGGCCGTCGTTGGACGGGTACTTTTTACGACCGGTACTTTCGGGACATAAAACACAAGGTATACATGGGTATAATGCAGTTGATATTGGTGCCCCTACCGGAACCAACGTTATGGCATCAGCGTCTGGAGAGGTTATTCTTAGCCGGTCATATGGATACAATGGCGGATATGGTCAATATATTGTGATTAAACACTCTAATGGAACACAAACGCTCTACGCTCACCTTTCAGAAAATTTTGTATCAACCGGAACACAGGTAGTGCAAGGACAAGTTATTGGTGCTGTTGGTAGTACGGGGCGTTCAACCGGCCCTCACCTCCACTTTGAAATTCGTGGGGCAAGAAATCCATTTTAAAAAAGTACGTTAGTAACTTAGTAATTAGTATGTCAGTACAGTAAACCCATGTTCGTTCTGGCTACTAATTACTATCTACTATCATACTCAGTACTGTTCCTACGTTTCCTTAATCTTCGGGCGGTACTGCAAGGCTTCAAAAATATGTTCTGTTTCAACGTCTGCCTCTTCGGCGATGTCGGCAATGGTTCTTGCGATGCGCATAACACGGTGGTACGACCGAGGCGAGAGTGATAGAGAGTGTGCCGACTGTTGCAGTGCGCGGAGCGCCTCTGGTTTTATAGAGGTGTGTGTTTCTATATCTCGAGAAGGGATTTCACTATTAAATTGTTTTGTGCCATCAACAGCACGTAACCTCTCTTTCATAAGTATGCGTGCCCTCTCTATCCGTTGCTGTACCTGCGCAGATGTTTCTGAACCTCTCGCTGACAGTTTTTCGTGGGGGACGAGTGGTACCTCGACCCACACATCAACGCGGTCAATAATCGCACCGGATATTTTACGGGCAAAACGAGATACTTCTCGTTGATCAGCTCTTTCGTCCGGCGGGTTCATTGCGGCGACGAGCATAATATTTGCCGGAAAGGTTGCGGTTCCCGTTGCTCGCGATACCGTGATGGCTCTGTTTTCAAGGGGTTCTCGCAGTGCTTCAATGGCGCGTTTATCAAACTCGGGAAACTCGTCCATAAATAAAACACCGCGATGGGCGAGCGTGATTTCTCCGGGACGGACTGTTCTGCCTCCACCAACGAGCGCAACGTACGACGAAGTATGGTGCGGTGTTCTAAATGGAGGTGTGGTGATGATTTCCCCTGCGAGCGTTCCGGCTATAGAGTGAATGGTTGTCACTTCAATTGCCTCTTCCGGTGAAAGTGGGGGCAAAATACTTACGAGCGCTCCTGCTAACATGCTCTTCCCTGTGCCGGGGGGTCCGACAAACGCAAGGTTGTGCCTCCCTGCAGCGGCAATCTCTAACCCCCTTTTTGCGGTTTCTTGTCCGGCAACGTCAGACATATCAACCGTGTGTTTTATGGGTTGGGCGGTGTGGAGAGTGGGAGGCGTCGCGACAATCTTTTTTTGGTTGGTAATATGGCGAACCACTTCCGATAAAGAAGACGCACCAATTACCTCTATGCCGTCAACAAGCGCCGCTTCGCGAGCATTGTGTAGTGGGACGACAATAGTTTTGAACCCTCCTCTCTTCCCTTCGGTTGCCGCAGCCAGCACCCCCTTTACTTCTCGTAAGGTGCCATCCAGTGCAAGCTCTCCCAAGAAAAGCGTTTTTTCAGGATTAAAAGTTATTTCTTCTGAAGAGAGTAG
>PFBH01000014.1:81321-104137 GCA_002773335.1 Candidatus Kaiserbacteria bacterium CG10_big_fil_rev_8_21_14_0_10_45_20 | reverse complement strand
TGGCGCGATTTATGACGTGATATATTTGACCTCCCACATCAACACGTTGAATACGTGGCATATGTACAAATCATAGCATCAATTTAATGGTGGCTGACCCCATTTTCTCCCCTCTAATCGAGAACATTATCTACAATGCGCACAGTGTAATCACCTTCTAGGAAATACCCCTGAAGAATAGTCCTCAATATAATTAATCGTTCAAACAGTACTATTCCTCGGAATACACAACCTCTCCATCAAAGATGAGTTCGCGAAGGGTCCAATTACGTATGTCAGCCCAATCGCCTCCATTGTACGAAAGAATAACAGAGTAATCACTTCGTACTTCTGCACCAAAACTATTTTGCGCATCAACGTATGAGGTCACTTTATGCCTACCGTCTCCAAGATCGACGTAGCGATAGTCAAACATTGAGAAATCTGCAGTTGAAGGTGACTTTAGAACCTGCTTGACATAGTTCTGCGCCATAATGTGTGTTTGTGAGTCAGACACACCAGATTGTTGTTGACTAGTATTTTCACCTCCAGCGCCAGCACTGATTACTATAAACACAAAAACAGCTATAACAATCCCTGTAATAATACTTTGTCTCTTTGTGATCTGTGTTTTTTGTCTGCTGCCACAGTGAGAGCACTTGCGTGCTTCTTGAGGAATGTCGGCGAGACACTGGTGACATTTTTTGGTTTCCTCGGCACCGGTTGTATCCGGTGACTTTGATAATTTAAATGCTTTCATATTTCTCTAGCGGGTTTTTAAGTGGCCGGGAGGATCGTCATCACGACAAAGGGCTCCCGGCCATCGCGACTCTCTTTCGAGAGCCCATACAGGTTTCCCCATATGACCCGCTAGAGTGACTCTGACCGGGAGTCCTTTATCCTCTAGCGGGTTTTGTAGCCATGCCCATTCATATGAATGAGTTTAGGCCGCTTGTAACGTACATAATAGCAACTTTTGCTATCGTTTGAAACTGTACCTTATCTTTCCGAAAAGTCGTAGAGTTATTAACTCCTAATCAAAAACGACACCGCTCTTTTTGAGCTCACGCCGAATTTCTAAATAATCCGGGATGGCTTTCTCCACCAGTTTCCAGAACTTTTTTGAATGGTTAAATTCTCTCAGGTGACATAGTTCGTGAACGATGATGTAATCAGCGAGTCGCTGCGGCAATAGAACAATCTTGTAGTTGAAATTCAGATTTCCTTTCTTTGAGCAGCTCCCCCATCTTGTCTTTTGGTTTTTTATATTGATTTGATTGAAACCAAACTTGTATATCTTGTTAAAGTGATTTACTCGATCCAACGCAAATGCATGCGCCTTCTCTTTGTACTTCAAATAGTCTTCCTCGCTGTACCGAGCAATGGCATGCCCCTTAAATTGCTTAAAGAAATCTATTTTTGAAAAGAGCCACTTACTCTTTTCCCGAATAAATTTCTCTGCAGTATTCTCCTTAAGATCAAACGGTGCCGTGACAACAATAGACCCATCACAATACACCGCGAGTCGCATCCGGCGAGCTCGCCTGCTTTTGCGAAGCGTATAGCTGACCTTACGATTTTCTAAAGTGATTTGCTTTTTCATACCTAGAATTTTTTGATGACGATATCGACCAATCGATTCAGATATTTATGGAAATCGCTCACCTTGATGTCTTGCTTATATTCTTTTAGTACCAATTCTTGCACAATACGTTTTACCTCCTTCAAGAACTCCTCTCGTTTCGATGATTCCTGCCATCCTTCATCAAGCACATCCTCAAGACGTTTGGTCATCTCCTTGATGAATTCGCGCACCTTCTCCGCATCACCTTCGACAAACTCTTCAGACACGACATAGAGTCCGTACTCCCGCAGAGAATATCCGAGCTCTTTAGCCTCGTCGCCCTTCTTCTTTATGTCCTCCATGAGCTCCTGATAGCGCTTGATACGCTCCGAAAGATCAATTTGGTTCTTTTCAAACTCCTTCCGAATTGCTGAGAGCCGTTCGCTAAATTTCTTGTACGCCGGGTTGGTATCCATGTTGATGGATATCTCCTGCTTGAGCATTTTCTCAAGATTCAGAGCTTTTTCTTCGTCATCCATTTTATTCAACCGCTCCATGACGTAGAGATCATGGATATTAAGTTCACGGAAGTTCTTCGTGATGCCTTCGTAGTCAACGCGATCCTGAATCAGTTGCTTCACTTTCTCACCGTATTCAGCCAACACTTCAGCGTCAGAGGCTTTCGCTCCATACTCTTTATCAAAGGCCACATAGACGCTCGTTAGCCATTCAAACTGCCGTACATGTTCCTTCAAGAATGGGTCAGGTGAAAGCACTTCAAACAACAGCTTGAGTCGAGCATATTTTTCACGGAAGAATTTCTGTTTTTCTTGGTTTTCAGCAAATATCTTCAAGACACGGCGGAGGTTCTCAATTGACGGATCTTCAATATCAACCCCCACAAACAGCTCTTGCACTTCTTCCAGCAAGTCCACAAACTCTTCCTTCAGTTTGTCGATATTAACCATCGCAGAATCAACAACACTCTCATCAAAATTGAGCGCCTTGTGCAAGCTCTTGGTGATGCCGTAGTAGTCGATTATTTTTCCGGCACCTTTGTTTGGATAGACACGGTTTGTGCGAGCAATCGCCTGAAGCAAATTGTGGTCCCACAGCGGCTTGTCGAGATACATCATCTGCTCAATTGGCGCATCAAATCCGGTCAAGAGCATGTCACATACAAGCAAAAAGCGAAGTGGATTCTCCGGATCTTTAAATGCCGCAATCAGTTTCTCTCGTTTTTGCTTGGTTGTGTTGTACTTCTGCAGATCTTCAGAGCTCGTGTTTGGGTCACCGGGTGAATAAATAACCGCAGACCACTCTTTCGGCACAAGTTCATCAAGTAATTCTTTATACTTCGCAGTTGCCTCACGGTCGTAGCAAACAATCTGTGCCTTAAAGCCTGCCGGCTCTACATAGAGCTTGTAGTGCTCAACAATATCCTGCGCCACCGCACGCATGCGCGTATCGAGCTTTACGATCGCTTCTTTCTTGCCGTATTTCTTGGAAATCTGCTCTTTCTCCTTGTCGGAAAGATCTTTGGTCAACTCATCGAACTGCTTATCAAGCTGTTCCTCATCAATAAAGAATTTTGAGAGGCGCGCCTCGTACGTTACCGGCAAGGTTGCACCGTCCTCAATCGCTTGTTGGATGGAGTAGTAGTCGAGATAACGTTCACCTTTCTCACCAAAGTTGCGGTGTGTGTTGAGCGTTGTTTTATCAATCGGTGTTCCGGTAAATCCGAAGAAGTACGCATTCTTCATCGCACTCCGCAGATTGATCGCTGAGATTCCCTCGTTATCACGATGCGCCTCGTCAGAGAGTACGATGATGTTCTCGTCGAGATTTTTTATTTCATCGCCGAGCTCGGAAAACTTTTGAATGGTGGAGATGAAAATGCCACGTTCGGGAGATTTGATTTTCTTCTCCAGATCTTTTCGCGATGTCACACGCTCCACGTTCTTGCCGCCACAGTTGAGAAATGTCTCATAGATCTGGTCATCAAGATCAATACGATCAACAAGAATGAAAATCTTTGGGTTTTTCAGCTTCTTGCTAAACCGTAGTTTCCACGCGGTGAAAAACATAGTAAGCGACTTGCCGGATCCTTGCGTGTGCCAAATAAGTCCGCGTTTTTGCGTGCCTTCTTCCACACGGTCCAGAATCTTGTTCGTCGCACGAAATTGCTGATACCGAGCAATCTTCTTTACAGTTCGCTCTTTTTCTTTCTCAAACAGGATGAAGTTCTTGATGATATCGAGCAGTGCGTTTTTCCCAAGCAGTGCGGAGAGCGTCATTTCGAGTGCGCCACCCGTTTGTTTTTCAAGCTCGTCATCACGCCATTCTGAGAAGTGCTGCGCCGGCGCATACGTTGCGCCGTACACCGTTTTGAGCCCGTCAGTTGCAACACTAAAGCAGTTCGGCCAGAAAAGTTTGAAGGCATTGCGTTCATAGCGTTTTATTTGTCCCACCGCATTCGTGTAATTCACATTGCTCGCGGCGGTCGGGCTCTTAGCCTCAATATCAACAATCGGCAAACCATTAAGAAAGATCGTCACATCAGGGCGGATGTTTTCTGAATTACCTTCGAAATAGAACTGATTGGTAACCACGAAGTGGTTATTTTCCGGTGTATCGAAATCTACGATTTTGTAATCACGAAACTGTCCGCTGTGCGGATCTTTCAGGTTCACCCCGTTGCGAAATACACTGAGAAAGCCCTCATTTGAATCAACTTTCTTTACCTCACGCACCACCGACAGCGCTTCTTCTTCATCAATTCCATTAATCTTTTTTACTGCCTCAATGAGGAGCGGGGTGATGATAAATTCATTTTCAAACTCGCGCAGTTTTGCAAACTCCTGCGGTTTTATATATTCGTATCCCAGCTTCTCCGAGAGAAACTCGATGACATAATTTTCTACTGTATATTGTTCGTTGAATTTCATTTCTTTTTCTTACTTGTTTTCCTCTTTGGTGTTGGAGGCGTCTTTTTATCTTGCTGATGTTTAATAACCTCAGTAGCAAGTTTCTTAAGGTCATCGTAAAGATCAAAGGCCTCTTTAAACTGCGCGTCTTTATCCTTTACTGTCTCAGCATTTCTTGCTTTCTTCAGATGGAAGTCAAACTTATCCCACACATTCTTATAACTTTTCATTATTTCTAGAATAGTTTCCTCGTGCTTCTCTTCCACCTTTTCAACCTTAAGTCCAATACTTTTCGCTTCGACGAAATCAATGCAATAACCATGATCAGGATACCCCGTAACAAGTTTCTCTGAGACTTGTATTGCTTTCTCAGCATCACCACTAAACATACGGGAATTCATCAGTTTACAGAGATAATCTTTTCCTGTTTCAAGAGATTTAAGATGTTCGCCCAAAATTAACGGGTCCGGTAACTTGTCAGTTAGAACTTTTACGATTTGGCTATGCCCCTCCTCGCTCTGTTGATGGAGAAGGTCAAAAGTGTGCTTGATTGCCAAAGGGCTAAATCTACCCGGTTCGTCTGATCTACTTATCTGAGGGTCCATTGGACCAAGTTCAGATATCTCTGAAAAAACAATTCTGTCTGCTGCGCAAGAAATTAATGTTGCTGCGCTTTTTGCTTCTCGCAAGACATATATAGATAGCTCCGAAGAGTATTCTTGTAGAAGGCGCCCTATATGAAATGCAGTATGCGCATCTCCTCCGTATGAATACAGCAAGACGTGGAGTTTCTTCTGCTTACCAACTTTCCTCAAATCTGGATATATTTCAAATAATATATCTTCATCTATGGACTGAATTGGAGGAATAATAAGAGGATATATAAACCCATCAACAGAATCGGTAAATTTTACAATTGCCTTCTGTAAATTTGAAACAATTGTCTGCTTCTCCTCCTGCTTTTGTTTTTTGTTTTCAGATTCTTTCATAATTGTGTTTATTAACTTTTAACTCTGACCTTCCCACTCAAAAGATCTTGCATGAGGCCTTTTTTGAGAAGGATTAGTTTGTCTTTCAATTTCTGATTGACTGAAATCTTTTTGTCGACTGCGGAAAGAATTTCGGCAATTTTTTGCTGTTCATCTGTAGGGGGTAGGGACACAACAACCTCACGTAATGCAGGACCATTGATTGCGGTAAAGGTTGATCCTTGTGCTTTACTATTTAGTTCGTTCTTGAGAGACAGAAGTAACTGAAATAGAAAGTCCTGCACAGCCACTTCTTTCTTGGCACGTACAGCTGCAAGTCCTCGGCCAATACATGCTCGCATTTCATTTATAGCGACGTCACCTACAGGGGCACGCACAGACAGTAAAACATCGTCCGGCTCGGCAAATTTCGACGGCTGATCTGTCCAATATCTGACCCGGGTTTTATATGAGGGAGTAAAGTCAGCCTTGCCCTGAAAAAATGGAGTCCCTACTCCGTCTTGATTGTACGAAGATGAAACGGGTGACTGCCCCATCACAACTTCAGCAACATCTTCGAGTTTTACTCGCTGCCACCCCTCTGGAATCTCCCCAACCTCTGTCTTCTTAAACTTCGTGTGTCCGATGCCGCGGGTGAAAAGCTGCTGCATCAGCCCGCGCTTGAGTTTTTCTGTTGCAGAAATAATCTCATCAGTTCTCTGAATTTCCTCATCCACCGCCCCCAAAATCTCCGCAATCTTTTTTTGTTCAGGGAGTGGAGGCACGACTACATCCATGTTTTGATATTGTGAGATGTAGTACCGTTTGTGGTTTCCAGTTGGGAAGCTAACGGATTTCATTTTTTCATAAACAAAACGTAAATCTATGTCTGAACCTTTTTCTTTAAGGATTTTGATAGCGGACGACTTTATCTTAAAAGGAAAGTCAACGAACTTGCTATCCGTCGTAAAGTCATCAAAAATGATTGCTGGAATATTTTCATAAACTCCATCTTTCTCATCCGTGTACCCCAAAATAAAAGATTTGTTAGCAGTAAGAACTGGTATCCCGCTACTGATGTACCGATCGCTCTCAACGATGTACTTGTCGGGCCGTTCGTAATCAAGCAGATCCTTGATCTGTTTTTTTTGCCATCCTTTCGGAATATTCTGTTTTGCTTTAGTTGTTATCATGATTGTTTGAATTGGTGCCGTCTCTTTCTTCAATCTGTTGTTTCTTTTCGTCTGGCAAACTGTCATAAATTGCTTCCACCTCTTTCGGCTCTGTGATCATTTTTTCAGCAATCAAGTTCACAAGTTTAAAGAGAGCCTTTGCTGTTTCAATATCATCACGAATGTCTATCTGCCCCGGATGTACTGAATCATTCCCAATCACACGCACTACATCGAGCGACTTTTGCACGGCAGAAGGTAGTCCTTGGGATACAAGATTCTTAATGTCAGTGTTGATATTTTTACCTTCTTCGCCGAGCTCCCTACACAATTTTTGGATTGCCAAGCGAAGAAGGGCAGCCGCTCCGCGTGGCGACTTCTGAAGAATAGATGCTGCTTCTTGATAATCTGCTTGTATATCTTCACTCAAATCCTGATTTGGTGGCTGTACACCTTCAAAGTCCGGATAGACCATTACTCCGTCATACCAAACGGAATACTGGTTACAATGCATACACGCCGCGGCTTGTACTTCCCTGAAGTAAAAAGTTTGATTGTGAAACTGCCTCAGACTAGTCCATACCTGATTTGCATACACATTACAAAACGGACAATGGAATGCACTCTTTTCATATTCTGCTGGCGTGTATTCTTGTTGCATATCTAATACTTTAATTCTTTAAGATATCCCTCGACTTTTTTATCTACTTCCACGCGTTCCTTCTCAAGTGTCGCGAGTTCTTTTCGCACAGCGGAAACATCTATCTTTTCCTCTTCTTCGCCGTTCTCGATGTAACGCCGGACATTGAGGTTGAAGTCGTTCTCCTCAATTTCTTTTAGGTCAACAACGCGCGCGTAGTGCTCAACATCTTTGTAGTCCTCAAAGGTCTTCACAATCTTCTGGATATCTTTCACGCGAAGGGTGTTCTGATTTTTTCCTTCGGAGAAATCTTTTTCAGCATCAATGATGAGCACCTTATTTTTATGGCTCTCGGGCTTGTTCTTATTAAATATGATGACTGCCGCCGGAATAGCAGCCCCGTAAAATAGTTTGGACGGAAGCGCGATGACTGCCTCAATGAGATCGTTTTTGAGAATCTGCTCGCGAATGCGCCCCTCGGCACCACCTCGAAAAAGAACCCCGTGAGGATTCACAACACCGGCGCGACCATTTGAATTCATTGATTTTATAATATGGAGAAGAAACGCGTAGTCAGCAGTCTTTTTCGGTGGCATATCGTACCCGTCACGCCGACCGTATTTATCATTCTTAAACATTTCATCCGTCCAATCATTGATAGCAAAAGGATAATTTGCCACAACAATGTCGAACGTCTTGAGAGAGCCGTCCGAATTGAGAAACTTTGGATTAGCAAGCGTGTCACCGCGCTGAATGTCGGCACTATCAAGTCCATGAAGGAACATGTTGATCTTGGCGATAGCGAATGTACCGAGGTTGATTTCCTGACCGTACAGATAGAGCGTCCGAGCAACAGAATCGCCCTCTTTCTCACTCAAGTGATGAAAAGATTCAAGCAGGAAACCACCTGAGCCGACGGTCGGGTCGTAAATGTGATCTTTCTTGTGCGGCTTGAGAATCTGCACGATGACGCGCTCAACCTCGCGAGGTGTATAAAACTCTCCGCCTTTCTTCCCCGCATCAGCCGCAAACATTTTGATGAGGTACTCGTACGCATCACCGAGAATGTCAGAGCTGATGTACGTGTCGCCGAAGTTATACTGTGAAAAATGGTTTATTAAACGCTGGAGTGTCTCGTCTGAAAAACGGTCTTTATTTGCAAAATCAAGATCATCAAAAATTTTGTCGAGTTTCGGGCTGTTGGCATTCGCAAGTTTTTCAAAAATCTCATTGAGCTTCTGGCCGATGTTTTCTGCACGTTCTTCAACTTCCGACCATCGGCATTCTTTTGGCACTTGAAAACGGTGATTGTAATCAGCTCGAGCGATGGAGTCGTCATTGTATTCCGCCATTACTCGCGCGTATTCCTCATCCCACACGTCACTGATGCGTTTAAAGAAGAGGAGGCCAAAGATGTACTTTTTATAGTCAGCACTATCAATTCCGCGTGCGCGGAGAATGTCAGCACTCCGCCATAAAAACTGCTCAAGCTGGGGCAGGGTGAGTTTACTTCCCATGCGATCAATAACCGCCTGGATGTCCTGCGGGCGATATTTGCGATCTTTCCGCTTTCCCACGCGCATTGGCACTAAAATACCCTCCTTTTCCCAGTTGCGAAGAGTGTCCGGATGAATAGCGAATACATCAGCAACCTGCCCGATGGTGAGCAGCTCTGGCATATCCTTGAGTTTTGCCTCTATATCTTTTCGCATAGCAATACGCTTCATCCTATCATCACGTAAATAAAAAGTCAAACGTTCATAGGTTTTCATAGGTCTTTACCCTAACTTGCCTTGAAAAATAAGGGTAATTTGGGTTATCCACTTCTTTTCTGGACTTATAGAAACGGTTCCGGTATGTGTTGTGTGTATGCACATCACGAACCCGCTAGAGATGGCATCTGACGCCCCACCGGTCGAAATACCGGCCAAATACTGCCTCTATGCGCGTAAATCGAGCGAGTCGGACGAAAAGCAGGCTTTATCCATTGACGCCCAAATCAAAGAGATGCTTCAGCTGGCCCAGCGTGACCAGTTGGACATCGCTGAGATCAAGCGGGAGTCGCATTCAGCAAAGGAGACATCCGGCCGACCAGTCTTCAACGAGATGATCCGAGAAATCGGGGAAGGTAAATTTAATGCCATACTCGCCTGGCATCCGGACCGTTTATCCCGCAATGCTGGCGATCTTGGGAAAATTGTTGATCTCATGGATCAACAGAAGATAGTGCGGGTACAAACGTACGGGCAGTCATTTACAAATGCGCCGAGCGAGAAGTTTCTCTTGATGATTCTCTGCTCGCAAGCAAAGCTCGATAACGACAATAAAAGTGTGAACGTAAAGCGCGGCTTGCGATCACGTCTTGAAATGGGACTCTGGCCAGGACCTGCACCAACGGGATATCTGAACCACCCGGACAGAACGAAGAAGTGCCACGTTGTTCCAGACCCACAACGTATTCATGTCATCAAACTTATGTTTGAAAAAGTGGCGTATGAGAAGTGGAGCGGGCGGCAACTGTTCTGTTGGTTGCGCGACGATCTTAAGTTCAAAACAGTAGGCGGGAAACCAATGGCGCTCAGCAACGTCTTTATTATTCTACGGAACCCCTTCTACTGTGGACTGATGGAATACCCAAAGAAAAGTGGCAAGTGGTATGTGGGGCAACATGAACCGTGTATCAGCCAGGAGCTATTTAAGAAGGTTCAGGAGAAACTTGATTCCCATAAACCGCATGGCGGAATGTACAAAGAGTTTGCATTTACGCGCCTTATGAAATGCGGGCTATGCAACTCCGGCGTAACAGCCGAAGAGAAATTTAAGGATCTCGTTGGTGGAGGCACAGCAAAGTATATCTACTATGGCTGTACGAAGTTCTACGATAAGCACTGCAAGAACACATATCTTCGTGAAGAGAATTTAATCAAACAGCTCGTTGAAATAATAGACAAGGTGGATTTGGATAAAATTGGAGTAAAGAAAAAACTTGAAAAAGAGCTCGGCCGCCTTAATCAATTTCGCGAGAAAGTACTTGGGCTAACTAAAGAAGAAATTGAAACGCAACGAAAGACCGACGTCCGTGCGTATGCCAAATACCTGCTCAAAGAAGGAACGTTGGAAGAAAAACGTGAACTTATGCAGTCGTTTAAGAGTAGGCTGACTATGATTCACAAGAAGATAGTCTTAGATGATTGATTAATGTGGGAGTTCACAAAACCACACTTCTTGATTCTGAACAGGCTCAATAATATTTGAAGCATGCAAACCGGCAGCTCGATCCCTTCGCTCTTCAGGAGTCATGTTCTCAACTTCTTCCCAAATTCTCCAACACATAACATAAGCCAGCCAGCGGTGGTTGCCGTCCAAGATATCGTAATGATCGGGCTCGTCTTCAAATAAAATAGGTGGTTCAGGAAAAACACCAGTTTCCAACATCTGCTTCAAGAGATTGAGGAACTTATTCTTTCCTTCTTCACCTAGTCCGTGACTATATTCGTTTTCCTGCCCCAGCACAAAGGCATTGAACATCCCTCGTGCTTTTTCATAATATGTTTCCGAGTGATTAATTGTAGCTAAATCTGTTTGTCGCTTGCTCCAAATAGTAGATTCCCAAAATGTTATCGGTCTGCCAGCTAATATGTTCGCCCATCTCTCATTATTACCAGGTGGCCAACCAAGTTTTTTAGCATACGGTAAAAGCCATAAATCAATTGGCTCCTCAGGAAAGTTCGGGAGGACATGCTGAATCTGTTGTCGCAGTTCTTGATCTGACATTTTACTTAACTTATTCCCAAGCTTTCAAAAATTCTTCAAACCGAGCAACAGCATCCTCAACCTTCTCATATTCATCATAAGCCTTTCTTGTCCCAACGCTACCACCGTCTTCTCTTTCCCTGCAGTCCCAGCATTCAAATACAAACTTGTCGCCATCCTTATATACTTGGTAATACCGAAAATCTCCGTTCTTATCTATAGAGCTTTCATAGTATTTGATTGGATTGGAGTGCTTCATATTTTTTGATTATAGACTGCCAAAAATACAAAAACCACCCTTGGGTGGCTTTTGTATTTGGCTACCGCACTCAGCGGGTATGCAATGTCGGAAGAGAATTGAGACCGTAGTAACCCTCTTAGGTCATCCGTACGATGTCCCAACTTGCTGGGGGACAGGGATTCGAACCCCGGTGACAACTTTCAGAGAGTTGCATCCTACCGCTAGATGATCCCCCAAGAGAACAGTTGTTAGTTGTTAGCTGTTAGACATTAGTCGTTAGTCAAAAACTAAAGGCTAAAAACTAAGCACTAATAACTAAATCGATGTGAGTCACATCGATACGTACAATAGCCGAAAAAGGTACGTTTTTCAATGAAGCTTGTTTCTGTCCAGTAGCGCAGAAAACTGTTGCTGTACCTTTTGTAATTTTGGTGCAATAACAATCTGACAGTACCCCTTATTTTTATTTTGAGCGTAATAGTCTATGTGTTCTTGCTCTGCCGGATAGAATGTTTCAAATTTTTTAACTTCAGTTACTATCGCATCCCCCTCATCGGCAGAGTCATTTAGCTCTTCAATAAACTTTTCGGCAACGGCCTTTTGTGCAATGTTTGTATACAAAATAATAGAACGATACTGTTCGCCAATATCGTTTCCTTGCCTGTTTATTTGCGTAGCGTCGTGCGCTGCAAAAAATACAGTCAGTAAATCGTGAAAAATAATAACATTAGGATCAAACTCAATTTTTACCACCTCGGTGTTCCCAGTATCGCCGGCAGACACACTGCTATACGTTGGATTTGCAGTATGCCCTCCGGCGTACCCCGGCTCTACAGAAGTCACCCCCTTGAGCATCTTAAAAACCGCCTCGGTGCACCAAAAGCACCCCCCTCCCAATACTGCCGTTCCTTTCATAGTGTTTGTGTGCATCATACTACTTATCTATAGAACGCGAGGGCACACCCTTCCGTCTTTAGTAAGTTCGGTATGCGTTACCTCTGCTGATACAAATCCGTCTTTTGAAAAGAGCATTTTGACCATCATTCCTTTTGTGACCTCTTCGTTAAAATACTGATCAAAAACAAAGTTTCCTAACGAGTAGTAAATCGGTACCTGTTTGTATATTTCATACTCTTGCACTATATGTGGGTGTGCCCCAACAACAACGTCTGCACCAGCGTCTACAAAACGACGTGCCAATTCTTTTTGATTGTCTGTCGCAGGCAGGTACTCTTCTCCCCAATGAGCAAACACTATTGGGATGTGTGTCAACGTATACTGCCGAATGAGTTTTTCTGCTTCATCTACCTCAATCTTCCATCCCCTTTCGGCAAATTGATTGTATGAGATGAACGCAAAAGGAATCTCTTTTATCTCTACAAGATACGCCTGATCTTCAACGGGGCCACCAACATACGCAACCCCTGCTGATGAAAGAAAGCTGTGTGTTTCTTTCATTCCTGATATCCCAAAATTGAACGAGTGGTTATTGCCAAGTGAGACAAGGTGAATGTTGTGTCGTTTTAATAAAAGCGCTGTCTCTGGCGGAAAGGTAAAGGTGTAGTTATTTGGCCCCCCTACCGTGCTATTTACACTCACTGATTCGTTTGTGGTAATAGGTCCCTCAAGATTGCCAACAACAAAGTCAGCATCCATCAATTCGTTTACAATGCACGACAGTATAAAGTCCCCCGTAGCTACATCGGCAACTTTTCTAATATAGCGGTCAAACATCATATCTCCTACAAATAAAATAGAGAGCGGTTCGTCTACGACTGTCTCTTGACTCTGTAGTGCCGTTACTTCATCGTCCTGAAAAAGGTATTGAAACTGTAAAGGAAGCGAGAACAAAAATATTAAAACAGCTATCCCAATAAGTGTCCTTTTCATTTTTTCCTTTTCTTTGCTGCTTGCATAAACGCCGTAAAGAGAGGGTGTGGGTTAAGGGGGCGCGCCTGAAACTCTGGATGAAACTGCGTTCCTACAAAAAACGGGTGTTCTTGTTGCGAAAGCTCTGCTATTTCCATTAACACCCCGTCAGGAGACTTTCCAGAGAAGCGCAGTCCTCCTTTTTCAATACGTTCAATATACGCGGGATTTACCTCGTACCGATGGCGGTGCCGTTCATACACCTGCTCGGCGCCATACGCACGGCGGGCAATGGTGTTTGGCGCAAGTTCAGCAACATATGAGCCGAGGCGCATGGTCCCGCCATATTGCTTTTTAGCAATAAGGTTTTTTTGCTCGGGCATAACATCAATAACGGGGTTTTTTGTCTTTGGGTGTATCTCAACCGTGTGTGCGTCTTCTATACCAAGCACGTTTCGTGCGTACTCAATAACCATTAACTGCATACCGTAGCAAAGACCGAAGTATGGAATCTTGTTAACACGCGCGTACTCTATGGCGTTTATCTTTCCTTCAATTCCCGTCTCGCCAAACCCTCCCGGAACAATGATTCCGTGGTATTTTTTAAGCTCTTTTACCTCGTTTCCCTTTTCAAACTTCTTGGCGTTTAACCAAGAAATGCGCGCTGTAACGCCAACCTCTGCCGCTGAATATTTAATCGCCTCAATAACCGAAAGGTACGCATCTGAAAGAACGAAGTCTCCCGTATCAAAATATTTTCCTACGACCGCTATAGACACCTCTTGTTTTCCGTTCTTCACCTTCCGTACAAAGGTAGCCCATTCGGAAAGCGACGTTTGTTTATCAGAAAGTCCCAACTTTTTTACCACAACCGAGCCAACTTTCTCTTTATTAAAATTGAGAGGAACGTCATACACAGATTCCACGTCTGGAGCCGAGACAATGTACTCGGCAGAAATGTTGCAACTGGCGGCAATTTTCTCTTTTCTGCGTTGATCTAGCGCTACCGTAGAGCGCGCGATAACCATATCTGCCTGTACGCCATACGAGTTAAGTTGGTGCACGGCGTTTTGCGTTGGGCGCGTCTTCATCTCGCCCAGCGTCCCCGGGACCGGCAAGTACGACACCAATGCAAACATAACGTCTTCGGGTCTTTCAACTTTTAAAATGCGCGCCGCTTCTATAAAAAGAGCATTTTGAAAATCGCCAACCGTCCCGCCAATTTCTATAACAGAGACATCCGAACCTGAAAGTTCGCCTGCGAGACGATAGCGTCGGATAATCTCGTCGCGTACGTGGGGAACCGCTTCCACGCACTTCCCTTTATATTCTAAGTTCCGCTCTTTTTCGATAACGTGCGCGTACACCATTCCGCTTGTCATATAGTCGTCTGCGCTGAGCGGACGATTTAAAAACCGCTCATAGTTACCCATATCTTGGTCTGTCTCTAAACCACTTTCTAACACAAACACTTCTCCATGCTCTGTTGGATTCATGGTCCCCGCGTCAACGTTTAAGTACGGATCAACTTTTACCGTATTCACTTTGTATCCCTTATTTTGCAAGATAAGGGCGATTGAAGATGAGGCAATTCCTTTGCCAACGCCACTCATCACACCACCAATAACAAAAAGGTATTTGTGCGACTTCTTTTTTGAGGGGGAGCGGTGCCCGGAGTGTTTTTTCACGTTCCGAGCATATGCCATATGAAAAACAGTATACAGCTTGAGAGCTTTAGATACTAGAGGAGGAAAATGAGATAGGAAGACAGTGCTTAGAAACCACCAAAGCACAGGAACCAGAGTCCAAACAAAGCACAAAATAGGAGGTTAGGGCGTTTAGAGTATTTAGTATTTAGTATTCTGTATACAGTATTCAGTATGAGTTATGTTTTTTAGCTAAAGCCTAGCGCCTAATCCTCCTAACTACCCAATGCTCTAGACCGACAGATACTTTCGAACCGCCAAGAAGGTAGAAATTGTACCTAACACGGCACCGGCACCAATCAAAACAACTGTGAATAGTAGAAACTGGCTCATATAGAGGGCAAATATATCAACACTCAAGGCAACCTCTACCCCACTTCGTAAAAGGAGTGTTATGGGGAAGAGCAGGATAAGGGTAATAACTCCGGACAGCACTCCATACAGCGCCCCCTCGACGATAAACGGTCCGCGAATGTACTGATTTGAGGCACCGACAAGACGCATCACACTAATCTCTTCTCTTGCGGTATAGATAGCGAGCCGAACAGTGTTAAAGGTAATCATTATAGAGGCGACAGAGAACAGGAGAATCACAAACCACCCCAATCGCTCAACGAAGGTAATGATACGATCAAGCTGATCAATAATTACCCTATTGTTAGAGTAATTAACCACATCAATAAGAGCGGCACCCGAAGGGTCGTTAACGTAATCACCTAAAAATTGTGCCACTCCTTCGTACTGAGAAGGCTCTTTGGCTCGTATTGATAGCGTTGCCCCAAAGGGATTTTCTCCCAACTCGTCGAGCGCTTGCAGATTTAACAAATCGTCTTGGTGACGTTCACGAAACTGCTGTAAGACTGACTCTCGTGAAAGGTACGTTACCTCGGCAACCTCAGGAAGGTTTCGTATCCGCTCAGTTAAATCAACAACAGCGCTCTCTTCTGCGTCGGGCACAAAGTACACATTAATATCAACTTTTTCTTTCACGTACCCAACAAATTCGTTTACCGCTCCATTTAAAAACATCAGAGATCCGAGGATGAGCAGTGTCATTGTCATTACAAACACTGACGCAACCGAAACAAAGGCGTTTCGCCAAAAGTTGACTAATCCTGAACGAAAAATTCTTTTTGTTGCAACCCACATTGTCATAGAGATGTATATATATTATAAGACATACCGTCCTTCTTTATCGTCACGTACTATGTGACCGTTGTCCATGGTAATGACGCGTTTTCCGAGCGAATCAATCACACCCTTGTTGTGTGATGTAAGAACAACGGTGGTGCCAAGTTCGTTAATCCGCTTTAAGATTTCAACAATTTGATACGTGTTAATCGGGTCTAGGTTTCCGGTCGGTTCGTCTGCTAAAAGAACGTCAGGTTGGTTTACAATGGCGCGCCCAATTGCAACACGTTGACGTTCTCCTCCTGAAAGCTCTCGCGGAAAGTTCCATGCTTTCTCTGCAAGATCTACCAGCTCAAGTACGTGGGGAACGTCTGCGGCAATCTCTTCGTCACTACGTCCCGACGCCTCCATTGCAAAGGCAATGTTCTCGTACGCTGTTTTGTTGGGAATCAAACGAAAGTCTTGAAAGACCGTCCCTATCTTTCGTCGCAGTGTATGAAGTCTTGATCGAGGGATCTTGTGAATATCCACTGATTCAAAGAACACCGACCCCGATGTTGGCGCCTCTTCAGCAAGAATCATTTTGAGTATGGTGGTCTTGCCGGCGCCAGCGTGCCCCACAATAGAGACAAACTCTTTCGGCTCTATTGACAACGTCACGCCTTCAAGCGCGCACGAGTTATCAGAGTACACTTTTGAAACAGTATCGAAGTAAATCACAAAGAAAGTTTTTTATGCACGTCTTATCGTAACAGATAGAAGCAGAAAGAATCGAGTGGTTATCTGTGCACTCTACTATTGTACCGCATTCTTTTGCATCGCATCAATAAAGTTGTCTATTTTTCCAGCAAGGACCGCGTCTATGTCTCTCTCTTCGTAGTCGGTACGGTGATCTTTTACCATTTTATACGGATGGAGGACGTACGAGCGTATCTGGCTTCCCCATTCAATTGACGTAGACGACGCTAGAGAGAGTCCTTGCCGTTCGCGCTCTCTATTCTCTTCTTGTAGCTTATACAGTTTACTTTGAAGGAGTGCTTTTGCTTTCTCTCGGTTTGCTTGTTGGCTTCTCTCGGATGATGCCCGCACCGAAATACCGGAAGGGGTATGCACCATACGCACCGCCGTCTCTCTTTTATTGACGTTCTGCCCCCCTGCGCCACCTGAGCGAGTAAACTGTACTTCAATGTCATCTTCTTTCATTTCCGGAACATCGTCAGACGAAACAACTGGAAGCACCTCAACCAATGCAAACGATGTTTGGCGTTTATCGTTTGCGTTAAATGGCGATATGCGGACCAGTCTATGCACGCCGGCCTCGTGCTGTAGTCTGCCATAGGCGTTCTTTCCGGAAACCTCGAAGGTTACGTTGCGATATCCACCATGGTCATTTTCTGAATCATCTAAAAACGAGACAGAGTAGCCTTGTTGAGACGCGTACCCCTGATACATTCGAAACAGCATACCGGCAAAATCTTCTGCGTCATCTCCCCCCGCACCGGCAAGAATAGAAATTACCGCGTCTCCCCTGTCGTGCTTTGAAACGCCGTCTGCAACCGCCTGAAGGTCTTTCATCTCTTTAATGAGCGCTTGCGCCCCATCTTTATCACTCCAAAAATCAGGCGACGCCATAGCAGTTTCTATTTCTTGGATTCTTTTCTTTGCTTCGTCTTGAGTCATATTGGACAGTATATAGAGTATTGAGTATAGGGGAAAGGAGTAATTAGTGCTTAGTTGATAGCTCTAAATTGCGCCTTTTTATAATTTCTGAAATTGAAAGACTGAGGTAAATACGCTACTATACTTGGGTTCTTTGAGAATTTAAGCCGTTGTATTGGTTACGATATATCAGCCAATATCAAAGAAAGGCCGTTGTATTGGTTACGATACAACGTCGTCGTTCTGACACAATGGGCTCCGTTTTTGTTACACTTCAATGAAAAAGTAAACAAGCTTTCTTTTTCGTCTTGTTCACAAAAACCGCCCATTGTCGTAAGCAACTAGCCGTTGTAGCTCAGTTGGTAGAGCACTTCCATGGTAAGGAAGGGGTCCCCGGTTCAAATCCGGGCAACGGCTCCAGCTTTTCATATCAGTAGAGAAAAGCATTGTCATCTTAGCTCAGTTGGTATGGTACTCCATACCAACTACGCTCGGTCGGTTATAGAAAAGAAAGGCGTAACACCTTATTGCTTCCGAGCCGCCTTAGCTCAGTTGGTAGAGCAATGGTATCGTAAACCATAGGTCCCGAGTTCGAATCTCGGAGGCGGCTCGGAAGCCGGAAGTTGGCTTTTCTTTTCTGCAACCCTCCCTCGCTTGCTGGTAGCACATCTCACTCGTGACACTTCTTTCAATTCTCTCTCCGAGATACTTCTTCCGGAATGTGTACCCACGGAAGTTTTGAATGAGTGAAAATGTGTTGTTGGGGACCTAGTTTCTCTGATTCGTCTTAAATTCTATTATTCCATACTGACACGATCCTTTCATATTTTAAGTTTATCTTATAAAAAGATAGTATCCGTTTATTATAAAATGCCTGCAATTAGTTCAAATTAAAAATCTTTCACTAACGCCAACTCATTTCCTTCGCTGTCGTAAAAATATCCGATTCTTCCCCATGGAAATTCGGTGATGCTGTTTTTGTCTACACTTACGGCACTTGGTTTTTCTATGCCGGATACAAATTCAACACCATGTTCAGCGAATTTTTTTGCTTCTTCGTCAAGATCATCTACATAAAACTCAATACCGTTTGAAACGCCTCCGTGTTTATAGAGATGTATTTCTGCATCACCAATGGTAATACTTGCCCATTCATCCGCCTTAATACGACACGAAAATCCAAGAACCTCAGTATAAAAGCGAACCGCTCTTTCTAAATCTACTATCTGTACATCAACAATCAGACGCATACGCCACATTGTATCAGTCCATTTTAGTACCTAAAAACTATTTAATGCGCGCCCTAAGGACGCAGGTGGAAACTAATTTCTCTTCAGGCCTTTAACTAAAAACCAAAGTCCTAAAGCCATTTCTCCAAAAATGCTAGGGATAGCAACCAGCATCAAAAACACATCCGCATACGCAGTATAGTTAGAAAGTAGAAAATGAGCTGAAGTATCCACTATATACATAACGCCAGCAAGTAATAGGAAGATACTTATAAAACGAGGTAGTTTAATAATTCTAGTTAACAAGATTAGATGGAACCCGAAAAAGAACAATCCTGTTAGCCAAATATAATTAAAAATATCGACCTGGTTTAATATGTCTGCACTCGTATCAAAGTTAAAAACCAAGAGCAATGCAAACACTGCACCTCCCATCAAAACCGCATGTGTGAGACGTAGGTATGTACTTAGTCTTGAAAGAATGTGTTCTTTGTATAACTCGTACAGCCCCCAAGCAATTACGATATCGAGCAGTGCAGCTATCAAGAAAGCCATCGCCCCCACTCTAATCAGTAATCCATTTTCATTTATTGCACCTAAAGGGTTATTTATGAGAACCTCCAAAGCAAAGAAGTTGGCGAAAATTGCCGTGACGAAAATTATTAAATAACTAATACCGACAGTTAAGAACAATTCCTTTGTATTCATATATTCAAAACTATACACTAATTCTCACATTGTTCCGAAACGCAAGCGAAGGACCCGGTCAGGAATAATTTCTCGTAAGCCACTCGGAATTTTCACGACCCTGCCTCACGGTCTCGCCTGCTGGCTCGACATCGTTCCGGCTTTCAAGTCCCAACGAAACTGGAGCAGTCCAGTTTCTTCGCCGCGCAAAAAAAATCCCCTTTCGGGGATTTGTTTGCGCGGTCGATGGGACTTGAACCCACGATCTCCGCCGTGACAGGGCGGCGCTTTAACCAGCTAAGCTACGACCGCAAATTTTTACGGATGTGCGCGTTTTTTGTGAACGAAGACGTTATAGGAAGCTTGCTTACTAATAACTCTGAGTGAACAAAAAAGTGAGCGCACATTGTTGGAATGCCGCGGTGGTATGTAATCATACGACCGTTACTTTTGTAAGCGAGAAGGTCATAGAAAGCTTGCTTGCTAATGACTTCGAGCGAACAAAAGGAGGAACATATTTTCTTCGAATGCCGAGGTCGTATTCTGTAATACGACCCTAAAACACTAAGACTGCAGTCTAACCGCAGTGAAGAGAGAATACCGTAAAAATGACAAAAATTCAACGCTAGCCTCTAAATATAAAGAGGATGAGATATAAGACATACGCCGTAATTAAGACAAGTCCTTCCGTTCTGCCGATACGATGACTGCGTCCCAATACAATAACCGCGAGAAGGAGCATTGTCGCAATAAACGTTGCTCCAATATCAAAACGAACAGATTCTGAAACGATAATTGGATGAATGAGTCCAGTAATGCCTAAGATGCCAAGGAAGTCAAAAATGTTTGAACCAAGTACGTTACCCACCGCTATCCCGGTATTTTTACGTAACGCTGCCACTACTGAAACAGTAAGTTCGGGGATTGATGTTCCGGCTCCAATAACGGTAAGCGCGATAACTTCGGAGGATATACCGGCAAAGATTGCAAACTGTTCAACCCCCGATACAACCCACGAACCACCAAAAAAGACACCAACGACTCCTGCAACGATCATTACAAAGGACGTAAAGACAGTAAAAACCTTATGGTCGGTTGTTTCGTCTTTAGTATCTCCACGACGAAACATAAACACAAGCCAAAGTATAAAGAGAAGAAACAATATTCCAGCCTCAGAGCGAGTAATACCGACTACGGTGGGGTCACCCAAAACAGGAAACGCGAGCATACTGCCCGCGATTGCAACAAAAATTGCATTGACAAAAAAATCTTGAATCCAAGATTTTTTCATTACAATAGGAAAAAAGAGTGCCGACACTCCAAGAATCATTAAAATATTAAACGTGTTTGAACCAATAATGGTACCTATACCAACTGCGTTTCCTTCAAAGGCGGCTACCAGATTAATAGAAAACTCGGGAATAGACGTTCCAACCCCTACAATCACCACACCGATAAACCACGGAGAAAAATTAAATATCTTTGCAACAGATACTGCACCCTTTACTAAAATTTGTGCCCCACGCACTAAAATAAAGAACCCGAATAAAAAGAGGAAGATTGCATTAAAAATCTCCATACTTACTTACACAATACCAAGTAATTTAAAGGTGAAAAGCGTATACGCCAATAGGTAGAATGCCCCTTCCCACGTATGAATACGTTGAGACAAACCAGAAATAATAAAAAAGAAAGTAACGGCAAGCAGTACGGGAAGACCAATCGCCAACGTTGGAGCGTCAAGAACGAGCGTTCCCAACATACCCGGTACACCAACCACAAGAAAGATGTTAAAGATGTTTGAGCCAAAGATGTTTCCGACCGCGACTTCTGCATTTCCTTGCATCGCGGCCTTTGCGGATACTAAAAGTTCAGGCAACGAAGTACCAATCGCAACGGCAAGGATAGTGATAATGCCAACCGAGATACCTATCATTCCTGAAAGAGCGATAACCGCGTCAATGAGATACTTTGCCCCAAACACGAGAAAGACCATTCCTATAACAAGAAGTAAGATATCTTTTGCAGATAACCGCGGACGCGATTTACTCTCATCCTCTGAAATAATTTCGCTTTTGTCTTTATGAATAAATGTATAGGCAAGATAGATTATCGCACCCACAAGAAGAAAGAGAGATTCAATCGTTGTGATAACACCGTCATAGGCAACACCAAAAAACAGCAGGGTTGCAAATGCAAGAATGGGTAGTTCCAAATCAACAATATTTTTTGTGACCGCCAGTTTTCCGCGCGCAAGAAGCGCCGCGATACCGAGCACCAAGAGTATGTTTGTAATATTTGAACCAATAGCGTTTGCGGCGGGAATCTCAATAGCACCCTTTAAAACACCGGCGACAGATGATACTAGTTCTGGTGCAGAGGTACCAAAACCAACAATAAGAACGCCCACCACGAATGGAGGCATCCCCAACGAAAGGCCGATATTTTTTGCTCCATCAAGCACCCAATCGGCACCTTTCACCAAAATTGCAACCGAAACGATAAAAATAAACGCCCAAATTAAGATTTCCATATTGCATTTATTCTATCACCTTCTTCTTTCAATAGGACCTAAAGTTGTGCCATACCCACGACATCCTTCACATTTTAACCCCCTCCTCATTGTGTAATAGCTACCCATATCAAATATAGTCTTACTCTCCAAAACAGAACCATACCCATCACATGCAGTACACACTCTTGGGTCTTCTTTCACAAAAGGTCTGTATTTTTCTAACATATTGTGTCGGCGGCAGGGATCGAACCTGCGACCTGAGGCTTATGAGTCCTCCGCTCTAACCAACTGAGCTACGCCGACAAACGAAGCGGGTGAGGGGAAAGTTTACTTTCACACCACCGCTGAGTGCAGTCGGGGTATATTTCTATACGCCGACAAATTGCTTATTTCCCTAACATTGGCAAATATAGCAAGAATATCAAGATAAAAAAAGCCATCTATATAAAAATCATAAAATAAAGAGGTACCTATTTATTATTTATTACATAATACTATTATGGACTTAACTATTTTCTTAGCTCAAATTATGGGTGTTTACATCCTCGTTTCTGGTTTGTCGGGTCTTTTGCATGGAGAGAGAATACAAAAGGCTCTCACTGAAGCCACCAGAAGCTACGTCATACCGTATTTTGATGGCGCCATAGCGCTTAGTCGGACTAATCGTCGTGTTGACACACAATATCTGGACCGGGTCAGTGGCAACTCTCGTCACGCTTATTGGGTGGGTAATCCTTATAGAAGGTTTTGCGATGCTTCTTTTGCCCCACGCAACA
>PFBH01000014.1:0-81299 GCA_002773335.1 Candidatus Kaiserbacteria bacterium CG10_big_fil_rev_8_21_14_0_10_45_20 | reverse complement strand
AACGCATCAAGGGTTCTTTGTTTAAACTGAAGCAAGCAATAACAAACACAAAACTCCGCCAAAAGCGGAGTTTTTAACTTGTTGCGGGGCCCGGATTCGAACCGGGGTCTCAAGGTTATGAGCCTTGTGAGGTACCACTCCTCCACCCCGCTCTATCTAGCTGTTAGGCACTAGAAATTAGGCCATAGCTATGTATCTGAGGATACACCGAAATAACACAAATCTCAAGCGGGCGACGAAACTTTCTAAAACTTATGTAACTTTGAGCTATGAAATATGACGTATGAGTTATGAGTTATGTTTTTAGCTAAAGCCTAATCTCCTAATCTCCTAGTCTATATATAGTCAAACTCTTCAAACACCTGTTCGTACAACTTCATTGTTCGAAATGCTTCTCGTTGAGTCAAAATAAAATCGGAAGAACCAGACGACACAAAGTTTTTTATACGGTGCGCCTCCCACGCAACCGGCACTGTTACAAACGCGTCTTCCGATAGTCGTTGCATTTTGTCTCCGGTATTTTCGCCTTCGTACCCAAGCCCTTGAAGAAGCTCTCCCAACAACGCATCTGCCTCAAAAATGGCGTTTCGCCACTTTTTTGGATCGGTAGACTTAGCATCCTCCAAGAGACTCTCCCACCGACTACTTCGTGGATTGCCCTCGTTGTTGGACGGTGCAATAAAACCGTACAGAGACCGGTCGCGTATCCGAACAAACAACAATCCAAAAAAAGCAAAGAGGATGAGTAGAATCAAAAACGCCGAGATGGCAAACGCAAAGACGCTATACCAGTTCCATACAGTTGAAAGTATACTTGCAACAATACCGCCAAATGAACCGAGGGTATTTGAAAAAAATATTGCCAGACCTTCAAAAAACCCAACGCTCTCAACAGGAGTTGAAGTTGCTTGCCCATTTAACTGATCTCGAAAGTATGCACACCCCTCTCCAACAAAAGAGAAGAAGAGGCAATACCAGTATTGCAAGTTAAGAAAGTGTACATGATCCATTTCCTTTTATAGTACCAACAAAAAACGACCTATGTGTTTGTTTCTCCCAAAAGCGTTCGCGCGACATCAAAAAGAGATTTGTCGCTACGTTTCGGACTCATAAATTGGATGCCAATAGGGAGGTCTTTCCCGTCAGTTGCAATTGTTCCCGCTGAGACCGAAATTGCAGGAATACCGGTTAAGTTGGCTGGTGCGGCAAAAACATCCTCTAGATACATTGAGAGCGGATCTGCTTTCTCTCCTAACTTAAACGCGACGTTTGGTGTCGTTGGTGTTGCAATGTATGAGACCGATTCAAACGCTTTCTCTAAGTCTTTTGCCAACGCTCCGCGTAGTGCCGTTGCTCGTGCATAGTATGCGTCATAGTACCCAGACGAGAGAATGTGTGTCCCTAAAATAATCCTACGGCGAGTCTCTTTTCCGAACCCTTCCATCCGAGATTTTTTATACTCATCTAACAGATCTTCTCCGGGAGCATGGTGTCCGTAACGCACACCATCTAAGCGAGCAAGATTTGTTGAAACTTCTGCAGGCATCACAATGTAGTATGCGGCGAGTGCGTACGGCGCAGAAGGAAACTCAATATCGACTATTTCATACCCTTCTTTTTCTAGTTTTTTGAGATTGCCTTCAAATAATTGTTGCACCTCGGGCGACGCGTCTTTTATAAATGCTCTAGGAACGCCGATACGTTTATTTTTTGCCGATACAGGTTCGTACGCCGGAAGCGATGTGGCATCCAACTCGTCATACCCACGGATGATATTAAAAACCAACTCTGCGTCATTCACTGTCCGCGATAGTGGGCCTATCTGGTCTAACGAAGACCCCATCGCAATAAGGCCTGAGCGTGATACCGCTCCGTAAGTTGGCTTAAACCCTACTAAGCCACATAAGCTGGCAGGCTGGCGTATCGACCCACACGTTTCAGACCCGAGCGCTACAGGTGCCATTTTTCCTGCCACAGCTGACGCTGAGCCTCCTGAAGACCCTCCCGGCACCCTCTCGGGGTCATGCGGATTTCGTGTTGGACCAAAGGCAGAGTGCTCTGTTGAAGAGCCCATTGCAAACTCGTCCATATTGGTCCTGCCGATACATAACGCATTTTCTTCTCGCAGTTTCTTAATTACTGTCGCATCGTATGGAGCAACGTGGTTCTCTAACATTTTTGATGCCGAAGAGGCAATGCGTCCTTTAATTAAAATATTGTCTTTCACTGCAACGGGAATACCGGTAAGAGAAGGCGCGCGGTCTCCTTTTTCTAAAAACAGCGCATCTGCTTCTTTTGCGTACTCAAAAGCGCCATCAAACACTTCTAAATATGCGTTGAGCGTTGGATTTTCTTTTTCAATCTTATCGAGATAGGCACGAACCACCTCGCTCACAGAAAAATCTTTAGCTCGGTACCCTTGCTGAAGCTCTCTAACAGAAAGATCGGTGTATTCCATACGTTACCCTAATATCTTTTTTACTTTCCAAAACCGCCCCTCCTTTTGTGGTGCTTGCGAAAGCAGATCTGCGGTAAACGCATTTGGTTCGTGCGGGTCCTTGTCGTCACGCATAACGTTGTGAATATCTAAATGAACGTTTTCGGCCCCCGCCTCAAGGACATCAAAAGACTGTATCGTATCAATGTAACCAAGAATAGAATCGAACTCTTTCGAAAGCTCTTCTGCCTCAGCATCGTTTATTTCAATACGAGAGAGGTCTGCAAACTTTTTAACTTCTTCAGTAGAAACGGACATAGAGAAATAATAGCAAGTTTATGCCCTGCGCACTAGGATCCTCTGGTAATGAGCCTTTCTAGGTCTTCTTCCGAGATAATAGGAACACCGAGAGCGCGCGCTTTTTCTAACTTTGATCCGGCATTTTCTCCGGCAAGTACGTAGCTCGTCTTTGCCGATACGGCAGAAGAAACCCTCCCTCTGTGTTTACGAATAAGCGCCCCTGCCCCCTCTCGAGACAGCGTTGGCAGTGTTCCGGTAATAACGAACACCGCATTATCTAACGTGCTTTTTTTGTTCTTGGGTAGTTTTTTTACAGTAACGTATGAGAGCAGTTCATTTAAGGCCCGTTTTTGCTCGGGATCACGAAACCAGCGGTAGATTGATTCTGCAACAACCCTGCCCACACCATCGACGTTTTCTAAATCATCAACTGACGCACTTTGTATATTTTCAAGTGTCCCAAAATGTTCGGCAATGTCTCTCGCCGTCTCTGTACCAACCTGATCAATTGAGAGCCCTATAAGCAGGCGGTCAAGCCCCACGTTTCTTTTTGCGTTAATGCCCTGTATAAGATTTTGAGCCGCGCGTTCGCCAAAACCGGGGAGTCCCTCAACGTCACCTTGTGTTAAAGAAAACAGGTCTGCATATGAAGAAACAAGACCTTCGTCGAGCAAAAGATCAACGGTTCGCGGTCCACACCCCTCAATATCAAACGCATGTTTGCCAACAAAGTGATGAAACCTGCGACGCTGTTGCGCATTAGAGTTTTTACTCACACAGCGCCACGCCGACATTCCCGGAACTCGCTCAATAGTGCCATCACCACCACACTCAGGGACCTTCTTTGGAAAACGGTACGGTTTTGCATCTTGTGGGCGAAGTTCAGGGACAACGCCGACAATTTCAGGGATAACGTCTCCGGCACGCTGAATAATTACGGTGTCCCCAACGCGCACATCTAAACGTTTTATTTGGTCTTCGTTGTGAAGCGTTGCTCGAGAAACAACGACACCTCCAACAGAAACTGGTTTTAAATGAGCGACAGGAGTTAAAATTCCTGTACGCCCAATCTGCAAAGAAATGTCTTCGAGTATTGTCGTTGCCTGCTCTGCGGGAAACTTTATCGCTACGGCAAAACGAGGAGCTTTTCCGGTGTAGCCAAGCGCTTCTTGGTATTCTATTTCGTTTACCTTGACCACAATGCCGTCAATAAGAAAGTCTTGCCTGTCTTTCTTGGTGTGCCACTCTTTCCAAAATTCTATAATGCCTTCAATGCTATCGACCGCGATCATCGTGGGGTTTGTTTTAAAACCAAGTTCCTTTAAGAGTGAGAGCTCTTCAATTTGCGTTTTTGGTGTCTCAGAATTAGAAAACGCCAAATCATATATAAAGGTATCGAGCTTACGAGACGCCGGAACCTTTGGGTCAAGTTGCCGAATGGATCCCGCGGCGGCGTTACGGGGGTTTGCAAACAAGCTTTCACCTGCGTTTTTTCTTTTTGCATTTAATTCGGCGAGAGCCTTTTTGCCCATCCACACCTCTCCCTCTACCACCACATCTATTTCTTTTGAGAGTCTCAGTGGTACCGAATCGATCGTGCGAACATTCGCGGTGACATTTTCACCAACCTTTCCATCACCACGAGTAGAGGCAATCTCTAAAACACCTTTTTTGTAAGTAAGTACTATTTTTAATCCATCAATCTTTAACTCTCCGCTGTATGACGGTTGTATATCTTTGCCCAAAAACTCTTTGAGGTTTTTTTTGATCCGAGCATCAAAAGCACGGACCTCTTCTTCGGTAAAAACGTCATTAAATGACCACTGTGGTACCGAGTGCTCAACTTTTTCAAAGTGCGGTAGTGGCTCTCCTGCAACACGTTGCGTTGGAGAATCGGGGGTAATAAGCTCGGGGTACTTCTCTTCCAAGAGCACCAGCTCGTGCTTGAGTGCGTCCAGTGCCTCAATAGAAATCTCTTCCCTATCTTCAACGTGGTACATATGCCGATACTTATCGATCGCCATACGAAGTTTTGCGATACGCTCTTTCTCACCTTTTGATGCGGACATACAGACAGTATAAACGACAAAACCACGTGGGGGTTTAGGAGGTTAGTAAGAAGACAGCATGCTGAGGTACTCAGTATGCCAGTAATTAGTAGTTTAGTACCTGCTACTTGAGTACTCTCTACTGACGTACCTCATATCGTCTATGAAATATGACCCTTACTCCTAACAACCTAATTATTCGCCTAATGTCCTAATCTTCCTGTTTCTAGTACTGTGCGCGGATTCCTCTCTCGAGCCTTCTTGGGTTGCTGGTAACGCAGGTGTTGTATCCAAAAGAGCGCACTTCTGTTCTGTTTGATGCAAACTTTCTTACCTCCACTTGAGCGCACGATCCGGATTGAACGCCCTCCATCCAAAGCAAGAAAGTTGTTTGATAGTAATTTTCACCACCCGACGATAGGCTCTCGCGTTCAAGGGTACCTTGGGTAATTCGATCGGCACACTGCAATGACGTTAGCGAAGAGCTTGTGGCAAATGCTCCCTGCTTATCCCAATACAGTGCACACTCGATACCCGAGTCGGCAGCATAAAACGCAAACTGTGACTCTCTTCCTGTTGAAGAAAACACGAGCTCTTTTGAAACGATATTGTAAATAGCAAAACCGACAGCCAAAAGTACACTCGCTGTTAAAACGGCAATCAGTAGGGTAAACCCTCGCTTTGTACGCGAGTTGGTAGACGGTAGGCGGTAGGCGGCAGTTTGAACACGCAACACAAGAGCCGTCCGCAGTTTCTTGAATACTGAATACTGAATACTGAATACTTTTTTAATCATAGCCAATTAAATATAAAGGTGCGCAGTTCAAAACTGCGGTCGATTTTTCCGCTCTTCCAAGAAAGGGTGACATTTACCACCGCCGACTGGTTAAAACCGCTGACGCGGTTAATGGTCACCTTCCGTGTATAGATTGAATTGGGATTTGGTGATACCGAACTGAAGTGATTATACAAACCGCTCGGCGCAATTTTTAATGGCTGACACACCCCACCGCCACAGGTCTGGTGTCGAAAGTTAATAAAGTCGACCATACACCCCTGTGTACAGTTACCAAGACCGCTCATCCAATCCCTTCCGGCAAGTAAGTTTTCGTCTCGCACGGCACGCACATACTCAACAGCTTCTTGCGCAAGATAAAACGCACTGATTTGTTCTTTTGCATACGTCGCGACGCTCAGTGACTGTGCGGCGATGGTAAGTGGCCCCGCCAAAGAAACCAGTAGCACTGAAATGGCAACGAGTGTTTCTATAAGCGTGAAGCCATGCTTTGTACCAGACACAGTAGACGGTAGGCGGTAGGCGGTAGTTTGAACACGCAACACAAGAGCCGTCCGCAGTTTCTTGAATACTGAATACTGAATACTGAATGCTTTTTTAATCATATATCTAATATACGCTGTGTTACGGAAGACTGAATCTGAAACTCGGTCCGTCCTCCCGGAACCGGAGCCGAGCCCTTAATAACCATTAAGGCACGCGGTTGTTCACCGTCTCCGGGGGCAGAGCCCCGCACCCAAACTCGGAAGGTGTCTATGGTAATCTCTGGCGCGGTAAGATCAATCCACCCACTCCCCACATTACGTTGCAGTTGCCCCGATGAAAGTCGGTACGCAGTAATATTGTTTGAGCCGGAAGATGGACGAAACGCAATAAGCCTCCCGCCGTCCTCTCCAACGCAATCTTGTTGCCCCGAGATACCATTAATGTTTATGTTTGCGTTTGTTGAACAGTAGTACGAAATACCGGTTCTAATAGAACGCGACATACCCTCAAGCGCAGCATTCAGATTGTTTACGGTAGAGTTAATTGCCTGTGCTCGACGGTTTGTCTCAATGAGCGACAAGAGCGCACCTACGCCAATAAGCATAACAATCGCAAAGATAGTTACCGAAACCATCATTTCAATTAACGAGAATCCTTTGCGTGTTTGTTGCTCCGTGTTCATATGCACTATGGATTTTTGACAGAGATCTGACCGGTTGAAGAAATTTCAACCTCGCGCGTTAACCCACCAGCTGATGATACAACAATCCGAGCGGACGAATATTGCCCGTGACCGATTTCGTTTGAGGTAATGTTGGCATCGGGGTTTGGTCGCATAAACACAATGTTGATGTGTGAAATAACGGGAGAGCAGTACTCTTGTCCTCCCGTTGCAATACCGCAAAACGATGAGATACGGTGTCCTTTACCGAGAGAGTAGTTTCGCACCGCAAGATCTTCGCCAGGAGTATACTTTCTGTCAGGGTTATTTGCCGGGTAGGTATCTGCAAAGAGAACATACGAATCCGGTGACGTGTTTGACATATAAATGCCGTAACCGATCTCAAAGTCTGACCGATCGGCTCCTCCCTCTCCTGTACCGCGCACCGAAAGGCCGAATACCTGCGCCTCTCGCACCGAAAGGCCAATGTCGTACGCCAAGCTTCCTAGTAATACAGAACTGTTAAAACTGGATTGACTCGTTAACACTACAGTTGATATGAGGGTAAAAATACCGACGGCAACAATAAGCTCCATCAGAGAGAATCCTACGAGCACCTTTGCTCCTATAGTGTTTTTTTTACTCATTAAGTGGTGTCTCATACAAAGAGTGTCATGAGTGAATCTACCAAAAGAAAAGCGGAGACATTGGTAAACATTCCCAAAACTGCCCCGATAAACACAAAAGGAACAAAGGGCACTTCACTTTTCATTGTAAGCCCCGCACGAGACCCGAGCAACGAAGCAAGCGGGGAAAAACGTTGCGCTACCATAAGAATAATTCCTACCAGCGCACCAACCCAAAACGAGAGAATAAGAACATCGAGTGCCTGCAACCCCCCAAACAGCACCCCAAGGGCAACTCCTATATAGATATCGCCGATACCCATGCCTCGCATACGGGTAACGAGAACAATTCCACCCAGAATCACAGAGGCAACGAGTGCTCCAACCGCACCACCTACCAATGGGTCAATGGTTCCACTCTGTAAAGCAAGCAGTATACGAAACACCACCGCTGAGGCAATGAGCGTCCATGCAAAGAGAAGCGGAATAAGCGTATGTCGTATATCGTACACAACAATAACGACAAACGTAGCCCAAAAAAAGAAGAGCGTTAAGAGCGAAAGAAGTCCTACTATTGAAGAGGGTGGATCGAGCGTATACCAACTTGTAAAAAAAAGAATACCTACCAATGTCTCTACTATTGGATACTGAACCGAGAGTGCACTTTTACAGTGTCCGCATTTTCCACCTAAAAAAAGGTACGAGAGAATGGGAACCATTTCGTACCACGCAAGTTGCGTTGCACAGCTCTGGCACGACGACCTGTGGCGCGTTCGTTCGGTAAAGCCAAAGCGCATAATGAGCACATTTACAAAACTCCCCACGACAACCCCAAACAGAAAGACGAGTGACGGTAAAACGATATCAATCATTACTGTATATTATCGCACGGAGATGTACCTCTTTATGCAAAAAAATAAAAACCCCTCTCAAGGAGGGGTTTTTATTTAAAAGTCTTTCCTGCTTAAGGACTAACTCGAAGTGCTTGGTCTGTTATACCTGTTGCGGTACATGAACCAACAGCCGCCGCGTGACTCGTTCCTGCCTCAAGATCAGTGGCAAGACAGTAGTCTGTAACAGAAGAGCTAACATAGAGATATGTTGCGTTATCAACACCAGCCCCTGGAGTAGGAATCGCAGCGATTGAGCCTGCTGTTACAAGTGCATCTAGTCCTTCTGCTGTTGTAGGGTATCCACCATTTGAATCGAAGTAAAGTTCAAGCGCAAGTTGAAGTTGCTTTACATCAGCAACACGTTTTGCATCACGTGATTTTGTTCTCGCGTCGTTCAAAGAAGCAAGAACCACTGAAGAAAGGATACCGATGATTGCAATCACCACAAGGAGTTCAATCAATGTGAAACCTCGTGCAGTTCTTTTAAACATAGTTATTCTTAATTTTTACTATAGTAATAATGTGTTAAACACAAAGACCTTTATTTAAAGGGTCTTTCTACATTGTAACGACTAAAAGAGCAGGCCGTGGTATGCGTGTGGATAAGATGCGAGACTTGTAATTTCGCAATTTTTTAAATAGCAGAAGAAATGTTGTATATCGGGATCAAAACAGAAGCCAAAAGAACACCGACACCAAGGCCCAAGACCACGATCATAAACGGTTCAATAAGATCAACGAGTGTATCTACGGCATTTGCCACCTCTCGCTGGTAAAAGCGTGCCAAAGTCTTTAATATGTTTCCCATCTCTCCGGTTTCTTCACCGACACGAATCATCGCATTCATAATGCCCGGCATTTCAGGGTGTCGCGCAAAGGCTTCAGAGATAGACCCTCCCGCCTTTACCGCCGTTGCCGCGTCGGCTAAAATCTCTCTGTACACGACACTTCCTACCACCGAACCAGTAATCTCGAGTGCCTGCACCACTGAAATACCGCTCCCCAACATTGTAGACATATTGTCTGCAATACGAGAAAGGTACAATTTTCTAAACAGGTCGCCCACGTACGGCAAACCAAGCTGGAGCCGATCAAGTGCGCCCTTCCCCGCACCGGTTGTTACATACCGGAAGAAGAAAAAGCCACCAACAACTACCAACACCAATAAGAAGAGGCCAAAATCAACAAAAAAGTTACTAATTGCAATAACAACTTGCGTGTAGACCGGTATTTCTTGCCCCGAGTCAATCAAAATTTGAGAAATTCGTGGAATAACCATTGTCATCATCAGAATCATCACGATAAAGAATGTCGAGATAACAAAGGCCGGATAAATAAGTGCGTTTCGTGCTTTAGATGAAACCGCGTACGATCTATCCATATAGTCTGCAAGGTACAAGAAGGTTTCGTCGAGCTTTCCCGCCTCCTCACCTGCCTTAATCATATTGACGTAAAAGTCACTGAACGCCTTTGGGTGTTTAGAAAGTGCTTTTGATATTGGACTACCTGCCTGCAAATCATCGGCAACAGCCGTCAGTATTCTTTGCATCAAAGGAGTATCTGCCTCAGAGGCAAGTAATCGGAAAATTCGAAGTGCCGAAACCTGTGCTTCAAAGAGCGTAGAGATTTGTCGCGACAACAGCACGATGTCTTTGTTTGAAACACTTTCAAACAAGACAATGTTTTTAAATAAACCGTCGCCTCCTTCGTCTACCGGCTCAACAGAAGAGACAATGAAGCCTCGTGACTGGAGTGAGTTAATGGCAATATCACGAGAGACAGCATCAATCGTGCTTTCTTGTGCTGTACCATTTTTATCAACTGCTTTGTATTTAAATAACATAGAGTATCTTTATAGTATCTTACTGAACGCCTTTGGATTTAATGAACGAGAGAGTGCATTCTCTGGTGTAATTTCACCTCGTCGCACCAACTCTGCAAGAGATCGGTTCATATCAATCATGCCAGACTCCATACCCGTCTCTATAACAGAGTTAATTTCGTGCGTGCGCTTATCGCGAATAAGATTTGCGATTGCTTCGTTGTTTATCAGAAGCTCGTACGCAGGGATAAGTCCTCCCGAAATACGAGGAATCAGTCTCTGTGAAAAGATACCGGCGAGTGATGCGGCAAGCTGGATACGAATTTGATCTTGTTGCCCCGGTGGAAACGTATCAATAATACGGTCAATTGTCTGCGCGGCATTGTTTGTGTGCAGTGTTGAGAGCACTAAGTGCCCTGTTTCGGCTGCGGTTACCGCGGCAGCCATCGTGTCTGGGCCTCGCATCTCTCCGACCATAATAACGTCTACGTCTTCTCGAAAGGCAGAGGTAAGTGCGTTACGAAAACTTTGGGTATCAACTTTTACTTCGCGTTGCGCGACAATTGAACGCTTTGATTCAAACAAATATTCTATAGGATTCTCAATGGTAATAATGTGCTCGGTGCGTGTCTGATTTATCATCTCAATCATTGCGGCGAGTGTTGTTGATTTACCTTGTCCCACGGGACCGACCACCAAAAAGAATCCCTGTTGCAGTTGCGTAAACGTTTCTAAAATTGGCGGTAGTTGAAGTTGGTCAAGTGTCTTTATCTCACGGGGAATCATTCTGAGGGCAATTGAGATGGTCCCTCGTTCAAAAAATGCGTTGCCCCGAAAGCGGGCGAGGTCTTTATACTGTACAGAAAAATCAAGTTCTTGTGTTTCTAAAAACAGCTTCTTTTTCTCTGGCGTTGTCATTACATCCAAAAACGCAGAGATATCGTTTGAAGTAAATTTTTGTCTTTTTACTAACGGAATCAATGAACCCGATACGCGGATAATCGGATTCATATCTGATGAAAGGTGTAAATCTGAGGCGCCTTCGGCGATTACCGTTTCAAAAAGAGAATCTATTTCTGTTTTATAATCTATTGCCATAGGTACTTATGCTTTATGTGCTTTTTCTGCAAACTCTAATGTCTTCTGAAGCACTTCAGAAGGAATAGCACTTGCCTTTACGATAAACCCTTCCGCTCCAAGAGAGAGCGCTTTATCAATGTCTTCTTTTACTCCCTGATTTGAAAGTACGATAACAATTGTGTTTCCCGTAAGTCCTTCTTTTTTAAGGGCTTCAAGAAACTGGAACCCGTCAATACCCGGCATAATAATATCAAGGAGAATAATATCGGGGTGTGCTCCCCCACGGATACGCTCGAGTGCTTTTTCTGAATCAGCAATCGCCTCTACTGCGCACCCATGCTCTTTAAATTTGAGCGCATACATATCAAGAAGAAACCTATCATCGTCAACGAGCATAATGGAGATGTCTTTTGTGTTTTTTTGTGTATCCATACAGTTTTAAGATTCAAGGGCAACGTCTCCACCAAGTGTCGTCACTTCTTCAAATGGAATCGTTCCTTCTAACATTTTAATAATAGCATCCTCTTTCATCGTCAACATACCTTGCGCACGGGCTATCTTGAAAATCTCTTCTTCGACAGGGTTCTCTAAAATAACTCGCTCCAATTCTTTTGAAGTAGGAAGAAATTCAAAAACACCGACTCGTCCGCGCGTACCGTTTGGACACCCATCGCTTGGAGCAATACCAAATACCTCTTTCGGCTGAGGAATTGTTTTCATTACCTCTTCAGGAACTCCTTGGAACTCTTTATTAATAAACGACTGCACTGCACCCTCAACCGGCATTGGCTTTCCAGCCCCCTCGCAACGCTTACGCACCAATCGTTGCGCCATAGAAAGAACAAGTGTTGGCGCGATCAAGTATGGGTCAATGCCCATATCAATGAGCCGAGGCACTACGCCAATGGCGTTATTAGTGTGGAGCGTAGAGAGAACGAGGTGTCCGGTAAGAGCGGCTTGAATCGCAAGTTGTGCGGTCTCTTTGTCACGAATCTCTCCCACCATAATAATGTCGGGGTCTTGTCGCAAAATTGAACGGAGTCCGGCTGCGAAGGTATAGCCAATCTCTGGTCTAACTTGCGACTGCGAAACACCCTCAACATCGTACTCAACAGGGTCTTCAAGTGAAACAACGTTAAGTTCGGTACGTTCCAACTCTTGCAACATCGTATACAGCGTCGTTGATTTACCTGAGCCTGTTGGTCCGGAAATAATAATAATTCCGTATGGTCGACGAATTGCTTCTCGCACTTTTTCAATATTGCCAGCGGTGAGTCCGATATCTTGAAGCGTCAAAAGTGTACTTGAGCGATCTAAGATACGCATAACCACCTTTTCACCATGGTATGTAGGAAACGTTGAAACACGAAAATCTATACGCCGATTATCAATTGTCGCTGAAAAGCGTCCGTCTTGTGGTTTTCTTCTTTCGTCAAGTTTCAATGACGCGAGTACTTTAATACGGGCAGACACCGCGCGTTCAACATTTTTTGGTAAACGGAGCGACGTATGGAGGACACCATCAACACGAAACCGAACACGAAGCTCTTCACGAGTCGGCTCTATATGAATGTCGGATGCACGACCATCAACAGCGTGACGCAAAATTGAAGCGACGATCTTGGTAACCGGAGCATCTTCTTTTATTGCTTTATTATTCTCTGAAGATGGTGTTGTTTCACCTTCTCCACCCGACGAAACGGCAGCAGAAATGTCGTCTTCAGAAATGGTTGACTGCAACTCGGTTAACGCCTTCCCCACCTCTCCGCTGAGTCCTTTATACATATTGAGCACCGATTCAAAATCTTCGTTTGAGATAAGGAATATCTTATACGGAATGTTGGTGCGAGCGGTAATAAAATTGAGCGCCTCAGTTGCCTCGAGGTTATCGGGGTCAATGGTTCCTATCTCAAGAATATCGTCTTCAATACCAATAGGAACAAAGCCGTAGTGTCGCGCAGACTCTTCGGGGATATATTTCAGGATTGCTTCCGGAATCGCAGAGCCTTTATCCAATATTTTTGTTGGCACTTGGTAGTAGTTGCCTAACGCAGAGAGAATATCTGATTGAGAGACACCTCGAGAAAGAAGTGCTTGCTCGAGATTTTTACCCTGCACATCAACCTCTTCTCTAATAGAGGCAACGGCGCTCTTGTCGATGAGTCCTTTTTCTTCAAGTAGTGATAGCGTATCCATTTGTTTTTATAATACTAGACTAATGAAGATTGCGTGAGGTATTTCATCCACCTCGCACGACCCCTATTCACCAAGAGGAGAGAATGGGTTGGGGCGACCAACAGGTTCAGACGTTAACTCTTGGCTAAAATCTTTCAGAGATTTAAAACGTGGGTCGTCAAAGAGCGACGTATCAAGAGTAATGGAGCGCAACTCTAGCAAGAGAGACAGAAGCTCTTGCTCTACCACGGTTTGCTCGGTGGCAACATTTGTTACTGATAGTGTGTCAGTGTCCTCTTCGCCAAAAAATATCGAGTATGCGACAAAGAGCCCTATCACAACGACAAAGACGATGATGACATTTTTATACTGTTGGAATAGTTTATTCATGGTTTTAGCCAATACGTTTTTATAGAAAGCGAATAATCATACACGCCCGAGTCCGTCGAGCTAAATGTAATTTTCATTACATCAACCAAACGGAGGCTCTGCTCAAGATCTTCAAGGAATGCTCTAAACTCGGTGTACGAACCTGTCACCGAGAAAGAGAGTATGCGTGAGTCAAACCTGTTTTCGTCAGGTCCAAGCTGACCGAGGTCCGTTCGCGATGTGTCAGAGCTGAGGATCACGTCTCGGATGCGCATACCGTACCTCCCTGCGATAGAGTCTATGTCTAAGATAAGCCGCACATTGTCAACGTTATCTGGCAAAAACTTTTCGAGACGTGCCAACTCTGCAGGAGAGAATGTGTTGTACCGCGAAAGCAGTTGGTCTCGCGTTTCTTGTAACAAGCGCGACCTATCAAGGGCAGAGTTATACTTCTCTTCTTCTTCGCGGAGCACTTTAATCTCGCTCCATGTCGGGTTTATAAAGCCAAAGAGAATACCTCCGGCAACAAGAATAAAGAGAATTGGAAAGAGTGTTTTCATGGTGTTGTTTCTTCAGGTTGAGTTGGTTCAGGTTGAGTTGGTTCAGGTTGAGTATCTACTGAGGATGCCTCTCCACCCTGCTCGGCAGGAGGTGTTGTTTCAATCGGCTCTGGAGCAGGGGCAGAAGAAGACGATGGCGTATACTTCAACTCGTCAAGGTTAACCGTCGCAGTGTACGTAAATACTACCGCGCCAAACGCGTCTACGTTAAAGTCGGCAAAGACTGATTCTTGCAAAATCCTACTCTTCCCAAACGCATCTGCTTGTCCCGCAAGTGCGTTAAAGCTACTTGCAGTTCCGTCCATTGATACCTTCATATTCCCCGGTGATGTTTCTTCAAGGGTAAACTCTCTGAAACGAACATTTTCGAGCGTGAGTACTTCAATCTCATTAAATAAGTTTGAAAAACTTACATGCCCGTCGAGTAAATTTTGGCCGATAAGCAACCGCGCATTGAGACGAGAAAGCTCTTTTATTGTTGCGGGCTCAAACGCTGCTCGTGCTTTTTCAAGAGATGCTTTTTTGCTCACGATACTTTGTGTCACAAACTGCTGAAACAGAAATGCTCCAACCCCTCCGACAATGGCGAGAATTAAAAGAATGACTGAGATCAAGTTTAAGAGCCCCATCGGGGATTTACTTGGTGTCCTCGCGCGCTCACTTTTAAGAGACGCTTTGGGAATGAACGACGTTTTAACACGTTCTTGCATATGGTAAGTGTATCACTATAGAAAACTCTGTTTCCTGTTGTGCCACGGTGGCAGTGGAAAAGACTTAATAGTTTTTATTATTGCTTCAACGCGCGAAGCGCGAGCCCCACCGCCGGAGCAAACGAAGGTCCTGCGTCTTTCAGTACATCAATAACAAACGCTGGGGCTGACGTTTTATCAAATGGGTTTGATATTGAAACCGGCGCGTCAAAATATTTCTTAGCGATGTCTTCAATTCCTTTCAGAGACGCTCCTCCTCCAACGAGCACCATCTCAGAGACCGCCTTCCCCTCTTTTCTTTGGTACGTTAAAAAGATTCGCTTTGCTTCTGAAAACACATACTCGAGTGTAGAGAGCCCCGCTTCAGTTTCAGAAACACCGGTCCGTCTTTTTTGTTTTTCTGCTTCAAGAAACGTCAAATTTTTTGACTGCGCCAGAGAACGGGTAATGTCTTGTGAACCGCGACTAATGGTGTGCGAAACATCGACAATGCCAAACTCTATAATGTACACACGGGTACTTGACGCTCCCAAGTCAACAATCATCACCGGAGCGGTGCTGTGTTCGTAGGCAGACCGTGAAATACTAAACGGTTCAATTTCAAAAAACCGAGGCGACAGTTTTGCTCCTGAAACAATAGACTGGTACCGCTCTAACGCGGCGTTGTGGATAGCAACAAGCAACACGTCGGTGGCATTTTTTGCGCGTTCACTACCCGCGGCGCTCAAAAACTCTGCTTCTGCTTCGGGGATAACAAACCAGTCAAGCGTTACCTCAGACACGGGGACGGGGATGTACTTTCGTGCCTCTATGGGGATCATTGTCGCCAAATCTTCTTCGTTTCTTGTAGGAAGACTGATAACACTAATAAGACTTGATGAAAGTGGGATAGAGACACCGCCGGTTTTTGCCGTTACGTTTGCTTCGCGAAGCAGGTCAACCAACGCTTCAGACGCCTTTTCAAGTGGTGGGTTTACTGACTGCCCCACTTCTGCCTCTGCGTACGGACCAAGCGAGATTTCGCCATAGGTCTCTAGTACCGCCACCCCCTTCTTTTCAACCAACTGCACTACTTTTATAGATGATGTTCCTATATCAATACCAAAAACGCTCTCGCCGTCTTTTTTTGCAAATGCACCGGCAAGATTACTAAGTGATTGTGAAAAACCTGAAAGAAAGGATGCCATGGGCGTAGAATAAGACGAGTATACCATGCACGCACCTACACTCGTCTCTTCCATTATAGACTTCTTTTTTCCTCCACCAAAAGATGTGGTACGTATTCGCGCCATTACCATCGATACGGTACGAGAAAAACTGATTGTGCGTGCCAAGCCTCTCCCGTGGATTTTTGTCGGATTTTCATACCGCGACCAAGATATTCAATCGCTCATCCGTGCAAACAAATTTTATGGAACAAAGAAAGCGTCTCAGATTCTTGGTCTGTGTATGTCCGATATGGTGCTGAACGCCCTTGAAGAACGCGCGCTTGACCTTGAGTGGCGACGACCGCTTCTCGTTCCTATCCCTTCTTCAGCAAAACGCAAGAGAAAGCGCGGGTATAATCAAGTTGAAAGAATAGTTGAGTACGCACTTCCCTTTATAGAAACGTCGGTACGATACACGCCCAATGTATTAAAGAGAAAAGAGAGACCAAGCCAACTTCGCACCGAAAAGAAAAAACGTGTCGAGAATGTGTCTCGTGCATTTTTTGTCACGAACGATGAAGCGCAAAGACAGCTCGTCTCGGGTGAGTGCTGTATTGTGGTAGACGACGTGTCAGAAACCGGCGCGACACTAAAAGACGCGCGTCGTGCCCTCCTTGAGGCAGGCGCAAAAGAAGTTATCGGAATAGCGCTAGCGCACTAATAGTTTTTGCAACTAACAAGAAAATGCAATATAGTTCACCTTACGGAGAGTTGGCTGCCTGTCCCAATATGACGGGAACATCTGTCGAAAGATAGATAGAAGTCATCGCTTCATTGTGTATAACACGGAGAGTTGGCTGAGTGGTCGAAAGCGCCTCACTGCTAACGAGGTAGGGCTTAACCGCCCTCGCGGGTTCGAATCCCGCACTCTCCGCAGATTCGAGCGCAGTGAGTATACTGCGGAGAGTGAGTAAAGCACCTGCGTGCTTTACGTCGGGATTCGAAAGGCGCAGTCATGTTTTTTCAGCAGAAAAAACAGACGAGCCAGGGTCGTGAAAATTTGCGAGTGACTGACGAGCAAATTATTCCTGACCGATGCGTGCGAGCGTAGCGAAGACACATCCCGCACTCTCCGCAGATTCGAGCGCAGTGAGTATACTGCGGAGAGTGAGTAAAGCACCTGCGTGCTTTACGTCGGGATTCACCACACGGGCACTTCTTGTTTTCTAACTCACTTCGTTCGTAACAAAACAAAGTCGTACCACACGGGCACTTCTTGTTTTCTAACTCACTTCGTTCGTAACAAAACAAAGTCGCGAAAGCCGGAGCAGGGTACCCATTCAGCAGAATGGGTCGCGAGACAGGGTCACCACAAGAGTACTTCCATTTCTCTAACTCGCAGACTCGTAAGAGAAATTGGTCGCGCGGAATTTTGTGAGCGACGGCGAACAAAATATCTGTGACCGATGCGTGCGAGCGTAGCGAAGACACATCCCGCACTCTCTACAAATACCCCGTCTCTTTCAGCAATACCTTGCCTGATATAGAAGAAAGTTTTTGCGGATCTATCCCCAAGTGTTTAGTCGCTGAGAGTATCAACGTTTCCGAAAGCCCCTCTAGTTCGAGAATGTGGATGGGAGGGTCTATTTTTTTACCGTTCACAGTCTCAAGTGTATCTATATCAAACCGTACGCCAAAAAGTGAGTGGTTAAGATCTTGCGTTTCGTACGACACTCGTCGTTTTATAAGACGCCTATCTTCTATCAACTTGTCTGGAGTTTCTTTGCCGAGCACCGCCCTTAAGTGTTTCTTGAGTTCTTTTCGTACTGATTTCATTGAATCTCCACTTCCTTCGAGTTCGTAACACTCTTTAATGTGCTTTGCCTCAGAGTGCGCTGATGTACGAACCTTAATTGCCCATAAAAACTGCTTCGGGTCTTTTTTCTCTGTCGCGGTACGGAGGCGAGCGCTCACAAATCGACCGCGTATATCAGGAACCCGTACCCACCGAGTATCAATAATCGCGTCATGAAATTTACGGAGCCCTTCTTGCTCTAACCTCTCTTTCCACTTTGCAATACCTTTTTTTGAAAGAAAAATCTTAGCCTCTCTTTCAATTTGCCAACGATCTCTTGCTCTCTTAAATGACTCTGCCGACATATTATTTTTTAAAACCGCTCACCGCTCGTGCCACCGCCTTTGCCACCTTACCGTCAAGGACAGACGGCACAATATTATCTTTGTGAGGAGCCTTCACTAACCGTGCCAGCGCGTACGCGGCCTTTAGTTTCATATCCTCAGTAATATCGGAAACACCGCTATCAAGCGCCCCTCTAAAAATACCCGGGAAGACGAGTGCGTTGTTTATCTGGTTCGGAAAATCGGACCGCCCCGTTGCGACCACTGTTGCCCCCGCCTGCGTTGCAATGTTTGGCATAATTTCCGGAGTCGGGTTTGCGAGCGCAAACACAATGGCATTACTATTCATCGCGATAATGTGCTCAGCAGTTACCGTACCGGGGCCCGATACCGCAATTAAGACGTCAGAGTCAGTCGTCGCGTCTAGTAGTGTTACCGCTCTTGGACGTTTTGTAGGGAGGTTTGCCAAAACGGTTTTGTGGGGTGCAAGACCTGCGCGATGTTTTCCAATAACCCCCACTCGATCAGTGACGCGAATGTCAGACGCTCCCGCTTTTTTTAATAATTGAGCGATGGCAAAACCGGCGGCCCCTGCTCCAACGACAGTAATAGAGACTGCTGACAACTTTTTCTTTACCACCGTTAGTGCGTTTATTAACCCTGCTAAAACGACAATCGCGGTGCCGTGTTGGTCGTCATGCATTACCGGTATTGGTAGTCGTTTCTTTAACTCTTCTTCAATATAAAAACACTGTGGAGCGGCAATATCCTCAAGGTTGATGCCTCCAAAGGCAGGGGCAATACGCACTACCGTCTCAATAATCTCGTCGGGGTCTTGCGTATCAAGCACAATCGGAAACGCATCAATGTTCGCCCTATCTTTAAAGATAAGTGCTTTACCTTCCATCACCGGCAGTGCTCCATAAGGGCCGATGTTTCCTAAGCCGAGTACAGCAGAGCCGTCCGAGACAACTGCCACCGTGTTTCGTTTAATGGTGTAGACACGAGCATCTTCCGGAGTTTTGCCAAGGTGCGTTGAAACGGCCCCTACCCCCGGCGTGTAAAAAGTTGACCAGTCTTCAAGTGTTTTAAGGTGCACTTTTCCTACAACCTCGATCTTCCCTTTTAATTTCTTGTGCTCAGAGAGGGAGTGGGCGCCGATATACTTTTTCTTTCGTGTCATATATAAGAGAGGTATACTTGAAACAATTTAGCATGAAGCCACACGATACGCTCTCTTCTCATTTTAGGATACAGAAACAGCAAGCTGTTGCCCTCACAAAGCTTGGTATAGAAACGGTGCTGGACCTTTTGTACCACATCCCCTCTCGGTACGAGTCTTCTGCCGATATTAGGCGCATTGCAACCGCAGAGCCAAATGAAACAGTGGTTATATATGGTCAGTTTTCTAAATTAGAAATAAAAAAATCATTCCGCACAAAAGTACCGATGGCAGAAGGTTCGTTTTCTGACGGATCTCATACCCTCCGTGTTGTGTGGTTTCATCAACCGTATCTGGCAAAAATGATTCAAGAAGGAGAGCTCGTTCGTATTCGTGGAAAAGTAACCGAACGAAACGGAAAGAAGTATGTCGCCAACCCCGTTGTTGAGAAAGCAACATGCATTCCCATTCTTGAGGGATACGAAGGGCTCTTTCCGGTGTACCCAGAGTCAGCCGGCGTCTCGTCTCTGTGGCTGTACCACACCATCCAAAAAGTACTGCGCAGTGATGTGCTTGATTTTATTGAAGACGTTATACCTCCTACCATTTTAAAAAAATATAACCTGCCATCACTCAGAGACTCGTTTGTCTTTGCGCACCAACCCAAAAAAGAAAAAGACGCAGAAACAGCGCGAAAACGGTTTGCATTTGAAGAGGTGTTTCTTATTCAAGTTGACCGTGCAAAAGAACGAGAGCGAAATAAAAACGAGAAGTCGTACGTTATAGACACAGACAAAAAAAAGCTTCAGACGTTTATTGACTCGTTTCCGTTTACCCCCACAAAAGGGCAGGTGGACTCTATCAGTGACATTTTGAAAGATTTTGAAAATAGTTACCCTATGCACCGCCTCCTTGAAGGAGACGTAGGAAGCGGAAAGACGGCTGTCGCTGCTGCAACCGCCTACAGTGTAGTGACTTCGCGCCCCCACGGGCAGGATTTTGGCAACCTTCAGGTTGCCTATATGGTACCGACTGAGATTTTGGCAAAGCAACACTTTAAAACATTTACCGATTTTTTTATCGATCACCCTATCAATATCGGGCTTATAACATCAAGCGGTTGTTACAAGTTTCCATCAAAGGTAAATAAAAAAGACGCGACGCCTATTTCTCGCACTCAACTACTAAAGTGGGTGGCAAATGGAGAAATTCCAATTCTTATTGGAACGCACTCTCTTATACAGAAGACAGTTAATTTTAAACACCTCGCCTACGTTATTATCGACGAACAGCATCGATTTGGTACCGCGCAAAGAAAAGAAATTGCAAAAAAAGACGGTGCGTCGCCCCACCTCCTTTCAATGACCGCAACACCAATACCCCGCACGCTTGCGCTCACACTCTACGGAGACCTTGATTTAACGGTACTTGAGCAGATGCCTCTTGGAAGAAAGGCCATTGTTACCGATATCATTACACCTCCAAAAAGAGACACCGCGTATAAAAAAGTGTTAGAACTTCTGAAAGAGGGTCATCAAGCATACGTTATTTGCCCGCGCATTGATGAGCCTGATCCAACAAAGTATATGGCTCTTCAAACGAGGAGTGTTGCGTCAGAGACAAAACGCCTCAAAGAGAGCGTGTTTCCAGAGTGGCGTATTGAAAAATTGCACAGCAAAATGACTCCGAAAGAAAAAGAAGACGTGATGAACTCGTTCGCTAACGGAGAGATAGATATTTTAGTAGCAACCTCTGTCGTTGAGGTTGGTGTAAACGTTCCAAACGCTACCGTGATTATGATAGAGGGAGCTGACAGGTTTGGGTTGGCACAACTCCACCAACTTCGTGGGCGCGTAATGCGCTCAAGTCACCAGCCATACTGTTTTTTAATGGTTGAATCGTCTGCCAAAAGCGAATCGTCCCGATTAAAAGCAATACAAACAGCAAAGAATGGGTTTGAGCTTGCCGAAAAAGATTTATCTATCAGGGGGGCTGGAGAATTATACGGAAGGCACCAATCCGGCCTCTCCGATATTGGAATGGAGGCACTCAAAAACCTTAAGCTGGTTGAAGCGGCACGCACTGAAGCGTTTGCATTGGTTGCCAAAGATCCGATATTAAAAAAACATCCCGCGCTTGGCGAGATGTCTCAAAAGAAAGCTCGGAGCCTCCACTTTGAATAGTGTCAGCTTATCCAATATCATCTGGATACTCTGAAGGGTCAGAAATAACATCACTAAAGCCACCACATCGAACAATTCGAGCACCCAGAGCAGAAAGGAAAGCCTTTGCTCGCGCTGGTGTACCGCTCCATACCGTCTCGTCAATATTCCACGCTTCGTGAATTAAGTCTTCAAGTGACATTTGAGAAAAGGCGTCTTTTTCGTGAGCAAAGAGTGTTTTCTTTTTACCTTGCATATCTTCTGTAAAAACTTGTTGAGAAAATGCCTTTTGTCGATCAAGGGCAACGCGCACCTTTGCTCTGTTTTTATCAAAATAATCCCTATCTTCCCTTAATTTTCTTTCCTGAGCCATTCGTCTTCGCTTCTCTGGGCTACCGGGAAATTGTATTACCTTTGCCATATACAGCTATGATATAGGATGTTATGTGTTATTGCCACTACAATGATTTTTTGCACACGTTTGTGAAGTGCCCGTGTGGTACGGCTCGGACATGTAAACAAAAACAGTGCGCAGGCGGGATATTTGTATCTGGTCGTCACAAATAAATTTCCTAACGGAAATTTTTCGCGCGACCAATTTCTCTTATGAGTCATCGAATTAGAGAAATAGAAGTACTCTTGTGGTGACCCCGGCTCGGGGTGTTCGCCTTTCGCTTCGCTCAAACTCACACAACCCTGTGCCTCGGACTGACGCAGAAAATCCCGCGCAGGCGGGATATTTCTGTCTGGTCGTCACGGATATTTTGCTCGTCAGTCACTCGCAAAATTCCGCGACCCCGCCTCGCCTGTTTTTCCTGCTGGAAAAACATGGCTCCGGCTCGGACATGTATCGAGAAAAGCAAAGCAGTTTGCTTTTCTCTATCATGTCCGCCCTCCTGGACTCGAACCAGGAAACCTTCTAGGTATAAGCTAGATGCTCTAACCAATTGAGCTAAGGGCGGATTTAAACTATATCTCTTTTTCAGGGTCAAAAGCAATACCCCCATAGACTTCTCGTATCCTGGCAATAGACATAATTATTTTTTCACGTATGTCTCTATTACGCACATATATATTACAGGTACCAAAACCAAAACGACCCTTATAATTTTTTTGTTTACCAGCAACACTTTTTTTAACGTATGGTTTCCGAAACGACGATTGAGGGATATTTAATTCATTAGACCAGAATGTAATTATTTGGGGAATGTCCATATCACTATAAACGTGTAGATATACTTTCAAGTCAGATTTTTTTACTCCTAAAAGAGCGATCCACTGAATGAAACACTTCACCATAGCAGGGTCAGTATTCGTAAACATCGTTGTATACGGATCAGCTTTTACCCCCTCCCCCCAATAGAGAAAAAACCCCGCTATATACAGTTCTCTTTTTGAAACTTTACCAATATCTTTTACAGCCTCAGAGTAAACACTGCGTATACGCTGTAACTTTTTCTTTCGTTTTGTTTCCCTTGTTTTCTCTATTCGTTGCTCAGAGTGATCTCGCAGTTCTCGTATTCTCTGTTCCGAGAGGGGCATATGACGAAGCCATAAACTAAGGGTGCTTTTACTGACTTGCAAATGCTCTTTTATTTGAGAATAACTCATTCCTTTTTCTCGCATCCGAATCGCTAGGTCTCGTTTTGAAAACTTTGACATAATACCGAACATTTAAACTATCTCTTTTATATTATAGTTTAAACGTACAAATACTATCCACACACCATGTGGATATACAACCCAACAAAAGCAGTGAGTTTTTGCAAGAATGTTTCACCAAAAACACCTTCCGAGCACAACGGAAGGTGTTTTTTATTATAGATCTCTAACGACTCAGCGCTTTCCCTCTACGTTTGGTGCTCTATGTCTTGTTTTTTCTTTGGCTCAATACCGTGAACCACCAAAAGCTTCTCAAATTCATCGCGCTCAAGCGTTTCTACTTCCATAAGTTTTGCAGAGATGGCATCAAGTGCCTTTCGGTGGTCGGTCAGAATGGTGGTTGCTTTTGCGTAGGCTTCGTCAACAATCTGTTTTACCTCAGCGTCAATTTCTGCCGACACGCGCTCTGAGTACTCTTTTTCATTTACTCCCCTTCCAAACAGCGCCTTGCCTCCCTCTCCTTCAAGCGCAACCGGTCCCATTTTATCCGACATACCATACTTTGTTACCATATCGCGCGCCAGTGACGTAAGTACTTGCAGGTCATTTGAAGGGCCGGTGGTGAGATCACCAAATACCATTCTCTCTGCCACGTATCCGCCAAGAGAAACAGCAATGTCGTCCAAGAACTCTTTTTTAGATTGCATCTTCTTATCTTCGAGAGGAAGTTTTAGTGTGTACCCCGCTGCCCGACCGCGAGAAATAATAGATATCTTGTGAACCGGATCAGCGTACGGCAACACCGAGGCAATGAGCGCATGACCTGCTTCGTGGTATGCCGTCACTTCTTTTTCTTTCTTGTTCAGCAAGTGTGTTTTACGTTCAGGCCCGAGCATAACCTTTTCAATTGAACGCACCAAGTCAAACTGCGACACCTTTTTGCGGTCTTCTCGCGCGGCAAGGATAGCCCCTTCGTTCATTAGTGACTGCAAGTCAGCCCCAGAAAATCCTGGAGTTCTCTCGGCAATGACGCGCAGGTTTACGTCTTCGGCGAGTGGCTTTTTGCGGGCGTGGATCTTGAGTATCTCTTCTCTACCATCACGGTCAGGCAGGTCAATGGTGACCCTTCTGTCAAAACGCCCCGGTCGCAACAGCGCAGGGTCAAGTACGTCTGGTCTGTTTGTCGCAGCCATCACAATCACCTTTTCTGTTGGCTCAAACCCGTCCATCTCAACCAAGATTTGGTTCAGTGTCTGCTCGCGTTCATCGTTTCCACCGCCAACGCCGGTTCCACGTACGCGCCCCACCGCGTCAATTTCGTCAACAAATATAATTGCAGGTGCCGATGCTTTCGCCATTTTAAAGAGGTCGCGAACACGGCTTGCCCCAACTCCTACAAACATTTCTACAAACTCTGAACCCGATATAGAGAAGAAAGGCACTCCCGCCTCTCCGGCAACAGCTCGCCCTAAGAGAGTCTTTCCGGTACCCGGCGCACCCATCATTAACACACCCTTTGGAATGGTGGCTCCAATATCTAAGAATTTTTTTGGGTTCTTTAGAAAATCTACAATCTCTGTTAGCTCTTCTTTCGCCTCTTTTGCGCCAGCAACATCAGCAAACGTTACTCGTTGCACCTTATCTTTCGGATCAATGAGACGCGCTTTTGACTGCCCAAACGTGAAGGCTTGCACTCCCGCCCCCTTTACCTGTCGCGAGAGGTACCAAATAAACACAACAATCAAGAGTAGCGGAACGAGAATTGGAGCGAGTGAGAAGAACCAAAAACGAAACCCTCCTTCGTTTTCAACAAGTATAGAGACTGACGCAAACTCGTCTGGGGTGAGTCCATAGTTTACGAGCGTTGTTGAAAGCGAGCTGTCTGGTTCTTTTTTTGCCTTCTTTTTTGTCTCGTCTGTATACACGATGGTCAGTGTATCTCCTTGCACGGTAATTTCTTCTACCAGCTCAGACTTAATATCTGACGCGAGTGTAGAGAGTGAGATATCCTCAACATCGCCCGACTGACTAGTCATAAACGAGTAGATCGTTAACACAATGAGCGCTGCGATTAACGAAAGTGTAAAGTTTCCTCCATATTTATTTTGTGGACGTTTAATACGAGGACCTCGTTTTCCAAAACCAGGCGGTGTTTTTTTTGGTGATGTAGGTTTTTTAGAGCCTTTCCCAGACGATGCGTTATTCATTCTTCGTAGTATACCTGTCATTTAGCGCAACTCCAAAACTACTGCAGTGGCGTGTGGCAAATGCGTAAACAGGTATGACGTTGTACACTGTTTGGTATGGCATTTGTAGAAAACAAAAAGGCGCATTTTGACTATGAATTTCTTGAAACGTACTCTGCAGGAGCAGAGCTTTTTGGGTATGAAGTAAAAGCCATTCGTGCAGGAAAAGCTTCTTTGCTTGGAGCTCGTGTATTAGTGCGAGGAGGTGAAGTGTTTCTGGTTGGAGCTTCGATATCTCCATATCAAGAAAAGAACACGCCTGCATCATACGACCCTGAACGGGCACGCCGACTGCTTCTTTCAAAAAAAGAGATTCTTGAACTTGCAGAACAAGACGGGAAGAGAGGGTTGACAATTATCCCGATAAAGTGGTATAATGGTAACAGGAAGGTAAAGTTGGAATTTGCTGTAGCGCGACACAAAAAGAGGTATGATAAACGTGCGCTATTGAAAGCAAAAGATACGAAACGCCACATAGACAGAACATTGAAAGGAGAATAAGCACTAGTCGCTCGGCCACAGTATATCCGCCAAGAGTTGTTATGAATATTTCATACCAGCTCTTGTACGAACAGGTTCGTACGCGGACATACTGTGGGGGGGTGACTAGTTTTGACGGAAGGTCACCTTTGTTTCGTGCAAAGCGGTGAATGCTCGAGAACACCTAAAATCTCGAGTAACCCAAAGTGTAAAATCACTTGTTAAGAGCCCTTACGCTCAGTTCGTAGGTGCTCCTGCTTACGCTTTAGCCTAAGCAGCATCGAATCTCACTCTTTCTGACAGTGAGATACCCGGTGTAATATAGTCGGAATAAGGAAGTTTTTTGCTCGTACAACTTCTCGAAAATTGAGAGCTCGGTATTAGCTTCTTTTGTTCGTTTTATACACTAATACTTAAATTCACTTCACGGTGAAAAAAAGAACTACGCTTTGTAGAGTCGTCCCAAAGACCCTTTTCGGACGGGGGTTCATTCCCCCCCACCTCCACAATCACAAATACCCCGCAAGGGGTATTTTTATTGGGTGGTGGGAGCACAGTGCCTGCGCACTGTGCGTGGGGAATGAACCGGGCGGAGGTATATTTCTCTTTCGTTGTATTTTCCTGCGAAAGAGAAAAGCCGAGCCGGGGTCGCGAGCGCTTAACAGATTTCAAACGCAGTGGAGAAAGCCAACTGCTTGGCTTTCGTGGGGGAATGAAAGGCGGAGTCATGCCGCCCTGCGACGGACGAGCCCGGGCAGGAGCCACTCAGTATTTTGTGAGCGAACTATCGAGCGAAACAAAATACTGAGTGAGCTGACGCCACCTTCCACCTCCACAATCACAAATACCCCGCAAGGGGTATTTGTGATTGTGGAGGTGGTTGTAAAAGAGTCAATCACGCGTTAGAATACCGCTACAACGCTTTGAAACAGAGAACCAGAATAAACGAACAAATCCGAGCCCAAGAACTTCGTGTTATTGGTCCCACCGGAGACAATATTGGCATTGTCTCTCTTGAAGAGGCGCTTCGTCGTGCCAAAGAGTCGTCTCTCGACCTTATAGAAATATCTCCTAAAGCGAAGCCTCCTATAGCCAAAATTATGGACTATGGAAAATTTCAATACCAAGAAAAAAAGAAAGAGCGTGATGTAAAAGCAAAAGCGCACCACACAGAGACAAAGGCGGTACAGGTAGAGGTAGTGACCGGCGAACATGACCTTACCCGTAAGGCTCGTCAATCGGCAGAGTGGCTTCGTGAGGGGCACCGAGTAAAGGTAGAGCTCTTTTTGAAGGGTCGATATAAGTATATGGACCAAAATTTCCTCAAAGAACGGCTTATGCGCTTTGTGCTCCTTGTTCCTGAAGAATACAAAATTGCCGAAGATATAAAGAAGGGTCCAAAAGGCTTTTACCTCGTTCTTGAGCGCGAAGGAAAAAAGAAGGCGCCAAAAGAGAAGAAAACTGGCATAAAACCTACAGATATGGTATAAATCTCCAATCTGGAGTAGAGAGGGTTTTTGCTCGTTTCGAGCACACCACTCCCCTGATGTTGAGCATATGAAAACAAATAAATCATATACAAAACGATTACGCGTTACTCGAAAGGGAAAGATTATTGCCCGAAAATCAGGGCAGAATCACTTTAACGCAAAAGAATCTCGTAAAACCAAAACGGTAAAGCGACGATCTCGAGTAATCGAAATGAAACCAAAAGACCGAGCACGATTTCTTGCCGGATCAGGAGCATAGTAATATATTCTACTTTTTTCTAACAACTAATAACTGACATATGGCACGCGTAAAAGGAGGACCAAAAGCAATCAAACGACGAAAGAACATCCTTTCAATGACAAAGGGGTACCGTTTTGCACGATCTAAAAAGAAGAAAGCTGCGAAAGAGGCAATTGTGCACGCAGGTAAGTACGCGTTTCGTGACCGAAAGGCAAAGAAGCGTGTTATGCGCTCTGACGCGATTATCTCGGTTAATGCAGGTGTTCGCGCGCTTGGTTTTAAAAACTACAGCACCTTTATCGATACACTAAAAAAGGCAGGTATTGCGCTTAACAGAAAAGTGCTTGCTGATCTTGCAAAAGAAAACCCCGACGCGTTTGAAAGACTTGTAAAGAAAGTCTCTTAAGAAACCCGTAAATAAAACCGAGTACTGCTCGGTTTTTTTATTTTATCCAATAAGTGGAATATCTACCACCTCTCCCTCTTGCGGTATGTCGGCTTCAATACCTAAAAACCCAGAAATGCGTTGCGCAAGAAATGAAGCAGATTCCATCTCTCCTAATACAACAAATGCTTTTTGAGGGGCAACCGCCTCCGCGAAACTTACCAAGTCATCTCTGTCGGCGTGGGCAGAAAAACCTCCCGTTGAACGCACGACTGCCCGCACCTTGACGTCTTTCCAGTTTATTTTTACCTTCTTTGCACCATCTTTCAGTCGACGCCCTAAAGATCCGGGGGTTTGGTACCCTACCAAGAGCAGTAATGTGGTGTCATCAGGCAAAAACTCGGCCTCATGGGTTCGAATCCTTCCTCCATGGCTCATACCGGCGCCGGCGATAATAACCTTTGGGGTAGAGGCACGAAGGGCCTCTTCAGACTCTTCTTTGCTTTGCGTAACGGTAAGTAAAGGGAACGAGAACGGATCACCTCCTTTCTGTATATCTTGCTTTACTTCGTCAATTAAAAAATCTGGGTGAGACCGATACACCTCGGTCACCTTAGCTGCCAAGGGAGAGTCCATATACACCGGAATTGGTGGAACTTTTTTTGTCTCTATCAGTTTTTGAAGGAGGCTTAAAATAATTTGGGTCCGTTCAAGCGAGAATGCCGGAATGAGGAGCACTCCGTTTTTTTTATGAACCCACGAAATAGCGTTCTGAAGATCAATTTCACTCGCCTCGCCGTCTTCGTGCACTCTGTTTCCATACACACTCTCGGTGACCAAGTAATGAATCGGGTGCGGTGGAATATCTCTCTCGGGCACCAGTATGGCGTCACGCCGACCTAAATCACCCGTAAAAAGTATACGAGTTCCTGAAATATCAAAAAGAAACGTGGCAGAGCCGACAATGTGCCCTGCATTGTATACGGTACACGAAAACTCTGGAGCGATATCTACTGTTTGCCTGTACGCAACTTCAGTAAGCTTTTTGCTTACATTTACCACGTCCTCTTTTGAGTACGGAGGATCTTCGTTGCACGACTTCGCCTCTCTGTTAATGAGGGTTACGCTGTCTTCTAACATTATCGGAATGAGGTCTTTTGTGGGTGCTGTTGTGTAGATAGGTCCGTCAAATCCCTCTTTAAGTAACTTTGGAAGCAGTCCTATATGGTCGGCATGCGCGTGTGTAACAAACACTGCGTCAATCTCTGATGCAGTGTACGGAAACGGTACACTGTTTTTGGATTCACAAAAACGGGCACCTTGCGTCAGTCCGCAATCAACAAGAACGTTTACCTTCTTTCCATTTTGAGCCTGCACGGTGAGTAAAAAATTAGAGCCCGTTACCTGACGTGCTCCTCGCACAAACGTAATTGACGCTGATTTATTTTTTGAATATCCCATATGCAACAACAGCTCCTATAAGCCCTAACATTATATCTTCAATAGTGTCTTTTTGATACCCGATTGATGGCGCAATTCCTGCTACAAGTTCAAACGCCTCCCACGCAAGCGCCACACTTAAAACCCCGATAATAATTATCCAAAATGTTGGCAGTAGTGAACGCAAACCAATCGGTACTTCAAAGCGCAGAAGCCAGCCAATACTTGAGCCAACAAGAAACCCTCCTAAGAAGTGCATCATCATATCAAACCACTCAACCGTGAAGTAAAGCGAGTAACGATAAGCACCGAGGTGCAGAGCTGTCATAACGACTGCCAAGGCAAGTATGCTCACACCACTTACTATTCGGTCTCTTTTCATACCTACATTTAACCATTAAAAAATCCCGCCGGAGCGGGGTTTTTTAGGAGGGTTACCGGGTTCTCATTAACCTAAAAATATTTAGGTGGGTGTCCGCAATCTGTCACTATCGGTATTCCGTAAACGGAAATTCCCCAAATGCAGACGATGTAAGACTCCCTTTTAAGAACTTTAATTAGAGTTAATGATGCCAATAACCCTACTTAAAGAGTACCACCTGCATCAGCCAGACTATACACATTCTTTGTGTATAAGATAAAACCGAACACTACTCTAAGATGCCGTCAAGGTTCACGTCGTACAAAATTTGCTCTGCAATCAAGCGGTAACTTAAAATTTCTTCCGGAGAAAACCAGATAGCAATTTCTTTCTTTGCTTCTTCTACTTCGCCTGACGCGTGAATAAGATTTCGGATAGACCTGTCTCCCGTATCGGCAAGTTGGTACGAGTCGAGGGTAAAGTCTCCCCGAATAGTCCCTACGTCGCTTGAAAGAGGTTCTGTGCTTCCTGTTATCTTGCGAATGAGCCCTATCGCCTGATGCCCCTGCCACACCATTGCAATAACCGGACCAGAGGCTAAATATTTTGTATTTGCGGCCAAAATAGCGAGCCCGTTTTCACGAGGGGTCGCGTATGGAGACTTCTCTCCCTTTTTTGCGTACGCGGCGGCGGCCTTTTCTCCTACCGCAACAAGCCACTCTTCTCCTCCCACCATATAGTGAGCTTTTGACTGCTCTTCAGATGGAATAACCATTTTGAGCGCGACCATTTTTAAGCCAACACGTTCATACCGTTTAATAATTTCACCTATAAGCGATCGCTGTACTCCATCTGGCTTTATAATAACCAGAGATTGTTCTATTTTTATATCCATCGCCATCTAGTGTAGCACGTATCTACTGGTGGACGACAAGAGCGCCCGAAGCAAGGCGAAGAGGGTGAATTGTCGCCCTGAATCCCGCACCGCTCTTGAGAGTGGTATGCGGGTTCGGTGAGTGCGTCCGGCTCGCCCTGCCAAAGCCGACGGCGTAGCGCAGGCGGGACGCACCTATCCCAGCAAAAACGCCCGGTTCTGCTCGCCCAACGCCTCACAGCTCTGCTATGGAGATGGGAGGAGCAGACGTTTTTACTTACCCCGCATACCTCTGTATTTCTCTTCAATTTCAGCATCAACGGCGTTGCGTGGCCTTCCATACCGTTGATATGACAATTGTTTTAACGCATCTATCTGTGCAAAATCACCGGAACGAAAGGCGATTGTTTCCATAGAAAATGGTGATGTTGGTTTACCGTTCGCGAGCATTTTGATGTACGCATTATAGTTATCAACGTTCAACATATCAGAAGAGTCAAATTTTGGAACATACATTTTTTCTAAGAACGCGGCGTCATCAGGTCCGACACGGAATACCGCCATCGAGCCAACGTTACCGAACACCGCGTTTGATATACCATCTTGCAACTGTTTAATAAATTGATGCGCCATGGTAAGAGAGAGGCGGTACTTTCGCGCTTCAGAGAGAATGGTTGACACGGTATCGGTGGTAATGTTTTGGAACTCATCCATATACAGATAAAACGGTGGTGGGTTTGTGTGTAGGTAACTTGCACGAGCAAGCGCGGTCATCATTATCTTTCCTACCAGTACCAAACCGATGAGGTTAGCGTTCAAATCGCCGAGCCTCCCCTTTGAGAGGTTTACGAGAAGAATCTTTTTATTATCCATTATGTCTTGGAAATTAAAGGCACTTCTTTGTTGCCCAACAATAGGGCGCATAATTTCGTTTGCCAAAAAGATATCAAACTTAGAGGTAATGTATGGCACCACGTTTCTTATATCACCCTCTCCACGCACGTTCTCTGCGATGTCTTCCCAGAAGTGATTGACCACCTGGTTTCGAGAGCGAGACAACTTTAACGCTCTGAAATCTTCATCAGAAAGGACTCGTGATATATCAAGTAAGGTGGACCCTGTCTCAGGGTCTTCAAGAACAAGGAGCGTTGCGTTTCTAAAATACTGCTCAAAAATAGGCCCAAACGCTTCGGGAACATCGCCATACAGCTTTTTAAAGATCTTAAACATCTCGTCCACAACAAACGTTTTCTGTTCAGGAAACCGTGGGTCGTACTCGAGCATATTGAGACCCATAGGGCGGTCCATATGCGCCGGGTCAAAGTAAATCAAATCGTCAATGCGATCTTTTGGAATGCGCGAAAGAATATCAAGTACGTCAACGCCGTGCGGGTCAATGAAGCAGACGCCGTCACCATTTTCAATGTCTTGAATAATCATTTGCTTCAAGAAGTTTGTTTTACCGGTACCGGTTTGACCGATGGTATAGAAGTGTCGCAAGCGGTCCTCAGGAGAGAGGTGGATGTCGGTGACCGAGTTTGCGTATTTGTTGCGCCCCAAAAGTATCCCCTCTTGCGGTAGTCCAACCGGCGCAGGGGCGAGCTTTGCACTGGTGGTTTTTGCTTCACGCGAAGAGGTTGAGCCAGATATTGCCAAGTGGAGCACCGTCGCCAACTCTGGAGCGTTGAGCAGGTTAACGGGAGAGCCGTACGACATCTCAACCGGCATCTTTCCAAACAACGGAGCTTCAATAAACTCGCGCCACATTTGTGGCCAAAAGCGTTCGTCGGAAGCCCTATCAAAAGTACGAAATATAAACGAGCGGATAAAGTCTCTCTCGGCTTTTTTTGTTTTAGGGCGTCTAAACTTGAAAACGTTTCCAACCGGATCCTCAAATTGACCAAACGACGCCTCGAGGTCTTTCAATAATGCTTCAGAACGTTCTTTTGTTCGCGCCGAGGTAACCAGTCGGATATTGACGCCGAATATAACCGACTTCATCTTTTTTTGTATCTGCGCCACGGTATCAGCATCCACCTCAGTTTTTTCACCCTCTTTTTTCTTTTGTTCTGCCGATTTTAAAAAATTCTGAAAATCATCTCTGAACATAGGGAGGAGACGTCGCCACAGTGGGTGCTTTTTGAGGTACTTATGTTTTTGAAACAGCTTGGTTGCCTTCACCTTTCCCTTTTTGATTTCGTTCAACATTTCTCGAAAACGCTTGAGGTGATACTCACCAGCCCCGGCAACCGATATCTGTATCGCAGCCCCCTCTCCTTCTTTTGACACCTTGGCAAGCGCTGCTAGTATGAGGTTCATTGGGTCGTAGTCAAACCCTTCTGTTTTGAGTGGGTATGGCGGAGGACGAAATAGTGTCCCATATGAAAAAGAAACAGAGCCAAACTGATTGAATATGTTGTTGTCGTTCTTCTCTTCTACGATACGCGCCGAAGGGAATACCGAGAGCAACTGCTTTTCAACATTCTCTCTCCGAGCGCGGTGGGTCGCAATATAAAAAACCGCCTCTTCTCCACCCTGTGTTACCGCAACCTCAACCGTAAAGTGGTCTTGGTGATTTACCTTTCGTTTTGCAAAATCTTTAAAAAAGATTGGGTCGGGGTGGTACACAAACGGGGTGACTGCCAAGTAAAACTGCTCCATTTGTTGCAGTATGTCTTTCAGTGAGCCTCCTTTCTCTTTTGCTATCACGGGGACAGAAACCTCAAGCAATATAAAATCGAGTGCTTTTGCAAGCGGGTCTTTGGGGTTCAATCCGGGGATGGGGTGCCCCTCGGACTTGTATTGCACGAGCAGTCGGTGAAAGTCGTCCTCTAAATGGGGATTGTCTATCCTGTCCAGCTCTTTCATTACCGCCGAGAATCCCTGTGTGTTGAGGATATCGAGGAGCTCTTCCATATCCTTGTCGTTAGCATCAGGCACCAAATCCAACACCACACCCTCGCCTCCTTCCGGTGAAAGCGAGGTCTCCTGTTTTGGCTCTGCCTGTGGGGTAATTGAAAAATCGCTCCCTCCTACTTTTTGAGGTCTGTATCCACCGCCCCCTCCTCCGGAACGCGCCTGCTCTCGCAGTTTATTAAGTTGATGTTCTGGCGACTGCTTGCCTCCGTCTGGCGATTTCATACTTCTTAAAGTATACAGTATGCGAGGTATGAAAATGAGTCATTAGTACTTAGCTGTTAGTGCTTAGTGTTTTGAAGGCTGAGAGGTGTTGTCGTGTAATCAAATGCCTCGTAATTTAGGCAAAGAGTATTTCAAAGAAGGGGCAAAAAATACTTTAATAGTTAACGCTAATCGCGCAGTGTCAAAATTTCCGCTCCGTCCTTTCCAACAATAATTGTGTGTTCAAAGTGCGCGCTTCTTTTTCCGTCAGCGGTTTTTATTGTGTATCCATCAGGCTCCAGTACAACCTCAGGAGACCCTTCGTTAAACATTGGCTCTATGGCAAGCACCATTCCTTCGCGGAGCACTATTCCTCTTCCTGGATCGCCTACGTTGGGGACAGACGGCTCTTCGTGAACCGCGTTCCCGACACCGTGCCCACCGTAGTCATACACAACGCCATACCCGCACTCGTACCCCTTGTTTTCAATAGCACTTGAAATATCGCCCATACGCGCCCCTGTCCGAGCTTGGCGTATACCTAACAAAAGCGCCTCTTCTGTTGCTGAGAGCAATCGCTTTGTGGCGCTGTCGATTTCTCCAACAGGAGCAGTCAGGGCAGAGTCTACAAATAACCCATTGTGAATAATGACCAAGTCAAGACTGACAATATCACCGTCTTGTAGCACAATATTATTTTCAGAAGGAATGCCATGCACCACCTCATCGTTTACCGAAACACATATGGAAGACGGGTACGCGCGCTCTGCAAATTGTGGGTGGTACCCCTTAAGCGCCGGAGTGTCTCCATACTGAGCAATCAACGCTTCGGCACGGAGGTTAATGTCTCGCGTGTTCATACCGGGCTTTAGTTCACTCTCGAGCGTCTTTAAAATAGAGGCGAGGTGTTTACCTCCCTCTCTTAAAATTGCTCTCTCTTCTTCAGTTTGAATAATCATCGTCTGAAATGTGCTTCATTACCTCGCTGTGAACCTCTTCGGGTGAATTCTCTCCGTCAATATCAACAAGCTTTCCGAGCGATCGAAAATGCTCAATAGCCGGGGCAGTGAGGCGTTCGTACTCTGCAAGGCGCGTCTTTATCACCTCTTCTTCGTCAGTAGCATCGCGCTGTCGAGAGAGCGATCGGGCAATAACTGTCTCTGGAGAAACCTCTAGGTTAAAAACAACGTACTCTCTGCCAAGCCACTCGGTAACCGCCTCGACTACTTCTGCTTGCTTTTTGTCTCGACCGGACCCCTCAAAAACGGCGCTCTTATCGTACCGCAAGTTAAATACGAAGTCCTGAAACATATAATCAGCAACCCACGATGGCATCAAAAGCCCCTTTTCGTAGTCGTCTTTGATTTTCTCTCCTAATGGGCTTCCGGAACGGATAATTTCACGAAACCGCTCTCCTGTCATAAAGACAGGTGCGTTTATTTTTTCAGCAAGTTTTCGGCTTTGCGTTTCTTTACCAGATGCGGTTCTGCCGACAAACAAAAAAAGCCTTTTAGGCGTACTCATATATCAATACAATACCCGAAGTCGGTATGAAAATCAAAGCAGTGACTCTACCGCCTCTTGTATCTTCTTTTTTGCAACCTCTATAGACCCGTCATTGTTTTCAATAATAACGTCTGCTTTCTGTATAAAACTCATTTCGTCGTCGTATCGACCCTTCCGTTTCGCCACCTCTTCTTCAGAAATAGGCGCTCTCCCCCTAATTCTCTTTTCAAGAGCACCCCAAGATCCCGCGTGTATAAATATAATAAAGAGTGATTTGCGTGGAATTTTTTCTAATATTTGACGAGCCCCCTGCACCTCAACCTCTTTGAGAATGATGTTGCCTTTTTCAAGCTCAGGCATAACGCTTGAAAGCGCTGTTCCGTAATAATTACCACCAAATTCCGCCCATTCTAAAAAATCTCCTTGCTGTATTTTTTTATCAAACTCTTCTTGAGAGACGAAATGGTACATTTCGCCATTGACCTCTCCGGGACGCATACCTCTCGTAACAAATGACTGCGCGTATGAAATGGCAGGGACCGCCTCAAGCACATACCGAACCAACGTCCCCTTACCAGCGCCTGATGGCCCCACAACGATAACAAAACGTCCCCTCATATATCTTTAGTGTAACAAAAAATTAGTATTCACGGAGAGAGATTTGAGCATCAATTTTTCGCACCAAATCAAGGATCACAGAAACTGCAATAAGGAGAGCTGTTCCGCCAATAGCAAGTGTCGTTATGCCGGTGAGCGATTGCATAATGAGTGGCAATACCGCAACCGAACCGAGAAAGATCGCTCCAACAAAAGTAATTCTGGTGATAATTCTTCCTAAGTACTCTGATGTTTGACCGCCTGGTCGAACACCGGGAACAAAGGCTCCTCCTTTTTGGAGGTTGTTTGCCATTTGATTTGGGTCAAAGGTAACGGCCGTATAGAAAAAGGTAAACGCAAACACTAAGAGGAAGTAAAAGATACCGTAGATAATCGCTCCGCCATGGATGGTAAGGAGTGTTTGCGCGACACCTGAAACTACCGCAATATTTGCCTGTGCAATAAAGTTTAAAATGAGTCCCGGGAAGAGCAGTATGGAGAGTGCAAATATAATCGGAATAACCCCTGCTTGGTTGAGTCGAAGCGGGAGGTACGTTGCCACGCTGTTTTGGCTACTACCACCGCGAGAACGGTTTGCGTACGTAACTGGAACTGGTCGCTCTGCCTCAGTCATCAATACCACGCCGTATATAACAAGGAGCGCTGCAACCGCAAACGATACGTACAGTGGAATCTGTGACGGATCAAACGATAGCACCAACTGTGCCACTACAGATGGCAATGAAGAGATAATTCCTGCAAAGATGATGAGCGAAATACCGTTACCGATACCAAACTCGGTAATAAGCTCTCCTATCCACATCAAGAGGAGTGAACCTGAAACAATAACGATCAAGTTCATTGCAAAATCAAAAACAGAGAGCGATGTTACAACACCCTGGCTTTCAAGAAGAAAGAGGAAGCTGAACCCTTGTATAAATGCGAGCGGTACCGTAAGGAGTCTGCCGTACTGGTTAAACTTTTTACGACCAATTTCTCCCTCCTCTTGGTACATAGACTTCAGAGCAGGAAACACAATGGTGAGCACCTGCAAGATAATAGACGCCGTAATGTACGGACCAACACCAAGCATTACAATAGAGAGCGCTGAGAGTCCTCCTCCAGAGAAGATGTTGAGAAATCCAAAGAGTTGGTTGCTCGAGAAAAACTGTTCAAGTTGAACAGCGTCAACACCCGGAATGGGGATTGAAGCTAAAACACGAAATGCCAAGAGTGCGAGAAAGACAAACCCTAAGCGTCGCAGTAGTTTACCGTCGGTAAATACAAGTCCTAATTTTTTAAAAAATACTGCCATAGTTCTCGTTTATTGTACCTCTCCTCCGGCGTTTTGTATTGCCGTACGAGCCGATTCAGATACCTCGAGACCAGAGAGAATGAGTTTCTTTGTAAGGGTTCCCTGTCCTAAAATCTTCGTTTTAGGAGCTTTTCCACCAACACGACGAATAAGTTTTAAGCCAATGAGCACCTTAGGAGTTACTGTTTCTCCCGCATTAAACGCTTTTTCTAATGCACTGAGGTTGACCACTGAACGGTCTCGCCCCGGAACGACGGTTCGAGCACGGTTTTTACCGTACCCACGTCGTTTTGGAATCTTTTTTATGATGTCTCTCAACTCTGGTCGACCCTTGTTGCCCGCGCGAGCTCCGGCACCCTTCATACCTCTGCCTGATGTCTTTCCGCGTTTTCCTCCGCGACCCACTCTACGAGCCGGACGTGAAGCTTTTCCTGATGAGTGTAAAATGTTGTGTTTTTGCATATACGTTTACTTTGCGTGAAGTTGTGAAAGCGCCTGAACCGCCGCACGCGCGTTGTTCAATTTGTTACGAGAGCGCGAGTGAATTTTTGCAGTAACGTCGGTTACGCCAGCAAGCTCAAGCACGGTGCGGATTGAAGACCCAGCAACAATACCGCGAGTAGGAGCGGGACGAATTGCGACGTGCGAAGACGAGTACTTTGTTTCAATGTCGTGAGGGATGCTTTTTGTGTCAGTAAGGTTTACCCGAATCATATTCTTCTTTGCATCACGGAATGCTTTATCCATAGCGAGTGCGGTATCAATACCTTTTCCGAGCCCAATACCAACTCGCCCCTTTCTGTCTCCGGCAACAATGGCCGCACTGAAACTGAATCGGCGTCCTCCTGCAACCACGCGGGCCACCCGTCGCAAGCTGATTATTTTTTGATCAAACTCAGAACGTGCGCGCTCTTCGCGCCCTCGTCTGTTTGATCTTCGTTGACGACGATCACCGGATTGCGCGTCTCTTCCGCCTCCTCGTTTTGCAGGCGGTCTTGCAGAAGCAGGCTTTGGAGTTACCCCCTCTCCTTCTGGTGCTTTCTTTTCTTCTTTGTGATCGTCAGTCATAGTCTATAAATTAAAAAATAAGTCCATTATCGCGCGCAGAGTCCGCGAGCGCCTTTACTCTTCCAGCGTACTCAAAACCGCCACGGTCAAACACCACCTTTTCGATACCTTTCTTTTTTGCCTCTGTTGCAATCATCTTGCCCACTTCAACAGCTGCGTCCATTGGCTTCTTTTTTTCGAAAGATCGAGAGTCTGCGTTTGCAAGCGTTGCCCCAAGCTCGTCATTAATGACTTGCGCGTAAATATGCGTTGAAGAACGGAACACTGAGAGTCGAGGACGGCTTTCAGTGCCAATGGCACGTGCCCGCACACGAGCGTGCCGTCTTTTACGAAACTCTTTCTTTGTTGTTGGTGTAGTTTTAGACATATATTATCCAGCTGCTTTCTTACCTTGCTTTTGGCGCACGTACTCACCTTCGTAACGAATACCTTTACCTTTGTACGGCTCAGGCTTCTTTACCGCGCGCACGTTAGCAGAAAATTGACCGACGAGGTCTTTGTTAATCCCCAAAACGGTGATGGTGTTTTTTTCTACCGCGACATCAAGCTCGTCAGGGATAGCGACCATAACCGGGTGTGAAAACCCAACATTGAGCTTGAGTACCTTGCCCTGCAACTCAACCTTATAGCCAACACCTTGTAATTCAAGCTTCTTTTCGTACTTTTTGTTTACGCCGGCAATCATATTTTTAATGTGTGATCCAAACGTACCCCACAGAGAGCGAGAAAGTTTTGATTGGTTGGCAGGAGAAACTTTCACTTCTTTATTTTCTACAGAAACAGTGACTGCGTCCGGAAGCTGTTTTTCAAGAACACCCAATGGGCCCTTTACCGAAAGAACGCCGTCAGTAACAGATACGTCGGTTTTATCAGGGATAGCAATTGGGTTTTTTCCTATTTTAGACATATACGTTTTATTACCACATCGTAAAGAGGGTTTCGCCTCCGGCGCGCACTTTGCGCGCCTCTGAATCAGTAAGGATTCCTCGCGGTGTTGAGAGAATCATCACCCCCTTACCGTACCGAACAGGGTGAACGTCTTTTACTTGTGCGTACAGACGACGGCCCGGCTTTGAAATGCGTTTTACATCAGTAATTTTAGGTGATCCGTCTTTGTGGTACAAAAGCGTTACCACCAACTGTTTCTCAACTCCCTTGCCTGTGTCTGAAACCTCACCGACGTACCCACACTTTTTAAGTGCGAGCGCCACAGACTCTTTTAATTTAGAGTACGGAATAGAGACTGATGCTTTTCGCACCGCTCCTGCGTTTTTAAGACGCGTTATAAAATCTCCGATTGGATCTGTTACCATGATGCTTTTTTAATGCCCGGAATCTCGCCACGGTTTGCCATCTCTCTGAACTGGATTCGTGAAAGGCCAAAGAGGCGCATATACCCACGAGAACGACCGGTGATTGCGCAACGGTTTTTAATACGCACCGGACTTGCGTTACGTGGAAGCTTCTGCAGACCTTCGTAGTCTCCAGCTTTCTTTAGCGTTTCTCTTTTTTCTGCAAACCGTTTCGAAAGGCGAACGCGTTTTGCATTTCGTGCAATTTGTGATTTTTTTGCCATTGTAAATTAATGTATCGAGCGAAACGTGAGCAGTGAGGCTTAAGCCCCATACAACCAGAAGGTTTACTCACTTTCGGTGAACCTTTCCCGACGAATCAGGAGGGTTTTCAGCCTTTGAGCGCTCTTCCGCCCATAGAGAGCAAAAAAGAGGCGCTTATAAAGCTGGGGGCATAGTAACAGCCAAGGGGTAGAGAGTCAAGGAAAAACTAGGATTTTAGGTTGTTAGGGAATTAGGGATTAGCTGGGGGAAATGAAATACGATGTATGAGTTATGAGAAAATTAGTTATTAGTGCTTAGAAAGAGAAAGCGCAAAACACAGAAGTCCAAAAAACCAAATAAAACACAAAGCACAGGGACCAGAGCACAAATAAAACAGTTGAAATTTTTCGGGTGGATTTTCAAACACGCCCTCACTGAAACCTATCCTCAATCTCGTCATTTTAGATGCGGTCGCACCTAAAATGACGAGATTCTGTTGAGGAATTCGGTTCTGTATTTATTTCTTTATTATTAAAAAACTCACCGCATGCGGGGAGTTTTAAGGGGACAAGGGCAAAAAGGGCAGGTTTTTTAATGCCTAATCGCCTAAAACGCTACGCATTTTAGGCGATTGAGGGCTTTTTATTAAGCCACTTCTTACCATAAAACCTCGCTAGAGTCGCAAAAACCCCGCCAATCAAAAATAGATTGGCGGGGTTTTTAAAAATAGAGACGATAAGAGTTAATCGTTCTGGAGCGGAAAGCCGAGGTGCCGGTAAAATGCCTCTGCCTCTTTTTTGTCTTTTGCCGTTGAAACAACGGTAATCGCAATGCCGAACACATCTCTCAAGTCTTCGTCAGTCGTTTCAGGAAAGATGGTATTCTCTTTGATTCCAAGTGTCATATTGCCCATTTCATCAATAGCCGTTGGCTTAAGGCCTCTGAAGTCCCGAGTTCGGGGAAGCGCGATATGAATAACTTTGTCGAGAAAGTCGTACATTCTCTTTCCACGGAGCGTTACCTGATACCCCACAATGTCTCCCTCGCGAACCTTAAAAGAAGCGATAGATTTCTTTGCTCCGCGTGGTGCAACCTTTTGACCCGTAATGAGGGCAAGTTTGTCTTGAATGGTTTGAATTTTGTTCTTGTCTTTTATTTTGCCGATACCTGTTGAAACAACCACCTTTATCAAGCGTGGCGACTGAAATACATTAGAGTATCCAAATGTATCTTTGAGTGTCTTAAATCCTTCTTTTTGTCTTTCTTGAACAATGCTCATATATTTTTATATTATATTTCTTGATTCCCCTTCTTGGTGACGCGTGTTCGTACCCCGTCCTTTCGCACAATGCCAACGCGAGTCCTCTTACCGCTTTTTGGATCAACAAGCATAACATTTGAAACAGCGATAGGCATCTCAATGCTGATAATAGTCCCCTTCACGCCACGCTGTGGCTTCTTGTGCTTTTTACGGACATTCACTCCGCCCACAATAACTTTTTGATCTAACGGAAGCGCGCGAGAAACTACGCCGGCTTTACCCTTGTCTTTTCCTGAAATAACCACTACCTTGTCTCCTTTTTTTATTTTCATATACATTATACAACCTCAGGGGCTAATGAACCTATTTTTTGATATCCGCGCTCTACAATTTCTCGGGGGATTGGTCCAAACACTCGGTTTGCTTTTGGCTCAAACGGATCTTTTTCGTTCTTAGCAAGAATGACGACCGCGTTATCATCAAAGCGAATGTACGAACCGTCTTGTCTGCGAAATGCCTTTCTTTGGCGCACTACAACTGCGTGGAGGACATCCTTTTTCTTTACTCCCTTACGGGGCTCGGCAATTTGTACCGAAAGAACAACTTTGTCGCCCAGCTCAGCATAACGGCGCTTTGATCCACCAAGCACCTTAAAGACGCGTCCGATCTTTCCTCCGCTGTTATCAGTTATCGTAACAATTGATTGTGGTTGTATCATATAACTTTAAATGACTTTCTCTTAGAGAGCGGTCGACACTCTTCTATCGTTACCTTGTCGCCCTCCGCTTTTGTGTTTCCGGGATCGTGCGCGAGGTACTTCTTCGAAACAGTTGCGTACTTTTTGTACTTTGGGTCTTTTACAAACCGCGTAACAGAAACCGTTACGGTGTCTTTCATTTTTGCAGACGTAACCACCCCGCGAAGCGTTTTTGGTTTAGAAGTTTTTGTTGGTGTTTGATCAGTCATACGTTTATTGTTTTTCCGCGAGGATGGTTTTAATTCTGGCAATGTCACTCTTTAGGTGCGACGGCTTTCGCACATTCTGCTTCACAGATCCGGCCATCCCAAATCTGATCGTGCGAAGCTCTTCCTGAAGCTCTGCCAGTTGCTTCTTTAGTTCCTCTTCGCTCTTCTTCCTAACATCCTTAGTCTTCATATGCAAATTATTATGTTCTTGTTACGACGAGCGTCTTTACCGGAAGCTTGGCAGTGGCACGACGAAACGCTTCACGCGCAGCAGCGTCAGATACGCCGTCAATTTCAAACATTACCCGCCCCGGCTTTACCTCAACCACAAATCCTTGTGGTTCTCCCTTTCCGGAACCCATCGGGGTCTCTGCCCCCTTACGGGTAAACGGACGATCAGGAAAGATACGGATCCAAATACGTCCCGTCTTTCCCATTGAACGAGAGATAACTCGGCGAGCCGCTTCAATCTGGTTTGATGTAATGCGGTATGGAGTCAGCGCCTTAAGGCCGTGGGATCCAAACGCAACAGTCGTACCCCGTGTTGCTACCGTCTTTTTTTCAGGATTTGAGCGAGCCGAGCTCCACTTTCTGTATTTTACTTTTTTAGGAAATAACATAAAAATTCTTTTACTGATTATGACTGTGCGCCAGTTTCGTCCTTAAAAACGTCTCCTTTGTAGATCCATACTTTTACACCAATTTGGCCAAGTGGCAACCTTGCCTCTTGGTGAGCGTAATCAATGTCAGCACGGAATGTCTGAAGCGGAATACGTCCTTTTTTAAGAGACTCTGTACGAGACATAGAAGCCCCGCCAAGCATACCCGAGAGGCTTATTTTTACTCCTTGCACATCACGGTTCGCCATTACTTTGTCCATGGTTTGCTTCATCACTCGTCTAAAAGGAAAACGTTTCTCCAAACCTTCAATAACCATTGCCGCCACCACCGCCGCGTTTGATTCAGGAGAACGAATTTCAATAATATCGAAATGAAGTTGTGCGGTATCAAGCGGAGACACCTTCTTTAGCAGGTTAGCAAGTTCAGACTTAATCTTTATCGCGTTTTCTCCCGAGCGACCAATAACCATTCCGGGGCGAGCAGTATGAACAGAGATACGCAAGTCTTTCTGTGATCGTTCAATTTCAATATGAGAAACGTAGTTCCCTTTGAGGCGCTTTGCAAGAAACTCTCGGATGGTTGCGTCAGCCCGAACATACTGTCGGTACTTTTTAGGATCAGCGGTAAACCAACGACTTTTCCAGTCTCGGAGAATTCCTAATCTGTGTGAGTATGGGTGTACTGTGTGTGTCATATATAAAAATTTATGCTTTCTTCTGGCCCGCAGACGGTGCTTTAGTGTGTCGGGCTGTCTTTGGCTTTGCCTTTCCGAGGGTAACGGTTACGTGGCTCGATCGCTTACGAATGGTTGATGCTCGACCAAACGCACGAGGCATATATGTCTTTGCCACGCGACCCTTATCAACGGCAATATTCTCTACAACCAGCTCGTTAAGACTCTCTCCTGCTTGCTCTGCATTTGCAACCGCAGAACGAAGGAGTTTTTCAATAGGGGCTGACGCTCGCTTATCGCTAAACGTAAGCGCTGTGAACGCATCTGCTATACTCTTACCCTTTACAAGTTCGGTTATGAGGCGAACTTTACGGGGAGACTGACGATAGTTGCTAAGTGTTGCTTTCATATACTATTTTGTTGCTGGTGCTTTTGCTGCTTTTGCTGCTGCAATTTCAGACTCTTTCTTCTTCTGCTCAAGCTCCTTCTGCATCTTACCGCCGTGTCGGAGGAATTTCTTTGTAGGAGCAAATTCACCCAGTCGGTGACCTACCATCTCTTCAGATACAAATACTTCTGCAAAATCTTTACCGGTGTGTACCAAAAAGGTAAAACCAACCATGTCCGGACTGATTTGTGATGCACGCGCCCACGTCTTAATAGGACCAGTTTCTTTTGGTGTTTTGCCACTCACTTTTTTAATAAGTTTGTGAAAAATGTATGGACCTTTTTTGACTGATCGTGCCATGATTGTGCAATAAATTTGTACCCGAATGAAAAAAGCTCGCTATACACGAGCCCACACGAGCTTGATGCACAGAATACACAAGTGAATGAACACTGTCAACACAAATGTTGGAGACCCGGGTCTCCAACATTTGTGTTACACTCAAAAAAGATATGACTCAGAAACGCAATATTGCTGAAGGCGAGTACTACCACATTTTCAATAGAGGTTCGCGTAGAGGAAATATTTTTAAAGATGATATTGATCGCCGGCGTTTTTTATTCTCCATCCTCTACTTCCAGTCACCAATTCAGTTTGAAAATGTCACGCGGTATATAAAAAATTACAACGCGCTCACTGGGTTTCCCGTTTCAGAAAAAAAGCTTTCTGAGGTTTTGCAGTCACGTTTTGTTGAGCTTACCTCTTTTTGTCTTATGCCTAACCACTTCCACCTCCTTGTTCGCGAAAAGATCCCGGGAGGAATCAGTGCCTATATGCAACGAATCCTCGTTGCTCACACGATGTATATGAATACACGTCACCATCTTTCTGGTCATGTGTTTCAAGGCCGTTTTAAATCGGTGCACGTAAAAGATAATAAACAGTTACTCTACCTTTCAGCATATATTCATAGAAACCCCCGTGAACTGTCTGCTTGGAAAAATAAAGAGTTTTCATATCCTTGGTCTTCTCTTCAAGACCTTACCGAAGCAAACCGGTGGGGAGGACTTCTTGAGTCAGATATTATCGCCGAACAATTTGAAACAACTCCAAATAGCAACTACAAAGACTTTGTAAATACATCAACAGCAAAAATATTAGAGGAAGAGCTTTCTGACACAGAACAGTACCCATATTAAAAAAGACCCTAAAGAGAGGGTCTTTTTTGTTAATTTCCCTTGCGTCTCTTTCCGACTTTTCGTCTCGAGACAATAAAGACGTTTGAGTATTTCTTTGGTGCGCGTGTCTTTTGACCCTTTCCTGATGGTTTACCCCATGCAGTCTTTGCTCGTTTCGTGCCTCTCCCTTGCCTTCCTTCACCTCCTCCGTGTGGGTGGTCAACCGGGTTCATTGCAGTACCGCGAACGGTAGGTCTAATACCCAAGTGTCGAGAGCGTCCAGCCTTTCCTCTGTTTACCAGTCTGTACTCTGGATTTGAAACTTCACCAATAGATGCCCATGCACCATCGACAACCTTTCGTATTTCACCCGATGGCATCTTGAGAAGTGCGTACCCACCATCAAGAGCAGAGAGCTCGGCGTAATTACCTGCTGAACGAGCAATTTTGGCACCGCCATTCTCTTTAATCTCGACATTGAACACAAAGGTTCCTACGGGAATATTTTTGAGAGGACGTCGATTTCCCGGTTTTAACGGAGCGTCAACCGATGTGACGACTGTGTCATCAACACCAAGTTTTTGTGGAGCAAGAATGTATCGTCTCTCACCGTCACGGTATACAACACGGGCGATAAATCCTGATCGGTATGGGTCGTATTCAATGTGCTCAACTCGTCCGGGTACATCTTTTTTATTAAACAAAAAGTCTATATCACGAAACTTCTTTTTATTTCCCGCACCTTGGTGGCGAGTTGTAATTCGTCCAAACGAGTTCCGTCCGGCACGAGCCGCCTTACCTTTTGTAAGCGACTTGAGAGGCTTGTTGGTCGTGACCACGCCACGGTACATAATCGAGGTCATGCCGCGTGTTCCAGGTGTCCTTGGTTTTCGTTTTTTTAATGCCATATACTACTTATGATGAAAATTCTATTCTGTCCCCTTCTTTAAGGTACACGTACGCTTTCTTTGAAGCTGGCTTAGTTCCCTCTCCACGACGTGTTCGAAGACGAACTTTCTTGCCAACATTCTTTACCACCCGAATCTTTGTTGGTCTTACTTTGTACACCGAATAGATCGCCTTCGCAACGTCTCCCTTATTGGCGCGCACTGAAATATTAAACGTATACACTCGCTGCGCGGTTAAGTGAGCAGATTTCTCTGTAATGCGCGGACTTATCAAAACCTCGTTCACTGAAAGCGAACTTGATTTTACTGTTCCTTTTTTTGAAGAAACCTTCTTAGGAGCCGGTGTCGATTTTTTTACCGCTTTCTTAGGTGCCTCGTCTTTTTTTGATCCAAATAGTGCCATATATTACTTCACGTTAACGGGGAGAGACTCAAAAGAGACCTCTGGATTTACTATCACTATATATCGATACGTCAGCAATGAAGAGATGTTTAGATTGCGAGAAACAATAACCTCAACGTTGCCCATATTCTTAAAGCTCTTCTTTGCGTTTTCATCAGCGGATGGAATAACCACCAACGCTGCGTTCTTACGGCGCGTTGCGAGTGCCTCAACGCCTGTTGCCTTCGCAAGGGCGCCAAGTAACGCCTTCGCATCTTTTGTCTTTGGTTCGCTGAATGACAGTGAGTCAACAAACACAACTTCTTCGTCAGAAAACTTACCAGAAAGAACAGTGGTCAGAGCCTTTACTCGCATTTTTTTATTTATCTTTTGCGAAAAGTCTCTCTCGTTTGTAGGACCAAACGTCGTTCCTCCCCCTCTCCAGATTGGAGAGCGGATTGATCCGTGACGTGCACGCCCCGTTCCTTTTTGCTTCCATGGCTTTTTACCACCACCCCGAACCTCACCTCGTCCTTTTGTGTGCGCGACATTTGTTCGTGCGTTTGCCTCAGTCGAGACGAGTACCTGATGCACAAGCGCGTCGTTTTTTGGCAAACCAAAAATATTTTCTGGCAGTGTAATGGTTGAAACCTCTTTCCCCGCAACCGAATACACCTTTGCTGAAAGTGTCCTTGTTGCTTTTGGTGTTTTCGGAGCCACCTTCTGAGAAGGAGCTTTCTTTTTTACCGTTGTTTTCTTTTCAGTTGCCATATATTACTTTGTTTTCTTCTCTTTGTTTGGAGGAATTTCGCACACTTCAACGTACGCCCCTCGTCTACCCGGAACTGCTCCGCGAACGTATATCTCTCCTGCGTCACTATCAACACGAACGATAGGAAGATTTTTAACGTATACGCGATCTCCGCCCATACGTCCGCCCATACGCATCCCTTTTACCACACGCCCTCCCGCACGACCAGGTCCACCACCAATTGATCCAGGTTCTCGCTCAGAGTGCTTTTGACCATGAGTCCTGCGTCCTCCGTGAAAGCCGTGACGCTTTACCACGCCTTGAAAACCCTTTCCTTTAGAGAGCGCTGTAGCAGATACCATATCGCCCTCTGAGAAAACTGAAGGTTCAATAACGTCTCCGACAGAGAAAGATGCTATCTCGGAAACAATAAACTCTTTGTAGCGAGCAAAGTTTCCTTTTGGACGTTGCGCTTTTGCAATGTTCTTTTCCGCTTTTTCGCCAAAGCCAACCTGTACGGATGCGTATCCATCAACATCAGGAGTTTTAACCTGCGTTACCGCAACTTTGCCCACAGACAAAACAGTCACAGGGTGCACGCGGCCTTCTGCGTCAAAAACCTGAGTCATTCCTTTTTTTGTTCCAATGATGAATTTCATACACGTACCTCTTATGTCATTTTCACGTCAACTGAAACACCTGAAGGAAGAGAAATGTTAGTCAGAGCGTCCACAATTTTTGGATTTGGATTTACAATATCCAAAATTCTCTTGTGGGTTCGCATCTCAAACTGTTCACGAGAGTCTTTGTCGATGAACGGCGATCTGTTCACAGTAAACTTTTTGATATCGGTTGGAAGCGGAACAGGACCAACAACCTGCGCCTCAAAGCGAAGCGCAGTGTCAATGATCTGCTTTACCGAACTATCAACCAGCTTGTGGTCATAGCCACGAATACGAAGACGGAGCTTACTCGTTGCCTCCGGGGTCGGTGTCTCTCGGGGAGACGCTGTTTTTTTCTTTTTTTCAACCATACAAGTCTCCCGAAACGGAATGTTCCTTACGCGTTAATTTTAGTTACCACACCGGCACCAACGGTCTTACCACCTTCACGGATAGCAAAGCGTTGCTGCTCTTCAAGTGCCACGGGAGCCACCAACTTAACCTTAAAGGTTACTGTGTCACCTGGCATAACCATCTCAACACCTTCTGGAAGAGCAACGTCTCCCGTTACATCCGTCGTACGGATATAGAATTGAGGTTTATAGCCAGTAAAGAATGGTGTGTGTCGTCCACCTTCTTCCTTTGAAAGGATGTAGACTTCTGCGTCAAACTCTGTGTGTGGTGTTACGGTACCTGGTTTTGAAAGCACTTGACCACGGTGCACATCGTCTTTCTTCAAGCCACGCAAAAGGATACCTGCGTTGTCGCCGGCCATACCTTGTTGCAACGACTTGTTGAACATTTCAACACCAGTAACGGTCGTCTTTGTAGTGTCTTTGATTCCAACAATCTCAATTTCTTCACCAACGTTTACAACGCCACGTTCAATCTTTCCGGTAACCACCGTTCCTCGGCCTTCAATTGAGAAGATGTCTTCAATTGGCATAAGGAAGGGCTTCTCAGTATCACGCTCAGGCATTGGGATGTACTCATCCAGCGCCTTTGCAAGCTCCATAACCTTGTCAGACCACTCATTTCCTGGTTCTGGGTTTTCAAGAGCTTTCAAACCTGACCCTTTGATAATAGGAGCATTTGCACCATCAAATTCGTATTTTGTAAGGAGTTCACGCACTTCTTCTTCCACGAGATCCACGAGATCTTTATCATCAACCATATCCACCTTGTTGAGGAATACGATGATTTTTGGAACACCCACTTGGCGAGCAAGCAAGATGTGTTCACGAGTCTGTGGCATCACTCCGTCTGTCGCAGCTACCACCAATACGGCGCCATCCATTTGAGCCGCACCGGTAATCATGTTTTTGATGTAGTCGGCGTGTCCCGGAGCGTCGATGTGAGCGTAGTGACGAGTAGGAGTCTCATACTCAGAGTGAGAAAGAGAGATAGTAATACCACGCGCCTTCTCTTCTGGGGCTTTGTCAATTTCTCCAACGTCCTTTAAGGAAGCGTTGTAGCCATTTCCTGCCTTTCCAAGCACAGAAAGAATAGCGGCGGTTAATGTTGTTTTTCCATGGTCAACGTGGCCAATAGTACCGACGTTAACGTGAGCTTTAGAACGATCAAAGTCTGCCATATGCGTATTACTTAGTAATTAAGCGGTTAAATTTCTAACGTTGTAAAAGGGCGTCCGCCCCAATTCGTCTGAAAATCACAAGATTCACAGAAGAAAAACACGCGTGATGCGTTACCGCCTATACTATCGGAAAACAAAAAAGAGTCAAGCTTTTCAATATTCATTACATAGAAGGCTGTATCTCGACGTCTGTAATGACAGCAAAAAATTATACAACAAAAATACTTTTTGTATATTTACCCTTTTTAGTTTATAGTGCAAAACACTGCAGAGGTTTTCTAGGTAAGCACTCCCGTATATGGACTCAAGTAAAACAATAGAAGGTGCCCCTGAATCAATGGAAAGACCTCTTGACCTAAAGGAGTTCCGAAAGATAATTTTTGCGACAAAACCAGGGCAATCTTCATCTCGAAGTTTTGTTGTTTTAAAAAAGAAAAAAGGAAGACTGGTTCCGAGAGAGTGCATAATTAGATACGCACGAGACACGAATGGAACATTTCTTATTTCAATTACCCACCAAAACGAGTCTCTACAGAACCTTACGTATACCGAATTTCTTAAAACCTTAGAAGAAGCATTCCGCGTCAGAAAAGATCAGTTGCAATTCCAAGAGAACGTAAAAGCCACGTCGTCTAGTGGCGCCGAATCACAACACACAGGACACACCAGAGCATGCTCAAAAACAATAAAAACACAGGGTAGCGAGAGAGAGCTTGTTGTTAGACCACCACAAAGTGTCCGACAGTATGAAATAGTAACCCCCCAAAGACTCTCCGATGTTTCAGAGAAAGTAGCAAGAAAGGAAAGGCTCCGTAATGCTCAAGCACACAGAATCCGACAGGCGCGAATTGCAAAAGAGAACGCACAAGAGCTAAAGCTTATAAATGAGGCGGGTGCACTCCCCAAAAACTCTCCTCTTAAAAATGAAGGCGAGAAACTGCATAATTACATAACCCAATTAGTTGAAAACTTAAAAAATACGGATGCCCCATCACATGAAAATACAGGTTTCTTTCTTTCACAAATCACCCGCATTAGTCATTTAAAGACAGCGGAGCCTGCACCAGAGGGCGGACATTATCTCGTTCCCACTATTGCGATTCATATAGAAAGAAATCCTACTCGTGATATTCAAGATTCTATTCCTCTAGAAGACTACCGAAGCATACTAAAAGATATTATGAGCCAGTTAAAAAATTCTAAAATCTTTTTAGATACTCCTCAATTTAGAAAGGGTCATACGACACTGAAAATGTCTCTCTACTGGAATGAGAAAAAGTCAGCGCGCAAAGGAAGGGGGCTTTCAAGAGAAATACTAGTCAATGAAAAGTACTTTATATCACCAGAAGGTACGGGAAACGAAATTGTTAACTATAATTTACTGTAGATATATTTATGGCAAAAGAGGAATCAGCTAAGAGAGACTCGGGAATCCCACCAGAAGTACCGCCTTTAAAGGTCTCTGCAGGAGTGCTTGGTTTACTGGAAGGGATGCGAGCCAACGGAACTAAAATTGCCTGTATGGAACCGCGCACTAGCAAAATTGAGGCATCAGTAAAACCCGCTCGTAAATGTAAAGTCCGTGGCCCGCAAAACCCCCCATTGGAACCTATTTTAAAAAGTAACAGAGGTTGTCGAGAAGTTATTTTGAATACATTTAATTCAGGTGGTAGTTGGGACGACGTAGCTGAGGCGCTTAATAAAGCGACTCCCCAGGGCATCAACTTTCATACTGATGAGCCAAAATTACGTGCTTGGGTTTCCTTCTTACGAAGCAACACCTTCAGGCCAAATCACGACCCTTCTCAGAAAGAAAGCTTACAAGCTTTTTTTATCTGGTGGCTTACTCACATTAAATAACATTGTCTTTATGTCTAAAGAACGCCCTGTCCAAAACCCCATTGACACATTAAGTATATCGCCCGGCGCGAGAGAGATTTTAAAGAGAATGCAACAGCGCCCACAAGGGCTACACCTTCAATCATTACAACCACCAAAGGAACCAGAAAGAAAGGAAAAGAAACCTAAGAGAAAGAGGCGGAGTGTACGAAAGTTACTGCTCAATAACCCAGACTGCCGGCGTATCGTCATTGAAGTACTAGAAAACGGTGGCTCTTTTGGAGACGCTACGAAAGCACTGACTTCCGCCTTCTCATCAAAAAAAGGCTTTTCTAAGAATGGGTTAGTGTCTCTTGCAGATCGTCTCTGTAGAAAAAAGGGAATTAAGAAAAAAGAAGGCCGAATTTCAAGAATGGTACTTCTTGAATGGTTACGTTCACCAAATTAAAAAAGCATCGTTATGATGCTTTTTTAATGCTCTTCAATAAAAATGGTTAACTTCGAGAAGATTTAATTTCTTCGGCAACGTTTGGCGGTACCACTGCGTAGTGATCAAACTCCATCGTCATTGATCCGCGGCCTTCCGTCATTGATCGAAGCTGTGTTGTATACCCAAACATTTCTGACAACGGAACCATCGAGTGAACTGCTTTTGCCATTCCTCTGTCCTCCATACTTTCAATGGTTCCCCGTTTCGAAGTAAGCGATCCGGTAATGTCTCCCATAAATTGCTCTGGCATCACCACCTCTACTTTCATTACCGGCTCAAGGAGGACGGGGTTTGCTCGTTGCGCAGCCTCTTTAAACGCGTTGAGAGCAGCAAGTTTAAAGGCGATTTCTGAAGAGTCGACATCGTGGTACGAACCGTCAACCAAATCAACAGAGATGTCTTCCATTTTGTATCCGGCAACGATACCCCTCTCCATTGCCTCACGCACGCCCTTTTCAACTGCGGGGATATATTCGCCGGGGATGGCTCCTCCTTTGATGTTGTTAATAAATTCAAAGTGGTCTTCGCGAGTGACATTATTTTTTACTTTTGCTTCAGCGTCAACAGGTTCGAGAGGTTTAATTTTAAGCACAACGTGTCCGTATTGACCTTTCCCTCCTGTCTGCTTCACGTATTTATGGTTTGCCTCTGCTTCTTTTTGAATAGTCTCTCGATACGCAACCTGTGGCCTTCCGGTGTTTGCCTCAACGTTAAACTCGCGCTTCATTCTGTCCACTAAAATATCCAAGTGGAGCTCTCCCATACCGGCGATGATTGTCTCCATTGTCTCGTCATCAGACGAAACGCGGAAGGTTGGGTCTTCATCAGCAAGTTTTCGGAGGGCGAGACCAAGCTTTTCTTGATCGGCTTTTGTTTTAGGTTCAATACGCATCGACACCACCGGTTCAGGAAAGACAATCTGTTCAAGAATAATTGGGTTTTGCTCGTCTGAGAATGTGTGTGAGGTTCGCGCATCTTTCAAGCCTACCGCAGCGGCAATTTCTCCTGCATACACTTCTTCAATCTCTTCTCGTTTATCTGCCTGGAGACGCACAATGCGACCTAGGCGCTCCTTTTCCCCTGTTGTTGAGTTGTAAATGTAGCTTCCGGCTTTAATGGTTCCCGAGTAGACACGGAAGAATGTTAATGCACCAACAAACGGATCTGTTTGAAGCTTAAAGGCAAGTGCACAGAAAGGCTCTTCGTCTGACGCATGGCGTTCAATCTCGTCTTCTGTCTTAGGGTTAATGCCTTTAACTGGGGGGACATCGAGCGGAGACGGAAGGTAGTCAACAACTGCATCGAGCACAAGCTGAACACCTTTATTTTTAAGCGCCGAGCCGGCAAAAACAGGAACGATGGTGTTATTAATAACACCCTTGCGAAGCGCTTGTTTTAACTCGGCTACTGATGGCTCGTTTCCTTCAAGATATGCATTCATCATTGCTTCATCTTCCTGCACGATTTTTTCAATTAATTCTCCACGGTATTTTTCAACGTCGGCTTTCATAGCTTCAGGAATTTCGTCTGAAAAACGGACGTCTTTTCCAAGAACTCCTTCAAAATAGACAGCTTTTCGTGTTAACAAGTCTACGACTCCTTCGTGATTCTCTTCTTCGCCTATAGGAAGGTTTGCACGTACCGCATCTTTGGTAAGACGGTTAATGATTGATTGAAACGAACGTTCAAAAGAAGCGCCGGTTCGGTCAAGCTTGTTAATAAAACAGATACGGGGCACCTTCCCTTCGTCAGCGTAACGCCAGTTTGTTTCTGATTGTGGCTCTACACCGGCAACGCCGTCAAACACAACAACCGCGCCGTCAAGCACACGGAGCGAGCGCTTCACCTCTACGGTAAAGTCAATGTGGCCCGGAGTGTCAATAATATTAAATGAAAATCGTTTCTTTTTATCTACCTGATCCTCTTCGTATGTTGGAGCCCACGTACAAGAAACTGCGGCCGCGGTAATGGTAATACCTCGTTCTCGCTCTTGCTCCATCCAGTCTGTAGTAGTCTCGCCGTCGTGCACTTCTCCGATTTTGTGACTCATACCCGTGTAAAAAAGAACACGTTCTGACGTCGTTGTTTTCCCCGCATCAATGTGCGCGATGATTCCAAAGTTTCTTACTCTGTCTAGTGGGTATGCTCGGGCCATAGGTATAGTGCTTAATTAGTAGTGGTTAATGATTAGTATAAAACAAAAAAACAACGAGCGTGAACCTGCCTATTGCTTTGTAACTACCACGCAAGGTGGGCAAACGCTCGGTTTGACTCTGCCATACGGTGGACATCTTCTTTCTTCTTTATTGCCGAGCCTTCGTTTTTAGATGCAAGAACAAGCTCGTCAGCAAGTTTTTTAGACATTGCCTTTCCTTTTGCCCCGCGCGCGGCAGCGATAATCCATCGAAACGAGAGAGAGCGACGGCGCTCGGCACGAACTTCGCGAGGCACTTGGTAGTTAGCCCCTCCCACTCGTCGAGAGCGTACCTCAACAGACGGAGAGATATTTTGTATTGCCATTTCAAACACAGCAATTGGATCTGCGGTGTTATCTCGGTTTTTTATTTCATCAAGGGCATCGTATACCACCGTTCGGGCGGTAGATTTTTTACCATCAAGCATGATGGCATTTATAAATCGCGACAAAAGCTCTGAATCGTACTTTTCGTCAGGGAGAATGTCGTGCTTGCTTTTAATTGGTCGTCTCATAATGCGATATTAAAAATTATTTAGGTCGTTTTGCGCCATATTTTGATCGTCCACGGCGTCTCTTTTCAACACCTGCAGCGTCAAGTCGCCCGCGAACCACTTGGTAGCGGAGCGAAACGTCTTTCACTCGCCCACCACGGATAACCACCACCGAGTGCTCTTGAAGGTTGTGCCCCTCAGCAGGAATGTAGGCGGTTACTTCTTGTTGGTTTGAAAGACGAATACGGGCAATTTTTCGGATAGCCGAGTTTGGTTTACGAGGTGTTTTAGTTGTCACCTTAACGCACACGCCTCGCTTAAATGGAGAAGGGTAAAATGTGGGTTTGTTTTTAATGGTATTAAAACCACGAGAAAGAGCCACCGTTTTAATCTTCTTTTGAAGGGGACGGCGTGGTTTTCTTCGCAATTGGTTGATTGTTGCCATGAATTAAAAACGCCCACAGAGGGCAGGTCTTACTATATACAAAAGCTCTCAAAAACGCAATGGTTGCGAGCGGAAGGGTAAAACAGTATAGGGTATTTAGTATTCTGTATACAGTATTGAGAACAATACTCAAATATCATATTCCATAGCTCAATATACCAATATACTAACTACTAACGTACTGTAGTTCTTACAGTGCCATTCCCGTAAGGAGAGAGAAGATCGCGCGCACAAAAGCAAAGATAATATCGTTAAATACGTACACAATCAGCAATAAGGCGGCAATAAGGCCAAAAGGGCCGAGTGCGTACGTGAGCGTCTCTATACGGACAAAAAAACTGTTCATAGAATACGGCAAAAGCGACCGGAGAATCTTTGACCCATCAAGTGGCGGTATAGGGATAAGGTTAATGATTGCCAATACAATATTTGCAAGAATAACAAAGGCTCCAATCTGAAACAGCTCAGGGTTGGTGAGCATACCAAATCGCATTGCCATCGCGATAACAACAGCGATAAGAATGTTTGTGGCGGGTCCGGCCGCCGAAACCAGCGCTTCTCCCCATCGCTGGTTTTTAAAATTGTATGGGTTATACGGAACCGGTTTTGCCCACCCAATAAGAAACGGTGTTTGTGAAAGCGCGAGGATTCCGGGCAACAAAATTGATCCGATAGGGTCTAAGTGTGGAATTGGGTTTAAGGTAAGGCGCCCTGCAAGGCGCGCGGTAGGGTCACCCAAAAGGTGTGCTACAAATCCGTGTGCCACTTCGTGCAAGATAATTGAAAATATAACGAGAACGATAACGGGGACAAAAATAGTAGGTTCCATATTAGTAGAGTATACAGTATTGAGTATAAAGTATAGAGTAGGGGTATGAAAAACGATATTGTTTGTATATACGGAAAACATCCCGTAGAAGAAGCCTTACGATACGCACCTCACATCATAGACCGTGTGTTCGTTGACTCTGACACCAACCCAGAGGTGTACGCCTTGGTAGAAAAGAAAAAGGTAACGCGTACGCAGTTTTCAATGAAAGATCTTACGCGATATATAGGAAAAGATGCTGTGCATCAGCGAGTCGCCGCGTTTATACAGATAAACAAGCTCGTCACCCCCCTTGAAGACTTTCTCTCTTCTCTTGATCTTTCAAAAAAGCCCGCGTTGGTACTGTTGGGAGAACTGCACGACCCTCACAATGTTGGCGCGATTATTCGCTCTGCGACAGCGTTTGGTATAAGCGGAGTTCTTATTCCTGAACACCGACAGGTACCCATTACCGGATCGGTAATCAAAGCATCAGCAGGTATGGCATTTCGTATCCCACTCGTAGAGATCGGGAACGTAAACAGAACGCTTGAGCGCCTCAAGACAAGCGGGTTTTGGACATACGGACTTGCCGGGGAAGCAACAAAAATACTGGATCAAGAAGTGTTTGACGAGCCGAGTGTATTTGTTATTGGCAACGAAGGAAAAGGCATACGAGAAAAGACCGAAGAGAACTGCGACGTACTTCTTAAGGTTCCTATTTCTGAAAATGTTGAGTCACTCAATGCCTCTGTCTCGGCGGCAATCGTATTTTATGAATGGGCCAAAACAAATAACAAGCAAAATAGGCCTTAGGATGATTAGGAGGTTAGCTTAAAAACACGACCAAAAGGCTAACATCCTAATACCCTAATCCTCCTAACAGCTAAAAGTATGGCAAAAAAGAAACACAAAGACTTTTGGAACAAAGAGTACGCTAAAAGAAGGGGTGGCATTGGCGGTCAAGACGCTCACCTTGCACTTTCAACAGAACCTTCTGAAGATTTAAAAAAGTTCACTCGATTTTTAATGCGCCACCATGGAAAGGTTCACCTGAACGTGACCACAAAGGCGGTTGATCTTGGGTGTGGTAACGGAAGAAACCTCCTGTTTCTTGCCTCCGACTTTGGTATGCGTGGGGTTGGGTACGACACTTCAGAGGTTGCCATACAAGAGGCGCAAAAGGCTTCGGGTGATTTGCCCGTAGAGTTTTTTGTACACTCACTCGCCGAAACCATCCCCCTTCCGGACTCTTCAATAACCATAGCGCTGGATATGATGTCATCACACGTCCTTCGTAAGGCAGAGCGCGAACAATTAAAAGAAGAGGTGTATCGGGTACTCAAGCCGGGCGGGTGGCTCTTCTTTAAATCGTTTCTCCTTGAAGAAGACCAAAACGCACATCGCCTACTCCAAGAGCATCCGGGACCTGAAAAAGGTATGTACATTCACCCTGAAATCGGCATTCCAGAGTATGTATGGACAGAAGAGGGGGCTGTATCTTTTTTTGAAACACACTTTGCCGTACATAAAGTTGAAAAATCGCACAAACATACTAAAAAAGACGGCTCTGCTTGGAAGCGCCGAACCATTACCCTGTATTTGGAAAAATCAAAATAACACCTACTCACATACCAATAAGTCTTTTTGTTGGGCTTGATACTTTAAGCAATATCATTTATACTCACGTTCACTATGGCAAAGCAATGCGCAGTAACAGGCAAGACCTCTCAAATGGGAGGAAAGTACTCAAACCGTACTCGTGCGACACAGTTTAATCCGTGTGGTACTTCTCGCAAGAAAGCAAACCTCCACAAAAAGAAGGTGTACGTCCCCGAACTTGATAAGCACGTTACCGTTACTGTTTCTACAAAAGCAATGAAGACAATTGCAAAGCGCGGAGCGTACAAAACACTCAAAAAAGCAGGTGTTGTGTAACATCCCTCAGTATGGAGGGATGTTTAATTATTAAAATAAGCCGAACGCGATGATGTCGTCCTTATTTTTCCACCCCACTTACGCGTTAAGTCTCTGGTGTCCCACCATGTAGCGGTAAGTGTACCTTTAGGACCCCCTTCACGATGAACAAAGCAAAAATTAATTTTTCCATCGTACGGTCTTTCTTTTTTTATTCCAAACATACGCACAGTCTATCAACGCCACACACGACGTCCATCAGAAAAAAATTTGACGGTTCCATGTGTGTGCGTCCCCAGTATAGTTGCGCCAACAGAACGTATGGTATCTATAACCTCTTGGTGGGGGTGTCCGTACGAATTATCTTTTCCCGCAGAAATAACCACATACTGAGGGCGTACCGTACGGACAAATTCTAAAGAAGACGACGTTTTAGAGCCATGGTGCCCCGCCTTTAATACATCACTCTCTAGGGTGTCGCCAACACTGGCAACTAAAAACCTTTCAATACTTTGCGGAGAGTCTCCGGTAAGTAAAAACTCTGCATCTCCATATACAACCCGAGCAACGATTGAGGCGGTGTTTGTTTCTAATCCAGACACATCTCTGTCAGGAAACAGAATATCAATGTACGCACCACCGCCAAGAAGCATTCGCATCCCCTTTCGAGCCAGAGTACGAGAAACGCCTTTCTTTTCCAAAGCAGTATGAAGCACCCTTTCTGCAGATGTGTTGCTCTGTGCCCCCGATTCAAAAAAATACTCTACCGAGTACCTTTCAACGACGTCTCGCAGTCCCCCAATGTGATCTTGGTCAGAGTGTGTGGCAATAACCGCATCAATACTTCTATCGTAGAACGGTAATTCTCTACCAAGCTGACGCAAAACCGCTTGATTCACCCCTCCGTCAACTAATACCTGCACCCCCGTTGGGCCTTGAATAAGTATGGCATCACCCTGCCCGACATCTAAAAACGACACCGAAAGGTGGCTTGTAGGAAACGCAAACACCCCGGCAATAGCGGTGCTTACAAGAAAGGCTCCGAGTATGGCTAACCGAATCACTGAGAGTATTTTCGCACATCATTTGGTACTATAGTGAAATGACATATACAGCAAAAACATTTACCCTTCCGACACTGGAAGGATTATCAGAAGAGCAGGTATCCGTGCACCTTGCTCTGTACGAAGGATACGTAAAACATATGAATGTTATATCCGAAGAATTAGAAAAATTAAAAGAGCAGGGAGCAAACCAGTACGTCATTAACGAACTTCGACGGAGGTTTTCTTTCGAGTGGAACGGAGCCCGAATGCACGAATACTACTTTACGCAATTTGAAGGGGGTCCACAAAACCCGACAGCAGACTCACTTTTACAAAAGCACGCAGAAAAAAAGTACGGTTCGTGGGACAACTTTATAGCGCATATAAAAGAGGTTGCCGGAAGCCGGGGTATTGGGTGGGTAGTAGTCTCTTTAGACGAAACAGCAGATTCGCTCCAAACAGTGTGGGTCTCAGATCACGAGCTTGGGCAGTTGGGTGGAGCAAAAGTAATTTTGGCGCTCGATATGTGGGAGCATGCGTTTATGGTTGACTATCGCCCCGCAAAGAAAAACGAGTACGTCGAAGCTTTTTTTAATAACCTCAATTGGTCTGTGATAGAAAACCGCGTTTCCTAAACACCGCTCGTAAGAAACCGTCTTACGTACCACCACACAAAAACGTATGCAACCACCAGAACGGCAAGTGATACCCATAACCACTGCGGAGGAATAACAAGAGTTGAGAGTGGTAGAGATCCAAAAAATAATGCTGTTGCGATAATGCCCTTGAGGAGCACGTACGCCAAAGCTGAAAAAGGGAGGGCGACGAGCGGAGAGGCTAACGCCACAACCGAGGCAACAAACCCCACAAACATAGCTATGGGAACCAGTGGCAAAACTAGAACATTGGCCGGCAAAAAAACTAGCGACACCACCCCTATTGAAAGGATAAGAATCGGGAGTACTGTAATTTGTGTCGCGAGCGTCGTTGCAACAATCTCTCTCAACCCAAACGATGCCGGCACAAACCGAATTTTAGATTGAATGTATGGTGAAAATATAATGAGACCTAGCGTTGCCACCATTGAAAGCTGATACGAGAGGTCGTACAAAACAAGCAGGGGGTTCCACACTGCCATACTTGCTCCTGCTACAGCTAAGGCGCGCAGTGCAACAGAGGGGCGGTGCAGTACTGTCGCTATCATCATCAGTATTGCCATAATGGTTGCTCGTACGGTAGTTTCTGACCCTCCTGTCATTACCGCAAACCCCAAAACAAAAACTCCGGCAAAGCTGTACGCAACAAGGCGCGGAAATATTCGTACTGCGACAAACAAAACAGAGTTAATTACCAGTGCGACGTTATACCCCGAAAGAACAATAATGTGTACGACCCCCGAGTTTCTAAACGCATCAGTAATGGTGTCTCCGAGAGACTGCTTTTCTCCTAACAATAGCCCTGCAAGGAGCGCTCCTTCCGGTTCAGGAAGCGCTTTTTGCATCCCTCTCAGCAATGTGTGCTTTACCGAAAGCAGTGACGCGACAAAAACATTTCCTTTGCCGGACTCGAACACTTCTGTCTCGGCAAAAGAAATTGAATGTGTAATACGGTGCGCCAGCAAGTAGCGTGGGTAATTAAACGTTCTTCCTGATTCTGTTTCAAACGCTTCAGGAGAACGCAACACACCTGTCACACGAACCCTGTCTCCGTAGTGTATATCTAAAAACCTATCTGTTGATACAGTAACGTTTGTTTTCTCGTTTTGAAGTGTTTCGCTATTAAGTTCGTGCACGGTAACCACTAAACGCAAAGAGTGCTCTTTGTGTTCGGGGTCCCGAGAAACCACTCCCCCTATAATCACCCGCGAACCTTCATACCTTTCAAACGAAGGGAGTGACGGCGTTTCAATAAACAACGACCAGACGCCGACTCCGGCAATAATTGCAATGCAAATCGTTATAAGAACATTTTCTTTTCCAAATAGTTGCTCAAAGAAATGTTTCTCCTTCACTGTCTTTACATTACGTTACACCCCCCTATCCATCGCGTCGTTTGCCAGTGCATCGGCCTCAACGTTTTGCTCTCGCCGTATATGCATAAACGAAATAGAAGGAAACGATTCGGCAATAATGCTCTCTACCTTCGCATACTGCTGTTTTAGTTTTGCGTCTTTCACTTTGTACTCTTTTTTCATCTGCTTCACAATAAGTTCAGAGTCCATAAAAACATGTACCTCTTCGTCTGAAATATTCTTGTGTAGCTCTCGTGCCTTTGTAAGCGCCAAAATAAGCGCTTCGTATTCGGCGACATTGTTTGTTTGTCGTCCTAAATACTCAGATACAGTCCCCACCACTGTGTCATTGTTGTAAATAATTGCTCCTGCGCCGGCAGGTCCGGGGTTGCCTCGCGCACCTCCATCAGTAAAAACACGAATTGTCATTGCGGTTATTGTACCGTAGTTTTAATTTCTATATTTTCAATTCGCAAACGGAGCTCGGTTTTGTTGCCAAACGAAGACTCTTCCACGCACGCACAGACGCTTACCCTGTCCCCTTTTGACAGCAACGCGAGCTCGTTTTTAAAAGACGACCTGTCGCTAAAAAACACAATTGCGTCAATTGCCCTGCCGGTATCGTCACTAATGGTAACGCGCGTATGTTCTTTATGTTTTCCAAAATAGAGCACCCTCTCTACTCGTACGTTAGAAAATTGAAAGATAGGTTTTGGGTTTTCCACACCAAAGGGAGCGAGATGTCGCAGAGATGTGTACAAAGACTTTCCCACTTCAGAGAGCGTTAACGTTCCGTCAATCTGCATTGGTTCATCTTTTTTTTCTCCTGATGTTACCGACGCGTACGCTTTCTCCAGTGCCTCCGGCAGTTGGTGTATCGCCCCTTCTTTTAAAGAAAATCCACCGGACAGCTCGTGCCCACCAAAATCTTCAAACAAATCTTCTGCCTCTTTCATTAACGAAACAATGTTTACCGTTCCATCGGAACGACACGACCCCTTTATTAAACTTCCGTCCTTACCCCACAGGCACACAGGTCGCTCGTACATCTCAACAATACCCGTCGCTGCAATACCAAGGAGCGCGGGGTTCCAAGAAGACCGACCCATAACAATGACCCGTGATAACTGAGACCCGTCTAACCTTTTCTTTACTTCTTTTGAAACTCTCGCACCCTCAAGCTTTCGAGCATTATTTAAATTAACTAAATGTTTTGCCAACTCATTTGCGCGTTCAGTGCTCGTCGTGGTTAACAGTTCAAGACCCAAGAGCGGACTCTCCATTCTTGATGACGCGTTTATTTTAGGAGCAATGGAAAAAGCAAAATCATCTTCAGTGATAGTACGGTATGGAACGCGCATTTTTTCTAACAGTACCCGCATTCCCTTTCTTCTTCCTTTTCTTGCAACGAGCAACCCGTAAGAAACGAGTGTTCTATTTTCGCCTGTCAGAGAGACCATATCGGCAACCGTTGCGAGTGCAACCAAATCGAGCAACCACTTCTCGTTTCCGGCAACAACGTCAAAGCTTCCTTTTGAGAGGAGTGCTTCAACGAGCTTAAAGGCAACCCCTGTTCCACAGAGGTCTTTGAATGGGTACGTGTCGTCTGCACGATGCGGGTTAATGATCGCGACTGCCGGCGGGAGCGTCTCGCTCGGGAGGTGGTGATCAGTCACAATGACGTCAATTCCTAATGACTGCGCAAACGCCACTTCTTTATTACTGGTAATGCCGGCGTCGGCAGTGATAATGAGTGAAACGCCTTCGTCTTTTAATTTCTGTATACCTTGCTCGTTGAGTGCGTACCCTTCGCTCCGTTCAGGTATGTACGAACGGAGGGGGTAATGAATCATTTCAAAAAAATCCGAGAGGAGCGCTCCGGCGGGAATGCCATCACAGTCGTAGTCTGTCCACGCACAAATTTTTTCATTACTGTGTATTGCCTGCAGTATGCGCGACACAGCAACATCCATATCGGTAAGCAGAAACGGATCTGGGCGCTTGTCATACTCGAGGTTAATGAAGCCCTCTACGTCTTCAATACTGCGTGCCTCTAAAATACTTTTCGCTACGGGGTGGAGATTGTGCATCTACCAAATGCTATCATATTTACGTATGGATACTATTTTCTCAAAAATTATTTCGCGAGAAGTTTCTGCAGACATTGTGTACGAAGACGACATCGCATTAGCGTTTTTAGATATTGCGCCAGTAACAGAAGGTCACACACTCGTCATACCAAAAAAATGGTCTCGTAATTTTTTTGATACAGACGAAGCAACTCTCCAGCATCTCTTTCTGGTGGCACAAAAAATTGCACGCTCCCTACAAACGTCTCTGGGTGCAAAGGGTGTGAATGTACAGTGCAACAGTGAACCGGAGGCAGGGCAAACTGTTTTTCACTTTCACATACACTTAATTCCTCGTTTTGGAGACGATGCTCTGGTACTGTGGCCACAAGGATCCTACGAAAAAGGTCGTGCAACAGAGCTTGCGCAAAAAATAAAAGCTGCTATTCACTGAGGACCTCTATACCCGGCAGTGTACCTTCGGCAATAAATTGAAGCATTGCTCCTCCTGCTGTTGAGATAAAAGTTATTTTTTCTTTGAGTTGCAGATGTTCAATAGAGGCAACGGTGTCTCCTCCACCCAACACAGACTTCCCTGAGGCGGACGCAATAACCTTTGCCACTGACTCGGTACCGTCAATAAAACCTTTCTCAAAATTTCCCAACGGCCCGTTCCATAAAATGAAACGTGCCTTTTGTATGTACGGAGTAATAGCTTTCACTGAAAGGGGTCCGATATCGTAAATAGCGTCTCGTGGGGCTATGTCGGAAAGTTTTTTAATATCCTTTTTTTCTCCATCCCAAACCGTTACATCAGAAGGGGTAATAAGCTTACTGTTCTTGAGAAGTGCTTCTGCGTGAGACACCGATGAAACAAGTGACACTCCAACTTCGTGTCCTTTGGCTGAGAAAAAATCGTTTGCGAGTGCTCCACCAATAAATACCGTGTCATACTTTTCTAAAAGTGTTTTTATAAGTGGCACTTTGGTCAGAAATTTTGCACCACCCATAATGGCAAACGACGGACTTGGTGGATTAAGCGCCGGAAGGATACCGTTGTATTCTTCCATAAAGCGAGGCCCGGCTACGCTCTCTATATAATGAGGAACTCCCACAATAGATGCATGTGCGCGATGAGAGTCTGCAAACGCATCGTTTACAAAAAGCTCTCCGAACGACGCAAGGCGGGCAGCAAACGTATCATCATTTTCAATTTCTCGTGCATCACGTCGCACATTTTCCAACAGTAATACTTCGCCACCCGATAGACGAGCGACAGCTTCTTGCGCCTGAGCGCCGACAACGTCGTTAACAAAATGGATGGGTACCGTAGTTCTTTTTTGCAGCTCTCTATGCACCACCTCCAAAGAGTCGGTACTCGCCCGCCCAATATGCCCAACAACTACCACCCGCGCACCACGAACAGCGAGTGCCTCAATGGTGTGTAAAGCTCTTTCAAACCGAAAGGGGTTCGTAACGTTTCCGTTTTCAATAGGAACGTTAAGAGACGCTCGTACGAGTACGCTCTTTCCCGAAAAATTTTGCGACCAATCCAAAACTCTTATTGCCATGCTTTTACAATAGTAGTAAACACTTCAGCATCAACACTTGCTCGCCCCAATAGAAATCCGGAAATATCGGCATCAGCTATTAATTCATCTGCGTTTGTATCATCAACTGAACCGCCGTATATAATGCGTGCCTTCAGAGCGACTCCGCGAGAATATTTTGTTGCGAGTGTCTTTCGTATAAAAATATTTGTCTCTTGTATTTCGCGCGCTGACGGTGTCACGGTAGCTCCGATTGCCCACACAGGTTCATACGCGATAATTACTTTTTTCAGTGCGCTCTCAGTAAGGTTAAACAGGGACCCCCGAATACTTTGTTCTAAATCTGAAAGGTATATCCCCTCTTTGTCTCGTACCTGTTCGCCAAAAGAGACGATTGGTCGTAGCCCCTTATCGAGCGCTGCGTTGATTTTTTCTCCTACAATCAGATCTGAATCTCCGTCACGCCGTTTGTCCGCGTGTCCAATAATAACGTACTGTGCCCCCACGTCTTTTAGTACTGTCGGCATAATGTCACCTGTTGGAGTGCCGTCTTCAAACGAGACGTCTTGCGCACCAAAAGAAATTCTCTTTCCCACGTACGAGGCACGGAGCGGTTGAATGAGTGGAGCCGGGGGGCAGACAACAACCTCTGAACGGACCGTACGAGGAAGATTTTTATCTATTGCCTTAAAAAGTTTCTTTGCGTCTTTTTGCGAACTGACGTATGTTTTCCAATTTCCTACAATAATAGGTTTCATAAAACAATAGTACCATCAGTGCGTCACTTACAGGACAGATTAATTCACCTCACGCCACGAACGGAAGAGGTAGTCTTCGGACACATACGGGGTAAACGGTGGAGGGCTGTCAGCAAGAGCCTTATCGAATGAGTCGTTTCTTTGATTAAACCCTGATAAAAAAGCCCCCCCCGATGTCCACTTGGTGCCTACTCTCTCTTTTGAAACAACCGTACCTATTGTGTTGAGTGTACTGCGCGTCACATATTCGTCTAAACTACCGGGAACGGATTGATTGCCTTTTGTACTAGAGCAATCGTAATCGCAGTAGTGGTTTCTGCCAAACCGCCCTTTTTGCGCAATAAATACACCCTGTATGGTCATCTCGTTTGGAACATCTATACCAATAAGAACATTTTCTTCGCCAATAATGGTGATGCCGTCTCCAGATTCGTTTGCGTACGTAATGTTGCCACTCAGTACCACTGAATGGTCTACACCCGGATTGGTAACATCAGCTGAAGCTAAAATAACCTTTCCGCTCACCACACCCTCCACCCATATGTCGTCTTCAATAAAAACCACGGGGCAATCTGCTGGAATACTGTACGTTGTCGCTGACTGTTGGTTTCCTACAATACGTCGCTCTTGTTGCCACCCGTCTTCCGTAGAGTACTCCCACACTTTAGTTGCAGACTGCACTTTACGAACATCAAACGTACCATCACCATTAAAAACAACCCTCCATCCAAAACGGTTAGAGTTTTCAATAAAGACGCCGTCATCAATGGCATACTGCCGTAGCTCTGCAAGGTCGACCGTAATACCACCAAAGTCAACGGGGGTTGTGGGGTAGCTCCATAACTCGGGGTTTGACCCTGAACCAAAAACTCCGGGTTGGTTTTGTTGAGGGCTACAGCCAAACGAACTACTGCAGTACCACGACGAAACACCAGAAGAAACCGTCGAGTTGTGAGTACCGTCCATACGCACACCTCCGTTAGAGTGGTACGGACCGGAAATTATTCGGTCGCTCCCCGCCCAAACGTTTGCATCTACAATGTGTGAATATTCAGCAACCGATGGCCTTGTATACACTGCACGCACAGAACGTTTTAATGAAGGGTCTGCGTTTGTCCACCCGGTAGATGTAATTGAAATGCCCGAAGTTACACCACAGAAAGTTTGACCGGAAATTTCAAGAGAAAAGCTTCCGATCGTCCCTTCTTCCGGGTCAGAAAACGTGTGCACATACGGCCCCGGGTTTCCGGTGCCATCAGTGATATCTCCGGGAAAGTGTGCTAATCGCCACCGATAGTAATTGAGCCCCGCCTCGGCAATATGGAGTGACTTTTCTAGGTTTTCCTTCGCAAGCTGTGCTCGTTTTTCGATAAAAATGTACCCTGAGAGTGATGTAATGAGTGTCAAAAACACTGCTGAAAACACCAACGTCAGAAGTACAAAAGACCCGCGCGCAGTACTGTTCATTTTTTTTAATACCATTGTGTGTACAGGCATACTATTCACTCTTTAAGTTTCGTAGCGTTGCGCTTGAACGAAGGGTAAATTCTTGTGGAGCCCTAATTGGTTGTACGTTTACAACTAAGTTTATAGTAACAGAGCGAACGTCACTCACATTCTCGTAGTCTGTTATCTCTGTTCCGTTCACATCGTAAAATCTAAAGAGAGGTACTCCTTCTTCTTCATTTCTGACGTATGTAGAGACGAGGTGATCAACTCCTCCGCCCGTATATACAGGAGGTGTTCCGGAAGACTCAAGCACGTTTCGTATGAGCGTGGTGCCCGAAAGTGAGTACGTTATTTTTTCAACACTGTCATCGTTTTCAGTGTCGCTAAAAAAAACGACGGTCGTTGAACCGATGTTTGAAAGTGGGTACGAACCATCGTCTCCATACGTTGCCTCTCGGATATTTTTCACCAACACAGCGCTCCCCTTCCGCGCCGAGTTCACCTGGTACGACTGCTCTAATGATGATGTGTTTGAACGATAAAAAAAGATTATTGACTGCACCAACACAACCATAATGATCGAAAATATTGATATGGTAATAACCATTTCAACGAGTGTCAGTCCGCGAATTGTTTTTTGTTTGTGTATACGCATATGCATTATTCAACAGGAATCAAAATTGCCGATACGCTACTCTCTCCAGATACAGTGACATTTTCAGAGTATGGTTCAAACCCCGTCTTGTTAATGGTGATGGTACGGTCTCCAGACGTGAGCCCCGAAAAATAAACTTGTCCGCACGTCGACGTTGTTTGTGTTCCACCGCCCGCACCCGAAAGGGTTACTGTTGCCCCCGAAACAGGGTCCCCGGCAAATGCAACTACCGCACGTAGAGAGTGTGTCGTTTTGGTGTCGACGGTAAGAGAAATAGAGCTGTTGCTATTTGGCGTAACCACTAACGTGTTGGGGCAACGCTCAACCAACGCATACGGAGAAGACGGCGGAAGCCCGATAACGTAGGTGTCCCACTCAATGTCACTTATATTTCTTTCTCCTGCACTACCAGTAACAAAACTTTCATCAAACTTATATATCGGCGCTTCCTCTGAGTCAGAGCCGATAATTTTCTCTCCGTGAATATCGAAAGCAACATCTGCAAGAGGCAGAGGTCCTTCTTCGTAAGTAATTTCCCAATCCAGCACTCGCGCCGTTACCAAACTGTCGGCGCTTTCTAAACCAGCATACAGCTGAAGGTCGCTGTATGTTTCAGTCGACAGAAATGAAATATCAACAGGGCTTTTTAGTAAACCGGTGCTGTTGTTGGAAACGTCACTATCAGGAACAAGAGAGTACGCTTCTCCATCCCAGTAGTAGAGGTGTATTGATGCAACAGTCCCCTCCGGAGCATCGGTAGAAAACCTCACTTCATCCCAAGCGTGCAGGTACTCTGGCTCGACAGAATTAGAGAATGCGTACCCAAAAGGTATGAAACCGTCTTCGTCTGATGCGAGCATCAGATCTCCTTCAGAGACGGTAGTGTTTGAAGACTCGGCAATCTTTGAGGTGTCGATAAACGAGTCAGAAAACGAGTTATCTCTAATCGGTTCAAACGTAGAGACTAATAGAGAGCTGAGTTGATCGATGCCGAAGCTCATCGCTGATGTTTGTCCCGAGATCACCGCAACGTGCCCCGGAGAAGGATTTGGGTTACCAGCATCCGTCGCATACGTACGTGCCGTTGAGTACCCCGCTTTTGAAACAGTAATTTCATACTCGCTCCCCTCAAGCGCGCCGGGGAAAGAAATTGAACCGCTGTCGTTGGTTTGCGCCGAGACATCAACAATTGGATTGAGAGTGTTATTGACGATTCGCACAGTTGCTTGCGCAACCGCGCTTGCTTGCGCGTTAAAAACATTAACTTTCAGTGTTCCTCCACCGGAGACACTCTCAACTCCTACGGGAGCAATATCGGACAGTACAGACGTCGACCGAATAGACTCTTTTATACTCCACGTTGCTTCTACCTTTACCCGTTTATAGTCAGCAACAATTCCGTTTTCGTCTTCCTCTCCTAAGCCGTCTGCCGGATCATCTACGTACTGAATGAGTGTACGAATGGTGTACGGAATGCCGTTTAGCACCACCTCTTCAGTTTGTGGAATTGACCCCTGAGGAATACCGCCAACGGTTCCTACCGAGTCATATGCCAAGAGACGAATGTGCTCTAACTTCTCACCTACTAAAAACACCGCCCCTGTTTTCGCTTTTGTAGAAAAAACCAACTCAATAGAGAGCTTAAAGGCGCCAAACAAACCCAAAAAAACCATCAGCATAATTGCGGTTCCAACAACGACGTCAACCAAGGTCATTCCCCTCTGAGACGTGCTGTATGTATGCGTTTGCTTTACCATTAGATCGCACTTGAAAGTGAGTAAATCGGAGCGATCATAGAGAGCGCAAAGAATCCCACAACGCTACCGATAAATAACATCAAAATCGGCTCTATAATTGTTGAGAGGTCTTTTGTCTGTCGTTCTACCGATGATTCATAAAACTGAGCTGTCTCATTGAGCATTTCTGACAACCTCCCTGTCTCCTCTCCCACTGCCGCCATTTCAGGAACCAGTGGCGGATACAGTTTTGGATATTTACGAAATGTTTCAGACAAACTTCCGCCCTTTACAACCGACGCCTCTGCTTCAATAAGTACTTTCTGATAAAAAGAGTTTTGCACCACATCTTTGGTAATAGATATGGCGAGCACCATATCTACCCCCGCCGAAAGCAGAGAAGATATGGTGCGAGTTGTTCGGGCAGAGTTCACTTCTTTTATTAAATCTCCGATAACCGGCACGCGAAGCAAGATAAAGTTTGATACACGCGCTCCAACCTTTGTTCGTAGTGCATATATAAAGCCCACAACAACCAAAAATATTCCCAGAAGCGCGATAACGGTATTAGAAGCAAGAAAATTTGACGCGCCAATAATCATTTGCGTTGTTATTGGCAATTCCGTCCCCAGCTCTGAGAAAGTTTGCGTTAACGTAGGGACCACGTACATCAACATCAAAATACCGATGATCACCATCGCAATAAGAACAATCGACGGGTACATCATTGCTCCCTTTATTCTCTTTGATAGGTTGTTCGAACTCTCCATCTGCGAAGACACGACACGGAGAGACTCTGCCATTTGCCCAGATTCTTCACCCGCGCGAACCATAGAGATAAGGAGTGGAGAAAATATAGTATCAAACCGAGCAAACGCAGACGACAACGGATCCCCCTTTTTTACATCAGAAACAATAGACTGCAGTACTGACTTTAGTTTTTTATTTTTAGTTTGTTTTTCGATAACTTCGAGAGCTCTGGACGCCGTCAATCCCGCTTCAAGCATTGCTGCGAGGTTTCGTGTAAGCATCACCTTTTCGTCTGCAGATACGTTGCTCAAAAAAATATCTATTGAAGAGAGGGAGAGCCCACCCCCTCCTTTGCCTTGCGTCTCTTTGAGAGAAATAACCGTATCTCCACGCTCACGAATTTCCCTGTACGCCGCAAATTTATCTTCAGCGTCAATAACTTCTTCGTACGAATCCTCTCCTTTCGTAATTGCTTTAACTTTAAATTTTGACATACTCATTCATTAATAACGCGAAGTACTTCTTCAATCGAGGTAACACCTGCAGCTGCTTTAAATATACCGTCCTCAACCATACTGAGCATTCCTTCTTTCTTTGCCGCCGCTTCAATTTCGTCTGCTGTCGCCTCTTTAATAATTAAATCTCTGATTGCAGGCGTGACCGCGAGCACTTCGTGGATGCCCACACGACTGGTGTACCCATCGGGGCACTCGTCCGTTTGTTTTGGTCGGTAAAAAGAAATGGTTTCAATGGTTGCCTTCTTCTCAATTCGATCTTCTTCTTTTAGGACATTGAGCACCTTTTCTATATCAACCTGACGTTCAAGCTGTTTTATTTCTTCTGCAGAAAGCGTGTACTCTTCTTTTTCAGAGCACAGTCGACGTACCAGTCGCTGTCCAACAATAACGCGGAGCGTTGACACTAATAAAAATGGCTCTGCTCCCATATCAATAAAGCGCGGTATGGTTGCCGCCGCCGAGTTGGTGTGGAGTGTTGAGAGCACCAAGTGTCCGGTAAGTGCGGCATTGATGGCGAGCGAGGCGGTTTCAGTGTCACGAATTTCTCCAACCATAATAATATCGGGGTCTTGACGAACCAGAGACCGAAGACCATTTACAAACGTAAAGCCAATATCAGGGCGAACCTGCGTTTGATTGACTCGTGGCATTTGGTACTCAATAGGATCTTCAATAGTGGAAATGTTCACCTTTGGAGTGTTTAAAATATCGAGCACCGTGTAGAGGCTTGTTGTCTTTCCTGATCCGGTTGGTCCGGTTACTAAAATCATTCCTGTCGTTTGTCGCGTTGCATTATGGATACGTTCGAGACCGGCACCATGAAAGCCAAGACTCTCTAGCGTAAACCCTCCACCTCCCTCTCGCAAAAGACGCATCACAATTTTCTCTCCGTAATAGGTGGGGAGCACCGACACACGGAACGAAACCTTTTCTCCGTCAGCTTCAATTTTAAACCTACCGTCTTGCGGTAACCGTTTCTCATCAAGTTTTAACCGCGACAGAACCTTAATGCGCGCAGTAATACCCGACGCAACGTTACGGGGAAGCTCCATTGCGTCATGCAAAATGCCATCGATGCGATACCGAATTAACAAAGAGTTCTCCATCGGCTCAATGTGAATGTCAGACGCATCTTGAATGACGGCGTGACGGAGCAGTGTGTCTACAATCTTTACAACCGGAACGTCTTCTGCCAGTTTTTTCAAGTCAGCGTCCTCTTCTTGGTCATCTACCACCTTAATTTGCTTTGACGCGTCTTTAATAATCTCGCCAAATTCATCTTTGAGTGACTTTTGGTACTGGAGCAGTACGTCTTTCAGTGACGAAGTGTCGGTCAATCGTGGCAAAATCTTTCCACCTACCTTCTTTTTTATAAAATCAATTGCCGTAAGGTCGTTGGTGTCGAGCATGGCAACCTCAAGGCCCTCTTTGCTCTGTTTATAAGCAACGATATTGTGAAGTCGAGCTACCGGTTCTGGAATAAGTGCCAAAATATCTGGATTTATTTTCTCTCCTTCCAGAGAAACGAAGGGGATTCCTAAAATGTGCGCAAGCATACGACGCATATCGTCTTCTGAAAGAGACCCAAGAGAGACGAGCGCGTCAGCTAAACCGCCGGGATGTGTTTCGCTAAACGTTTGAGCCTCCTCAATGTCTTTACGAGACACGAGACCAGAGTCAACAATAAATTTTTTTAATTGTTCATCAGAAACATGCATTACTTCAATAGTAGCATCGTAATTATCGGTTCAGCCTACAACGTGCTGGTTTTCTGTGAAAATAATCTTTTTGAAAAAATTAATAGGGGTATAATGAACTTGTAAGAATATATTTATAAATATATAATTTCCTATTATATGGCAATTGAATCCTCAGATTCTTTTTTTAGCAGAACTCTTAACACACCACCTCAACGCACTGAAGATAGTGAGAGAGACCTTACGCAGGCTCACTTACCGCTACCGAAACCTGAAGATAAAAATCAGTTTGTACTCCCTCTTGACGTAGAAGGAAGGACGCTATAGTATAGAAAGATAATCGAACAGATAGTAAAAATCCGATGCCATAAGCATCGGATTTTTCTTAGAAGAATTAATATACAATATATGACATTTGATTTAAAAGGTATTCATGTAGTGATAGAGCAACTTGCCGAAGAGCGAGGTATTCCAAAAGAAAAAATGCTCGAAGCGGTAGAAGGTGCTCTTGCAACCGCATACAAGAAAGAATTTGGAAAGCGTGGACAAATTGTTCGCGCAGAGTTTGACCCGGTCAGCGGTAATGTAGAGTTTTCACAGGTAAAGGTAGTCGTCACACCTGAGTCAGTTCGCATTCCTGAAACAGACGAGAACGGCGAAATCATTGTTGTAGAGAGTGACGATGAACGTCCCTTCTATAATGAAGAGCAACATATGTTTCTTGAGGATGCAAAACGTATTAAACGAGACGTGTCCGTTGATGATGAAATTGTCTTCCCTCTTGAAAAGAGGACTGACTTTGGCCGTATCGCCGCTCAAACAGCGAAGCAGGTCATTATGCAAAAAATACGAGAAGCAGAACGAGCGTCTGTTGTTCAAGAGTTTGGCGGAAAAGAGGGCGACATCGTATCAGGGGTGGTGCAACGAATGGAGAGAGGAAACCTGTACGTTGACCTTGGGCGTGCAACAGGCATTATGCCGTACCAAGAGCAGATTCCCGGAGAGCGATTCCGCCCCGGAGAGCGTATTCGTGCATACCTCTTCTCGGTAGAAGAAGGGCAACGTGGCGTATTTCTTCGATTGTCTCGTGCGCACCCTAAGTTTTTGGAAAAGTTGTTTGAAATGGAGGTGCCTGAACTCGGAGCAGAAACGATTGTTATAAAAGGTGTCGTTCGTGAACCGGGTAGCCGGTCAAAGATCGCCGTGCAATCGGTTGATGACCGTATTGATCCCGTAGGCGCTCTTGTTGGTCAGCGGGGAGTGCGTGTTTCTACCGTAACGTCAGAGCTTGGCGGTGAGCGCATTGATATTATTGAGTGGTCTGAGTCACCGGCAGAGTTTGTAGAAGATGCACTCTCTCCCGCAGAAATTCTTTCAGTCACACTTGAAGAAGATGAACGTCGTGCGATTGTTGAAGTTACCGACGACCAGCAGTCTCTCGCCATCGGAAGAGGGGGGCAGAACGTTCGTCTCGCCGCAAAATTAACGGGGTGGTCAATTGATATTCACTCAACGCAAGGTGAAGAGTTGGCAGAAACTGACGGAAACACCGTATCGGTAGCTCCTATTGAAGAGGTTCCAGCTACAGAAGAAACCGAAAAAGTCTCTGAACCTCAAACACTTTCGGAAGCTCCCAAAGAGGAGGTCACCGAAGAAGCAGCGGCTCCAGAGACAGATTCACCGACCGATACTAGCTCTGAAAAAGATAGTGCGTAATCATTTAGACCTGTTACACTAATTATTAAGAGTAACTACTTAATTGGCATATGACTAACTACAATGCGCTCTACACTCCCGGTGATTTCGAAAACGAATTCATTACAACCGTCATTGAAATATCTAAAGGTTCAATGCTCAAGATTGAATGGAACCGTGAGAAGCACACATTTGAATTGGATCGTGTAGAGCCAGAAATTTTCGCAAAACCTTCAAATTACGGCTTTATCCCTGGAACGCTTGATGAAGATGGGGACGAACTTGATACATTAGTAATCGCACCGGAAGCACTTCCAACTGGATTGGTAATTGTCTCAGCGCGCATTTTAGGAGTCCTCAACTTTGAAGATGATGGTGAGATGGACCACAAAATCATCTGTGTTCCTGCTGATGATCGCGACTCAGGAAGCCAACTACACAAATTGGAACAGCTTGGGGAACAGTGGAAGGCCAAAATTGAATACCACTTCAACACCTATAAGGACCTCAAGAAACGAGGCACCACAAAAGTATTAGGGTTCGGTACACCAGAGGATGCTATTACCATTATAAAAGAATGTGTTGAACGGTACGAAAAAAAGCCCACCACCTAACCACTGTTTTTAGTTTTTATAACTAAAAACTAACAACTAAGCACTAATAACTGTCTTTAATCCTCTTATCCCCACCCTCAAACCCCTCTCTTGAGAGGGGTTTATACTATATACAGACACTACTTATAATAGTGTGATGGTTATTACTTAATATAGTATCTACTTACTTTATGACTTCAACAACATACCTACAGCGCACAGCATTGCTTGCAACCCTTTTCTTCTTTGCCTTTTTTGGCACGTTCGCATTCGCAGAAGAGGGTGATGCAGAGCCAGTTACTAACGATGAAACGTATAGCGAGAACGTAGACGAGGTGTCTCCTATCGGCCCCCGCCCACTACCTAATACACGAATGGAAAACCGTGATGTACGAAAAGAAGAGGTGGAAGCAAGACGAGCAGAGGTAAACTCTCAGAGAGAGAACCGCATAATGGAGGCAAGTGACAGAAGAGACCAGCTTTCAGAGCGAAAAGACCAAATGGAAGAGAGGAGATTCGACGTTGCCGAGAGAAGAAGCGAAGCGGGGCTTGAACGAGAAGAGAGAATGGCCGAGATGAAAGAACGTGCCATAGAAAATGCCCTCCGTTCAATGCATCGCATTATTACAATACTAGAGGCCGGTATGGATCGAATGAGCATCCTCGTCTCGCGGATAGACTCGCGTATACAAAAGTTGGCAGAAAGAGGGGTTGATATTACCGAAGCGAACGTATTTATTGACCGAGCAAACGAAGTTATCTCTTCTGCACAGGCAAACGTTGCATCTATACAATCACGTCTTGATGGTGTCGCTACCACAGAGAATCCACGTGAAGCGCTTTCTGCAATCCGCGAAGAATTGCGAGAGGTACGAAAGAGCCTGACTGCGGTACAGGGCCACTTGAGAAGCGCGGTGGAGAGACTCAAAGCAACGCAACCCCCTCAAGAAGAGGCAGATACCAGCGAACCTGAATAGCGTTTTCGCATTATAAAAAATAACCTACACTACACACTATGGAACCAATAGAAAACACAGAAAACCAAGCACCAATGCCTGAAACAGAAGTAAAAAAAGACGGCGGTCTTGGCCCAACACTCTCAATTATTCTCATTGTTATTCTTATTGCACTCGGTGGTTTGTACTATTTCACCCAAGGTATTGAAAATTACAATGATGGCTCTACACCTGCTGACGAGAGCACAGAGCAAGCGGTGCTAGAACTACAAGCACAAGGCTCATCTGACGAGGTTGCTGAAATAGAAGCAGACCTTGAAGCAACTGACTTTTCTGAAATTGACTCTATGCTTATAGAGCTCGACGCAGAGTTAGATGCACAGTAAAGAAACAGTCATTAGTGCTTAGTTATTAGTCATTAGTTATGACTAACTCTAAAAAACACCTTGAAAGACAAGGTGTTTTTTAGTGAGTTTTGTCTCGTAGATATCTATCTACCACATCTTCAAGATAGATATATTCTACTTTAGCATTAGAGGAGGCTGGTTTATTTTGCGACAGTGTAGGTAGCGATGTTGGTTCTCCTACACTTAACTGACCGCTATTGGGCTCGGGCATCCTCTCTTTTCTTTCCGCCAAAATCCTACACGAAACTTCGCCAAGATCTAAAGACCCACCGCTCAAAAAACTTCGTTTTTCAGACATATATTTTTATAAAGCGCATTATATGTTTTTATATCAGTTTTATCAATTTAAAATTCAGTAGTTCTTTTTCACAAAACACTCCCTGCTATCGCGGGGAGTGTTTGTATAGAACAGTCCTGTATGTTGTTACTCACCGGAAAGAGTAAATTAGAACCTTGCGCCAGCGCGAAGATTTTTCAACTCACGCGAATGTGCACGTGAGTCGTCCCACTGTCTTTTAATGTTTTTTGCGAGCTTATGTGCGTCAATACTGAGTTGAACCATAATAGGTCCTTTAAAAAATCTAAACAAATTTGGAATAACGTTTCCCCAAACTAAAAACCCTACTGCCACCAACCCCCCTATTGCCGGCGCCACGATTTGATTGAGTAAATGATACACAGCTTCAGGAGTGAGTGGAAAACCAAAAATTATTGCTTCAATTGTTACTTTTGCTACAACACCAAGAGCAATAGCGGGTCCTGCAGCTCTGTTCACTATGTCTGAAACAAATTTTTCAATATGATCCAAACTGGTGCAGTACTCTTTATAACCAGAGTTTGGGTCTTGCATGATATTTTGCACTGGGTTTTTCTCGTTAGTATTGGTATGAGAATCTAATGTGTCCGAAAAACCAACATCTTCAAAATTATGTTTCTCTCTTTCAAACGAGGATCTCTCTTGACCCTCATTTCGTCCCGGTTGAGAAAAATCGTGAGTAGGCATGACTCCTGGTGAGGTATCTACGGGGATTTGCAATGTCTCATCAATGCCAGAGACTCCTTTTGATGGCAAAGGCCCCGCCTCAATGCCTGCATCGCCTGCCGGCATTCCTTCTTTTGTATGTTCGCTCATGGCAGGACTGTATAACAAAACTATATAAAAGTCAACCTTTCGCAAAACTTCAAAATCTTGAGCCATCCGCATGCATAGAACAGGCCCATAGACGGTTATTGCATAGTTTATTAGCAAGAGAAGGCATTAAAACACCTCGTCAATAGGTGTTTTAATGCCTCTCATCCGCTCTCTCTAAGCACTAACAACGAAGCACTAATGACTAACGACTGGCTGGCTATTTTGCTTTATAAATATCGTCAATAATGCCGTATTTTTTTGCTTCTTCTGCTGACATAAAGTAGTCACGGTCAACGTCTTTCTCAACCTTGGCAAGTGGCTGACCGCTCGATTTTGCGAGAATCTTATTGAGATTTTCACGTGTTGCAATAATATGCTTTGCGGTAATTTCAATGTCTGTCGCCTGTCCTTGCGCTCCACCCCATGGCTGGTGAATCATTACCTCCGAGTTTGGAAGAGCAAAACGCTTCTTCTTCTCTCCCGCCGCAAGAATGACCGCCGCCGCAGAAGCCGCGATACCAACACACACTGTCGCGATGTTTGGCTTTACGTAATTCATTGTGTCTAAAATAGCCAAGCCCGCCGTTACCGACCCTCCCGGAGAGTTAATGTAGAGAAAGATATCTTTCTTTGGGTCTTCTGCCGCAAGAAACAAGAGTTGCGCGATAACCAAGTTTGCTGTGTGGTCTTCAATTGGTCCACTCAAAAATACTATCCTCTCTTTCAAAAGACGAGAGTAAATATCGTACGCGCGCTCTCCGAGCGACGTCTTTTCAATAACCATTGGGACAATTGTGTTCATAGTGTTTTTGTATTACACGGATTATGATACCGCTTCTTCTTCTTTTTTGCCAATCAACAGCTTCCATACTTTTTCTCGTACAATCTGTTCGCGAGCAAACGAGTGAGCCCTTTCGTGCTCAACACCTTCCTTTGCCATACGGTGCGCGATATCATCCTCTTGTTTCTTATCGTCTTCAGTTGGTGCGATCTTTTCAGCTCGAACAATCTCAGAGAAAATAAGGTCAAGTTGCACGCGCTTTTCCGCAACAGGCTTCAGTTCCATTAATACGGCGGTTTCGTCTTTTCCGCTCTGTTTCAGGTAGTCACTCCACTCTAACCCCTTAGAAACAACATCTCGCTTTGTAGCGTCAACCAACGCTTTTGCCTCTTCTTCAATAAAAAGTCTCGGGACACTGCACTCAGCCTCCTTCAGTAACGCCTCGGCGATAGCACTGCGACGCTTTTGATCTTCCCTGTTGCGCACGGCATTTTTTGCCTCTTCTTCGAGAAAATGTTCAAAGACCTCTCCTGATTCAAAGCCGAGAACTTTTGCCTCGTCATCAGTCATTGGGGTATCCGCTTCTTCTGATATTTTTTTGCTATCCCCTTCTTGTACATCCCCCTTTTGCATCTTTGAGATACCTCGCGCCTGTATACGAAACGCTTTTTTTGCATCAGCGTGCTCTTTTGCACCATCAATTGCAGGAAGATCTGCGAGGGCTTTTTTTGCAACGTCTGTATAATTTTTTATGGTGCACGTTGGCGCAACCACGGCAACAATTTCAAACGAAACCGGCTCATCATACTGAGCGTTCTGTAACGAAAGCCCCAGGGGCATAATGGGAGCAACTTCATGCTCTTTGAAAATGTCTTCGAGAGAGCTATTGATGACCTTCTCTGTGGCCTCGCGCCATAGGGCATTTTTGCCATACGCCTCTATAACGCGCTCTTTCGGAGCCTTCCCTTTACGAAAACCGGGTAACTCAACCTCTTTCATAGCATTGTGTGCCACTGACTCCCACTGAGAAGCTATAGACTCTTTAGAAACCTCTCCGGACAGCACCACTTCCGAGTGTGGCTTACTCTCTTTCTTAATATTTTTGATATCCATTTTGCCATCCTACGCTATTTTGGCTAAAAAATAAAACTCGTTCCCAAATGTTAGAGGCCCGGGCTTCTAACATTTGAGGGTTAAAATTAGTCGCAAATAGGCAGAGAGGAACAACAAGGGTATATAAGTGTAAGTTTGTCATTTAATTTTCTTAGGAGTATATTGAATGTGTACCTTTTATTGACCGTATTTCCCGATCCGCACGAAAGAAGCCCGACAAGAAGCGTACTACCAAAAAATCAATGCCGTATCGTTTAGAAACTTCCGAATTGTCTTTACTCCCCTGTTTTCGAGGGGTCATTCCACTTTTCCTTTTGTTCCGTTAATTTTTGGCACAACGTCTTGCTTTTATGGGCCCTTGCGGTAAGGGTTTGTTAATCCGTATACCAATTACTGCCATATGTCATTTAAATTAATACTGGTCCTTTTGGTCCTTTCAGGTTTTGCCGGCATCGCCATCGGCTACTTCTTGAGGTGGATTATCTCTATGGGCCAAAAAGGGTCTGTTGAACTTGCCATCAAGCAGATGATGCTTGAAGCAAAAGAAGAGGCGAAAAATATCGTTGACGTTGCCGAAAAGAAGGCTGAAGATATTGAAAACCGCGCCAGAGAGGAAGCTCGAGAAAAAGAGCTCTCTTTTGGAGCAAAAGAAAAGCGCATCTTAGAAAAAGAATCGTTTTTGGATAAACGGCAAGTAGATATTGACAGAGAAGCCGAGCGCATAAAAGAACAGATAGAGCAGGTGCGTACCATCAAAGAACGCGCGGATGTTCTGGTAATGGATCGCGAGAAAGAACTTGAAAAAGTTGCGAGCCTCTCCGAAGAAGAAGCGAAAGACGAGTTAATGAAGTCTATTCGAAAAAATCACGAGGAAGATATTATGGTTCGCCTACAAAAACTAGAGATTGATGGTAAAGAGCGTTTAGAGTCAAAGGCGAGAGAAATTCTTACCACTGCAATTCACCGACTCGGAAACGCGGTAAATACAGACATTCTTACATCATCAATACCCATCCCCTCTGACGACATAAAAGGAAAGATTATCGGAAAAGAAGGGAGAAACATTCGAGCATTTGAAAGAGCGACAGGTGTTGATGTGCTCGTTGACGAAACGCCGGGAATGATTACCCTCTCTTCGTTTGACGCGGTACGCCGACAAATCGCCAAGTTGGCACTTGAGCGCCTCGTTGCAGATCAACGTATTCAACCTGCAAAAATTGAAGAGTTTGTAAAAAAAGCTCAAGAAGAGATAGGGAAAGTAATGAAAGAAAGGGCAGAAGCCGCAGCGTATGAGTGTGGTATTCACGGCCTTGACCCACGACTTATGTCTATATTGGGGCGCCTCCACTTCCGAACATCATATGGTCAAAACGTGCTCCAACATTCAATTGAAATGGCACATATTGCCGGAATGCTTGCCGCCGAACTGGGTGGCGATGTAAAAGTCGCAAAAGCGGGAGCACTGCTTCACGACATCGGAAAAGCCGTTGACCACGAAGTGCAAGGAACGCACGTTGAAATAGGCAGACGTATTTTAGAAAAATTTGGTGTTGATAAGGCAATTATCCAAGCGATGCAAGCACACCACGAAGAGTATCCGTACGAAACCGTTGAGTCTATTCTGGTTCAAGTTGCAGATGCTATCTCTGGTGGAAGACCGGGGGCACGGAGGGACACCGTAGAGCGGTACCTGCAACGCTTGGGCGACCTTGAAGGTATCGCAACCTCATTTGAGGGAGTTGAAAAAGCGTACGCTATTCAAGCAGGTCGCGAAATACGTATCTTTGTAACGCCTGATAAGATATCCGACCTCAATGCACGAGAACTTGCACGAGATATCGCGCTTCGTGTTGAAAACGAGCTAAAATATCCGGGAGAAATCAAGATCAACGTGATTCGCGAAACACGAATGATAGAATTTGCTCGTTAAAAACAAAACGAGACTTAAAAAAGTCAAGTTTATGAAGGGTCTTGCGTTCAAAATAGCCAGAGATATAATACTTTTACGCCAATGTAATTTGAACACGGCGATTATCCATAACAAAACGTCGTTATGAACAAAGCAGATCTAGCACAAAAAGTGCACGAAACTCTTGGAGGAACGAAAGTTCAAGCCGAGGGAGTTGTAGAAAACATTATTGACTCAATCATTGGAGCTCTCAAAGAAGGAGAAGAGGTTTCAATCGCAGGACTTGGTATTTTTTCAACCAAGATGCGCCCTGCACGAACAGGGCGCAACCCACGAACCGGAGAGTCAATCCAAGTTCCTGCTATGCGCGTTCCAAAATTCCGCGCAGCAAAAGCACTTAAGGACGCAGTGAGATAAATAGCGTATTTGAGTACAAAATCCCCCGTATATACGGGGGATTTTTATTTTACTGAATTATGCGGTATTCTATGCAAGGTCTGAATGCGGGGTTAGTTTAATGGTAGAACATCAGTTTTCCAAACTGATGGCAAGGGTTCGATTCCCTTACCCCGCACAGAAACAAGAGCTATACACGGGAGTGTATAGCTCTTTTAGCTTCGTAGTGGGGTAAGGGAATCGAAAACGAGTGTCGCGGGACCCGTCAACAGACGGGACGACGCGAGTGTGGTCAGGCGGAGTGAGGAGTGGCGACGACGAACGAGCGCTTGACCGATGCGTGCGAGCGGAGCGAAGACACTTCCTGCACCGCACATACTTCACATACGTTCGTTGTGTAGCTTGTGAGCAAGGCGAGCTAGCGAAACAGAAGAGTTGTGACCGATTCCCCCTGCCCTATTTGCCGCACAGAAACAAGAGCTATACACGGGAGTGTATAGCTCTTTTAGTTTCGTAGTGGGATAAGCAAGCAAACTGCTTGGCTTACGTAGGGAATCACCACACGAGCACTTCTTGTTTTCTAACTCACTTCGTTCATAACAAAACAAAGTCGTACCACACGAGCACTTCTTGTTTTCTAACTCACTTCGTT
>PFBH01000003.1:764-30710 GCA_002773335.1 Candidatus Kaiserbacteria bacterium CG10_big_fil_rev_8_21_14_0_10_45_20 | reverse complement strand
CGTATTTTTGAGGATCATGCTCATATGTATCATCAGTCATATTTGCCAGCCGAATCATTCCCTCTGCGCCGGTTTCATTATCAACAACGTATACACCCCAGTCAGCAACGCCCGATACAACGCCGTCTCGCTTCTCACCAATCAATTTTTGGAAATACTCAAGTTGCTTCATTTTAATACTCGTTCGTTCAGCGTCAGTGGCAACTGCCTCACGTTCCGAAGAGTGTATTGCCTGTTTTTCAACAACATCAGGGTCCTCAGCAATACGCTCTCCCTTTAATACAGAAAAGAGGGTACGGTGCACCATAAGGTCCGGGTACCGTCTAATGGGAGAGGTGAAGTGGGCGTACTCTTCAAACGCAAGTCCGTAGTGCCCAATGTTTTTTGTCGTATAAATAGCTTTTGCCATTGAACGGATGGTTGCTGTTCGAACTAACGCTTCTTCCGGTTGCCCATCGGCTTTTTGTAATAGCGAGTTTATATCGTTTCCGCTTAAAACTTTTTGCCCGTCTTTATACTCTTTTGACGCAAACGAGACATCGTACCCCATCGCACGCAGAAAAATAAGAAGGTTTTCAACACGTTCTGCTTTCGGAATATCATGAATACGGTACACAAAAAACCTGTTTTTCTTCCCCAGTTTTTGTGACACAAAGCCCGCAACCTCTCTGTTTGCCAAGAGCATCAGCTCTTCAATCATCTGATGAGACTCGGTGTACTGTATTTTTCTAAACTCGACCACCTCGTGTTTATCATTCAAAATCGGTTTGATTTCTTCACTATCAAACATAATTGCTCCCGAGTCTTTTCTCTCGTTTCGTAAACGCGATGCAAGTGCCCACAGCTTTGAAAGCTCTTTGTGGTAGGGGGCTTTTGTGTCTTTCAGTGCCTTATCAGCGTCATCGTACGTAAAGCGTTTTGTTGAACGAATAATTCCTTTACCAAAACGTCGTCCCACAACAGTATTTTCTGGAGAGACGGTGAAGACAGCTGAAAAAGTAAGCCTATCTTCATCAGGGCGAAGACTACACAAGTCTTCCGACAGTTGAGGTGGTAGCATCGGAATGGTTCTATCAACCAAGTATACTGACGTACCCCTTCTCAGAGCCTCTTGGTCAATTGCCCCTCCTTTTCGTACAAAGTGTGATACGTCAGCAATATGAATACCAACCTCAACGTTTCCATCAGAAAGCTCTTTTAACGAGATGGCATCGTCAAAGTCTTTCGCGTCTGGTGGGTCTATGGTAATGGTTAAAACATCACGAAAGTCTTCTCGGCTGGCAATTTCTTTTTCGTCCCACTTCTTTTCGTATAACTGCTCTGCTTCATCAAGAACCGCTTTTGAAAATGTGCTATCAAACCCACGCTCCGCGATAATGGCGTGCATCTCTGTTTCGTGGTCACCTGCGACACCTAAAATGGAGCGAATCTTTGCCTTTGGGTGTTCGTCTTCCCAGTCAATAACATCAACAATCACTTTGTATCCAATAGGGAGGGGGGTACCCTTGTGTTCCGTATCAACAATACGGAAGATCATATACACCTTATTGTTGTCAGGTTTTAACATCACTCCTTGCGGAGTGTCTATCAAAACACCTACAAACGAAGAGGTCTTTCTCTCAATAATTCTCTTAACAACCCCAATCGTTTCAAAACGTCCCTTAGTAAGTTGAACCTCAACAATGTCGCCCGAAAGGGCTCCTCGTACATAATCGCGAGGAATGGGGATATCGTTCTCTTCTTGTATTAAAAACCCTCTTCCGCTCCGCGTAATTTGTATAACCCCCGAAAGGACGGTTTTCTTGGGAGGGCGCTGTTTTTTTGAACGGTCTGACCGCTTATTACTATGTTCCACTCTGCCCACTATAACAGCGAACTTCGATTTCAGGTAGACACTATAGAAGACAGTGTTTAGATGCTAGTTATTAGTTGTTAGATCTTTAGCAAAATAGGGAATTAGGAAACTAGGAGAATTAGGATGTTAGGGCATTAGAACGCTTTGCTTTTAGCAGAGACACGTTATTAGTCCCCATTCAATATCTTGACGTCGGACGTCAATCATATTCATAACTCACTTGTTTCTTAGCTAACGCCTAACGTCCTAACAACCTAACTCCCTGTTCTGTGTTTTGTGTTTTATTTGGACTCTGGTTCCTGTGCTTTGGAAGTTTCCTCTCCTGTACTGTCTACCGACGTACCCTCTACTTCAGTACTGTTCTCTAAGCACTAATGACTAATTTTCTCATACCTCATACTGAATACTGTATACAGAATACTAAATACTCTAAACGTCCTAAAAGCGAGCACCCCAGTTGCATCCCCGTATTTTCTAGGTTATAGTAACGCCCATGTTAAAGATTCGATTCCAAAGGACAGGACGTAAAAACGACCCGGCTTTTCGTGTTGTGGTGACCGAGTCAACCAATAGCACCAAGACCGGAAACCATGTTGACGTTGTCGGTTCATACCACCCAAAAACAAAGCACACCGTGTTGAATGCAGAGAGCATAAAACACTGGCTTTCAAAGGGGGCACAAGCGTCAGGAACCGTTCATAATCTCCTCGTATCAAAAGGCATTATAGAAGGAAAGAAGGTAAACGTTCTTCCTAAAAAGACCCCTATCGTAAAAGAAGAAGAGCCAGCAGAAGAAGCCCCAAAGGCAGAAGACGCACCGGCGCCATCTTCTGAAGAAGCAGAAGCATCAACACCTTCTGAAGAGGAGGCTTCAGCAAAACCAGTCGAAGAAGAGCTAAAAGCAGAAGAGCCTGCTCAAGAAACTCCAACTGAAGAGAAGTCAGAAGAGCAAAAACCGGCAGAGTAGCCTCTTTGTAAGAGGGTGTGTTTTGGCGTATACTTCCCTTAATTACTAAGGTAACGATACTGAAAGTACTGTATGCAAGATCAAGATTTTCTCGAATACGTTGTTAAAGCATTAGTAGACAATCCGGATGACGTAAAGGTTGGGCGCCAAGTTGATGAAATGGGTGTTCTTCTTACGCTCGATGTAAACGCGTCTGATATGGGTAAGGTGATTGGTCGCTCGGGCAATACCGCAAAAGCTATCCGTATACTCCTTCGTGTTGTTGGTATGAAAAACAATGCGCGCGTTAACTTAAAGATTAACGAGCCGGCAGGTTCATCTTCAGAGTCTCAAACGTCTTCAGAAGAGCGTCCACTTGCCTCAAAAAGTGTTGACGAAGCACTCGAAGATCTCAAACTCTAAGAAAAGAACATTAGGCGCTGGGGTGTTAGGCGTTCGCTAGAGCCTAATCTCCTAATCCGCCTAACGTCCTAGCATTATGCATTTCCACATCATCACCTTATTTCCTGAAAGTTTGGATTCGTATATAAAAAGCTCCATTATCGGAAGGGCAATTGCTGATAAAAAGATAAAGGTGTCTGTCTACAATCCTCGCGACTTTACAAAACAAAAAAACGCGCGAGTGGATCACAAGCCGTACGGCGGAGGCCCCGGTATGGTGCTTGAGGCAGAGAGTGTCTTAATGGCCGCGCAAAAAGCAATCGGAAAGAAAAAGAACGTCGAAGTATACTTCTTCGATAGGTCAGGCGAAGATTTTACCAATGCCGAGGCGCGACGAGTAGCAAAAAGTAAAAAACACCTCGTCCTTATTTGCGGGCGATACGAGGGGATTGACGCCCGAGTCCAAAAAATCCTTAAAGCAAAAAAGGTATCAGTCGGACCATACACCTTAACGGGGGGAGAGTTGCCCGCACTCATTGTTCTCGATGCAACGGCGCGACAGGTCAATGGAGTGTTAGGAACCTTTGAGTCTATAGAAGAAGAGCGAGTTTCAAGCTCAGAGGTGTACACGCGTCCCGAGGTATTCACTTGGAAAGGAAAGAAGTATGCAGTCCCTCCGGTGCTCCTCTCCGGAGACCACGCAAAAATTGCCTCGTGGAAAGAAGGCACGAAAAAGTAAACAGTAGATAGTAACTAGTAGACAGTAGGCGAAAAAGCCCAAAAAAACCATTCTTTTTCTTCTAACAGCTAACAACTAAGCTATAAATAACTAACGACTAATTTTATCCCCAGTATTCCCTTGACTCTTCGTAATCAACACTTGACGAAATTATGCTCTTGACATACTATAGGTCCATATCCTGCACTGATTGAGTTTTTCTTGAATTTCCTTTCTATACGACATTATCCATAAATTAGCTTCACTCTCGCAGAGTGTTTTCTTTTATTTTGAGAAAACAGTGCGACTCTTATATCTATGGCAAAAAAACTCGCTCAAAAGCGTTTTAAACGCTACCGTGAATCACGCGTTCCGATGCCCGACCTGATTGCACCCCAGGTTGCCAGCTTTAGAACATTTCTCACCGACGGACTTTCCACGCTCTTTAAAGAGTTTTCTCCAATCCCTGATTATTCAAAAAAGAAGTTTGAACTTGAATTCACTGATTTTGAAATTGGAGAGCCAAAGGTAGACGAGTACACCGCCAAAGAAAATAAGATGACCTATGACGCACCGCTTCGCGTAACGGTTCGTTTAACAAACAAGCAGTTAGGTACAAAAAAAGACCAGCCAATCTTTTTGGCAGATATTCCTATGATGACCGATCATGGGACGTTTGTTATTAACGGTGTAGAGAGGATTATCGTCCCACAGCTCGCAAGAAGCTTTGGAGTGTTTTTTACTACCGACGAAGTGAAAGGAAAGAAGGTTTTTGGAGCAAAGATTATTCCTGCGCGCGGAGCTTGGATAGAAATTGAGTCCGATGCCGACGGTGTCCTCTATGTAAAGATTGACCGAAAACGAAAGTTTCCCGCAACGTCACTCCTTAGAATCCTCGGAGCAAAATTTGATACAGACATCATCTCGCTTATGGAGCGCACTCCCGGAGGGAAGGTGGCGATTCAAGCTACCCTTGAAAAAGATCCGGCAAAAACAGTTGAGCAGGCATACATTGAGGTGTACAAACGGCTTCGCGATGGCGATCTTGCAACACCAGAGACCGCTCGTGATTACATAAACTCTATTTTCTCTCCAGAGAGGTACGACCTTTCATACCCAGGACGCCACCGCTTTAACCAACGCTTTGGCCTCTCAATGGAAGAGACGGTTCTTGAGCGCCGAACGCTTAACCTCGACGACGCGGTCATCATACTCTCTCACATTGTCTCGTTAAATAATGACCCACACGCCGAAGCAGACGACATTGACCACCTTGGCTTTAGACGAGTGCGTCAAATCGGAGAGCTTATAGAAGCGCGTGCGCGTATTGGCCTTTCTCGTATGAAGCGAAACATTCAAGACAGAATGTCTACCATTGACGTAGAGACAACGCTCCCGAGTGCCGTCGTAAACCCGCGCCCTCTCTCTGCCGCCATTAAAGAGTTCTTTACCGCAAACTCACTCTCACAGCTCGCAAAACAACAAAACATTCTTGAAGAGCTCGAAGAGCTCCGCACCGTCTCTGCGCTCGGTCCAGGAGGGCTGACTCGCGAACGTGCCGGTTTCGAAGTTCGTGACGTTCACACAAGCCACTACGGGCGCCTCTGTCCTATTCAAACACCTGAAGGGGCAAACATCGGCCTTATCTTGCGTATGACAGCGTACGCTAAAATAAACGAATTTGGCATTATCGAAACTCCATACGCGGTCGTAAAAGACGGAAAGGTAACAGACGAGATTCACTACCTAAACGCGTTTGAAGAAGAGGACGTTCCAATTGCGCACGCCGCGGTATCAGTTGACGAAAACAGTGTACTCACTGACGAATTTGTGGAAGCACGTCTCCACGGAGAGCCGGTACTGATTTCAAAAGAGGGGGTTCGATATATCGACATTGCTACAAACCAGATGTTCTCTATTGCAACATCAATGATTCCATTTGTAGAGAACGATGACGCAAACCGAGCACTGATGGGCTCAAACATGCAGAAGCAGGCAACGCCGTGTATCGTCTCAGAGGCACCACTCGTTGCAACAGGAGTAGAAGAGACAGCAGCTCGTGATACCGGACGATTGCTCTACGCAAAGAAAGCGGGTGAGGTTATTGCCGTTGATGCCCGCCACATTGTCGTTAAGCCGGCATCAGGCCCCGTTGACGAGTACAAACTTCAACCGTTTACTATGACGAACGAGTTTTCTTCATTCTACCACCGTCCGGCGGTATCGCTCGGAGATAAGGTAAAAGGAGGAGACTTGCTTGCTGACACTTCATCAACGCAAGGTGGACAACTTGCACTTGGTCAAAACATTCGCGTTGCGTTTATGAGCTGGGCAGGGGCAAACTTTGAAGACGCGATTATTATTTCAGAAAGGCTGGTCCGTGAGAGCAAGTTTTCTACCATTCATATGGAAGAGTTTGAAGTTGCGGTTCGCGACACAAAACTCGGGCCCGAGACCACTACTCCCGATATTCCAAACGTTCCCGAGGCACGCCTCCGAAACCTTGACGAAGAGGGCGTGGTTCGCATCGGAGCCGAAGTTCGCTCTGGCGACATTCTTGTCGGTAAGGTAACACCAAAAGGCGAGACGCAACTTTCTCCCGAAGAGAGACTGCTCCGCTCTATCTTTGGTGATAAAGCAAAAGACGTTAAAGACACGTCACTGAGAATGGACTCAGGAAAGAAGGGGAGAGTCATTGGGGTAAAAGTATTTTCTCGTGAGCACGGCGACTCTTTAGAGTCAGGTGTCATAAAGAAAATCTTCATTACGGTGGCGCAGGTGCGTAATGTCTCTGTCGGAGACAAGCTTGCCGGACGACACGGAAACAAGGGAGTAATCTCTCGCGTCCTTCCGATTGAAGATATGCCGTACACCAAAGACGGCGAGCCGGTAGATATTATTTTGACACCACTTGGTGTACCAAGCCGTATGAACTTGGGGCAAATTTTAGAGCTCCACCTCGGCCTTGCCGCGCACACGCTTGACTACCAAGCCATCGTTCCTCCGTTTGCGAGTGCAACAGAAGAAGAGATAAAAGCAGAGCTTGAGACCGCCGGCTTTGATGCGTCGGGCACAATGAAGCTCTTCGACGGTAGAACGGGTGACCCATTCGAGCACAATGTGGCGGTTGGCTATATGTACATCTTCAAACTGCACCATATGGTTGAAGACAAGATACATATGCGTTCAATCGGCCCATACTCACTCATCACGCAACAGCCTCTCGGCGGAAAGGCGCAAAACGGAGGACAGCGATTTGGAGAAATGGAAGTCTGGGCACTGCTCGGGTATGGTGCAGCGCACATACTTCGCGAGATGCTCACGATTAAATCCGACGACATTACCGGACGTTCAGAGGCGTTCGCCGCAATTGTTGACGGCAGACCAATAGAAAACTCGCATACACCGGCATCATTTAGCGTTCTTATTAACCATATGCGCGGACTGTGTCTCGACGTTATCTTGGGTCACGAAGAAGGAAAGGAACCTTCAAACACTCGGGCTCCACGACGAGCACGGACTCGTTTATCAAATTAATTTCGCACTAAAATATCTTTATGGATCAAAAAAGAGGAACAACACCAGACACAATCGACTTCGATTGGATGGCACTCAAACTGGCAAGTCCAGAACGAATTTTGGAATGGTCGTGGGGTGAGGTGCGAAAGCCAGAAACAATCAACTACCGAACACAGCGTTCAGAAAAGGACGGTCTGTTTGACGAGAGAATCTTTGGTCCAGAGCACGATTACGAGTGTTACTGTGGAAAGTACAAAGGTATCCGTTTTCGCGGTATCGTCTGCGAAAAATGTGGCGTTGAGGTAACTCGTGCGATCGTCCGACGAGAGAGAATGGGGCACATTGATTTGATAACGCCGGTGGCACACATTTGGTTTTTGCGATCAGTGCCGTCACGAATCGCACTGATTCTCGGTACTTCAGCAATTGACGCCGAGAAAGTTATTTACTTTGCGGGGTACATCGTCACGTCGGTAAACGAAACAGAAAGAACACGACTCATTCAAGATCTGGAGAGTGAGTATAAAGCAAAACTGAAAACGGTATCGAACGATAAGGCAAAAGAAGAGCTGAAAAACTTAATGCTCACCGCAAAAAAGAATATCGAAAGTATTCAAGAGGGGCTCGTGCTGGACGAGATTGACTACCACCGCCACTCGGTAAAATACGGATCGTTCTTTGAGGCGGATATCGGTGCTGAAGCAATTTATACAATATTTAAAAACCTTGATCTCGAAAAGTTCATACAAAAACTCGAGACATCTCTTGAAACAGCAACTGCCGCCGAACGAGAAAAACTCTCAAAACGTCTCGCACTCGCGCGTTCAATGCACGCCGCGAATGTCCGCCCCGAGTGGATGTTCCTTACCCGCATTCCCGTAACGCCACCTGCTATCCGTCCTATGGTTGCCCTTGAATCGGGACGCCACGCAACATCAGACGTAAACGACCTGTACCGCCGTGTGATTAACCGTAATAACCGACTGTTGAAACTGCGCGATATTTACGCTCCCGATGTTATCTTACGAAACGAAAAGCGTATCTTGCAAGAGGCGGTTGACGCGCTCCTTGATAACTCTATCCGTCGCTCCGGTTCAGCATTTTCTCCGGGAAGCCAAGCACAACGAAGACCGCTTAAGTCTCTCGCCGATTACCTCAAAGGAAAGCAGGGGTACTTCCGTTCAAACCTTCTCGGAAAGCGAGTTGACTACTCAGGTCGTTCAGTGATTGTTATCGGCCCAAGCTTAAAGCTGGATGAGTGCGGTTTGCCAAAACATATGGCACTCGAACTCTTTCGTCCGTTTGTTATCTCAAAGCTCATCGAACGAGAATTGGCGCACAATGTTCGTGGAGCGGGACGCCTGATTGCAGAAGAGATTCCCGAGGTGTGGGCAATCTTAGAAGAGGTTATCAAGGGACGCCACGTGCTTCTCAACCGTGCTCCTACACTTCACCGACAGGGTATTCAAGCATTCCGCCCAACCTTGATTGAAGGAAATGCTATCCAGCTTCATCCACTCGTGTGTCCGGCATTCAACGCCGACTTTGACGGTGACCAAATGGCGGTCCACGTTCCGCTTTCAGACGAAGCGCAAATGGAAGCCGCTCAGTTTATGTCTGCCCGAAAAAACATTCTCAAACCGGGAAGCGGTGACCCCGTTGTTGCCTCAAAACTTCTCGATATCGTTCTCGGTACGTACTGGATGACCCGAGAACTGCCGGGCGAGAAAGGAGAGGGAAGTATCTTCCACTCACCGAACGCCGCGATTCTCGCGTACGACTTTGGTGTTATCGGTATTCATTCAAATATCTGGGTGCAGGCGTCAGACACACCTCGTTACGCCGCGTACAAGGGAGAGCGTTTTGAAACAACAGTCGGAAGGTTGTTGTTTAACTCAGTGCTTCCGAACGACTACCCGTACATCAACGACGAAGTGAAAAAGTCACTCCTCAACAAGATTGTGGACGACCTTATTAAGAAGTACGGACTCGAGCAAATGCCGGACATCTTGGATAAAATCAAAAACTTTGGATTTAAATTTGCGACGCAGTCGGGCATTACCTTCAGTACCAGTGAGTTGGTGATTCCAAAAGAGAGAGAGGCGTTGATTGAAGCCGCTCAGAAAGAAGTGCAAGAGATTCAAGACCAGTACCAACAGGGACTCCTTACCAGAGAAGAGAAGACTCGTTTGGTGGTTGAAGCATGGCTTCGCACGAAAGGAGAGATTGAAAAGTACATCCTCCCTTCTCTCAATACGCTCTCATCTATCTATATGATGGTGGTATCCGGAGCGCGAGGTTCTATCGGAAACGTGACCCAAATGACCGGTATGCGTGGTCTGATGAACAACACAAAAGGAGAGGTTATCGAACACCCCGTCCTCTCTTCAATGAAGCAGGGACTTACTCCAATCGAATACTTTACGACCACTCACGGAGCCCGAAAGGGTCTCTCAGACACCGCGCTTAAAACCGCACACGCAGGATACCTTACACGCCGTCTCTTTGACGTCGCGCAAGATGTCGTTACATCAGAGCATGATTGTGGGACAAAAGAGGGAATCTTTATTAAAAAGAGTCGACCATCAGGCATTGAAGTTGATCTCGCAAAACTAATCAGCGGACGAGTGCTCGCCGAAGACATCACAACAAAAGATGCGACCTTCAAGAAAAACACAATGCTCACACCTGAAGACGCGCGAGCAATTGCAGACGCAGAGGTAGAGAAAGTGTTTGTACGCTCTCCAATGAACTGTAATTCCAAGCAGGGCGTGTGTCAGCTTTGTTACGGAGTAGACTTGGCGTCACAGCATCTCGTTGATGTTGGAGAAGCTGTCGGAACGATTGCCGCGCAAGCGATCGGAGAGCCGGGTACACAGCTTACTATGCGTACCTTCCACACCGGAGGAACGGCATCAATCGGCGGAGACATTACCAACGGTCTTCCCCGCGTTGAAGAATTGTTTGACCGACGTCCACCGAAAGGAGCCGGCATCATCTCTCACGTTGATGGCGAAGTAATTGAAATAAGAGAAGACGAAGGGCAGAAGGTAGTTGTTGTTCTTCCTGACGTTGGATCAGATGGGGCGTCAAAGAATCGAGATAAGATAGAGTATCCCGTACCATACCGTCGTGTAGCTATGGTAAAGGTTGGCGCTCGCCTGAAGAAGGGTGATCCGATAACTGATGGTTCAATCAACCTCGACGAGCTCTTTACCGTTGCGGGTGGTGAACGCGTCCAAGAGTACATCATCGACGAAATCTCAAAGATTTACGACCTGCAGGGTGCTCCAATTTCTCACAAGCATATGGAGATTATCATCCGGCAAATGTTCTCTCGCGGAAAGGTTATTGATCCGGGAGACAGCGAGTTCGTAAACAACGAAATGGTAAACAACGCGCACGTCGCAGAGGTAAACGAGGCACTGAAGGCAGAAGGCAAAGAGCCCGCAAAAGTAAAACCATTGGTATTGGGTATTACCGAAGTGTCTCTCAACCGAAAGAGCTTCCTGTCTGCCGCGTCGTTCCAACACACAACCAGAACGCTCATTCAAGCGTCACTGCGTGGCACCGTTGACCCTCTCGATGGATTGAAAGAAAACGTGATTATCGGACGATTGATTCCTGCCGGAACAGGTTTCGTGGGAAGCAAGAAGCACGCCATCATTACCGAGTTCCAAGAATTGCGCGCCAAAGAACGAGCAATTGAAGAGGCACGGCAAGAAGAGATGTAATCTCGCGCCTCAGGTATACTCTAAAAAGAAGCGTATTCCTTTGTTCTCTATAAAAGGAGCAAAGAGGACACATCAATCATTATGAACGATACCGTCCAAACAATAAAAGACAAACTCAATATTGTTGACGTGGTATCGCCGTACGTAAAATTAACAAAAGCAGGTAAATACTACCGAGGTCTTTCGCCCTTTAACAAAGAAAAATCTCCATCATTCTTCGTCACTCCCGACCGAGGGCTCTACCACTGCTTTTCTTCCGGAAAGGGTGGAGATATGTTCACCTTTATTGAAGAGATGGAAGGCGTTGACTTTAAGGGGGCGCTAAAGATTCTGGCAGATAAGGCAGGGGTAACAGTTGCGTACGAAAAGCCAGAAAACAGAAACAGGCGAGATAAGGTATACGCACTCCTTGAAGACGCCACTGTGCTTTTTGGCACGGCACTGCAAAAAAAAGAGGACGCTTGCAAGTACCTACTTGCACGAGGGATAAAAAAAGAAACAGCCGCACTCTTTAGAGTTGGGTATGCACCAAACGAGTGGCGTGCGCTGTCAGATGCACTACGGCACAAAGGGTATACTGACGAAGAGATAGAAGAGGCGGGCCTTTCCAAAAAACCCGAAGCCACAGAAGGTAAGACAGAAGAGTCTGCAAAACGAACGTATGACCGCTTCCGAGGTAGGATTATGTTTCCTATTCGTGATGTCTCCGGACGGGTGGTTGGATTTTCAGGTAGAATCTTTGAAGAAGACCCAAAGCATCCCGGGGCAAAGTACATCAACTCTCCTGAAACGCCTGTTTTCAACAAGTCCCGTATTCTCTTCGGTGTCGATATTGCAAAAGAGGGTATCCGTAAGTACGGGTTCTCAATCCTTGTTGAGGGACAAATAGACCTCCTGATGGCGCATCAAGCAGGGTACGTTAACGCTGTCGCGCTTTCAGGCACGTCGTTTACCGAAGAACAAGCAACACTCTTGGCACGTTACTCTCCCAATCTGGTTATTGCGTTTGATGGCGATAGAGCGGGAGTCTCTGCCGCCGGACGCGCCGCAGAGATCGCGCTTAAAAAGGGACTCAATGTAAAGATCGCTCCCATACCCGCAGGCGAGGATCCTGCAGACATTATTAATCGCGACGTGCACGTTTGGAAAGATGTAGTAAAAAACGCGCTCCATATCGTTGACTTTTATCTCGCGTACTTAAAAGACCTTGGGTACGACGATCGACGCTTTAAGTTAGAGGTGTCAAAAATCGTATTGCCATACCTTGTTGCAATTCCAAACGAGATAGACCGGAGTCACTTTATTCACCGTGTTGCAGAGGCACTCGAGACAACAGACGACATTGTACTTGCCGAAGTAAAAAAAATAAAAACAAATCCCACGCCTGCTGTATCCGGTGATAGAGAGGTGACAGTGGCTCCGGTGTCAGTGTTCGAGTCAAAAGGCGAGATGGTCGAAAGACTGCTTGTGGGTCTCGTTGAAGCTCTCAAAGATGCCGACGCCCATGCTCTTTCAGAAGAGGTAAAAAGTGCAATTGAGAGCGTCTCTGCTGAGGGTCGTCTTACAGAGATCCTCTCTACGCCGGAAGAAGAAAGAAAGTCACTCATTGAGGCCGATTTATTCTTAGAGAGGCACACCGACACAAAAGAGTTAAAAACAGCCATTGACGAGCTGGTAGGCATCTTAAAAAGAGAGAACGCTCGAGAGAAGTACCGCAGAAATATGGCACTCTTGAGGGTCGCTGAAAAAGAAGGCAAAAAAGACGAAGTTGAGGTATTATTAAAGGCAATCGCTACTCTCGCGAGGGAGATTTAATTTGTATATTTGATGTATGGTAAAAACAACTAAAAAGAAGGCAGTAAAAAAAACAGCAAAGAAAAAGCCCGTTAAAAAAGCGGTAAAAAAGAAAGCGGTCTCAAAAAAGCCCGTCAAGAGTGCTCGTGTTTCAAAAAAGAAGACAGCTTCTAAAAAGTCTGTTAAAAAAACGTCCGCTAAAACCTCTACAAAGAAAAAGGCGGTAAAGAAAAAGTCTGCCTCACGCTCTGGTAAAAAAGCACAGCTAGAGACAAAAGCAAACGCACTCGTTGAACGTGGAAAAGAGCGTGGGTACGTTACCTACAACGAAATTTTAAAATCCTTCCCAACAATTGAAGAAAATGTCTTTTTCCTTGAAGAGCTGTACGAACGTTTTTCATCCTCCGGCGTTGATGTACTCGAGTCCGGTGGAATGCTTGAAGAGGTGCCCGACGATGTCGTAATGAGAGGTGGGTACCGTGGCGAAGGCTCGGCGCACGACTCAATTCAAATGTACCTGCGCGAAATCGGCCAATACCCGCTCCTTACCGCGCAAGAAGAGAGAGACTTGGCAAAACGTATCGCAAACGGGGAGGATGAGGCGCGCAACCTTCTTGCTCGCGCAAACCTTCGCTTGGTGGTATCTATCGCAAAGAAGTACGTTGGCCGGTCGTCCGACCTTACACTCCTTGATCTTATCCAAGAGGGAAACTTGGGATTGTTCAAGGCGGTGGATAAATTTGACTTTACCAAAGGGTTCAAGTTTTCAACGTACGCAACGTGGTGGATTCGTCAGGCAATTACCCGCGCGCTTGCCGACCAGTCACGCACCATTCGTATTCCCGTGCATATGGTCGAAACAATCGCCAAGTACAAGCAGGTCGTTCGCCGTCTAGAGCAGGCGCTCGGCAGGGATCCGATGCCAGAAGAGGTATCAGCGGAAATGGGCGTTGATATTGAAAAGATTTACCAAATTGAACAGATAAACCAAGAGACGCTTTCTCTTGAGGCACCAATTACAGGTTCAGACGATGACGACGCGTCACAAAGAGGGGACTTTGTCGCAGACAGCAACTTGCCGTCACCCGACCAAGACACCGCGCACCGCATCTTGGTTGAACAGCTCCACAATATTTTAAACGACCTCACGCCAAAAGAGCGCAAGATCCTCGCGATGCGACACGGGCTTGAAGATGGCATTTACCACACCCTCGAAGAAGTGGGGCAAGAGTTCGGCGTAACCCGAGAGCGAATCCGCCAAATTGAAGCAAAGGCACTAGACAAAATCCGCACCCACCAAAACGCAAAACATTTGCGAAGCTATTAGGGGATAGAAGGTAAGCAGTAGTTAGTAGGACAGTAGACAGTAGATTTCAGAAAAACACCACACTATAAAGTATGGTGTTTCTTACCATTCTTGAGAATGTAAGAATGAAAAAAGAAAATACAAAATAGAAAGAAGGTGATGAGCAATAATTCTTTCAAAACAAGAATGTTCTGTGTTTTGGTAGTTTTTCCTATCTAAGCACTAATCACTAATATCTAACTTCTGTACATTTAGTATACTGATAGGGTGACGGCACCTGTTTCAAAAAAGCTATTCAGCGAACTATATAAACAACTCAATCCTGCGCAAAAAGAGGCGGTTGATACCATTGACGGCCCCGTTATGGTTATTGCCGGTCCGGGTACCGGAAAGACGCAGGTACTGACTCTTCGCATTGCAAACATTCTTAAAAAAACCGATACATCAGCAGATAGCATTTTAGCTCTCACTTTTACCGAGTCTGCCGCGTTTTCACTCAAAAAACGCCTTGTAGACATCATTGGCACCGAAGGGTATCGGGTGCGCGCTCATACCTTCCACGGATTTTCGCAAAATGTTATTGAGCGCTTTCCGGACGCGTTTCCCAGAATTATTGGTGGCGCTCCCACACACGAAGCTGAAAAACTACTACTTCTCAAAAAAATTATAGAGACGGCAACGCTCTCGTCGCTCCGCCCTTCAGGAAATATGTTTTATTACGTCAATCCCATAAAGGGGCAAATCAGCTCATTAAAGCGCGAGCAAATAACTCCCGATAAATTCAAAGACATTCTTGATGACGCAGAGAAAGACGGTGTCTCTGGCGACGAAACCGAAGCGCCGTCAGCGTCATTTTTAAAGGCGTTAAGTAAGGCGCGAGACCTGCTGGTGGTGTATACGGCGTACGAACAGGCGCTTCGCGACGAAAAACTGTACGACTACGACGATATGATTGTAGAGGTCTCTCGCACGTTGGAAGAAGACGAAAATCTGCGTCTCTCGCTCCAAGAAGAGCATCAATACATTTTGGCAGACGAGCACCAAGACGCAAACGGTGCGCAAAACAAAATACTGGAGTTGCTCGCCGGAGACATCCACGCCAACCCAAACCTATTTATTGTGGGTGACGACAAGCAGGCAATCTTTCGGTTTCAAGGAGCGTCTCTGGATCACTTTGCTGGTTTTATAAAAAAGTACCCGTCTGCCAAGGTGGTTGACCTTACAGACAATTACCGGTCTGTACAAGAGGTACTTGATGGGGCAGGGTCGCTTATTGAACACAACGCTCCGCCGATTGACCGCCCACGAGTTTCATTAAAAAGTTTTCGTGGTAACGGTAAAAAAATACAAAAAGCAACGCTTTCAAATCCTGAAGCAGAGCGGTTTTTTGTTGCCTCGTCAGTACTCAACGATATCCGTTCAGGTATTGAACCAAGCGAAATCGCTATCATTACTAGGCGCAATCAAGACGCAACATACTTTGGAGACGCGCTCTCTAAAAAAGGCATTCCAAACTCGGTAGAATCTGATCAGAGTATTTTTCAAGCACAGACGGTCTCTCTAATCATCACTCTCTTTGAATCAATCGTTCGTTTCGGAGAAGACCGAGCATTCTTTTCAGCCTGCCTCCTTCCTTTTTCAGGCGTCCATCCGCACGACGTGTACCGGCTCTCTCGAGTGTCAAAAGTGGAAAGACGCTCGGTAACTGATATTGCCAAAGACACCGACCTTTTAAAAAAGTCCAATATATCTCTTACGGTGCACGAAATGTACAACAGGCTTGCGACGTGGCGCAAGCACGGAGAGAATACTGAACCGGTAGCGTTTCTAGAGTCAGTCGCCCGCGAGTCAGGTCTTATTGCTCACATTGTCCAAGAAGACGGCTCTCACGAAGAAATGGAGTCACTGAGGGCATTTCTAGACGACATACGGCCACTGTCTGCCCGTAGAACAAGAAGTTTAGAGGATATCTTTGGAGCGATAGAGACAATGAAAGAGTACGGACTCGGACCAAAACACGTACGCACCGCGCCAAAAGAAGGAAGGGTACGAGTAATGACAGCGCACCGCGCGAAAGGGATGGAGTTTAGCTCGGTATACATTGTGCGTTCACAAGATGGCGTCTGGGGAAACAGAAAGAATCAAGAAAAAATCCCGCTCCCGTTTCTGGTTGACGAAGACGGGTTTGACGATGACGAAGAAGAGAGGAGGCTGTTTTACGTTGCAATGACCAGAGCAAAAGACACCCTTACCATAACTTACTCAGAGGCAAACGACACCGGCAAACTTACTCTCGCGTCTCCCTTTGTCGACGAGATACAAACCGACCTCGTTGCAGATGTTCCAGTTGAAGACTTTCTAAAAACATTTGACGTGGTTGAATCATTTGCTCCTCGGGCAAGAAGGCCGTTGGTAAAAGACAAAGAAGTGATACGAGATTTGTTTTTATCACAGGGCCTCGCGGTAACCGCGCTTAACAATTACCTCAAGTCGCCGTGGCTCTACTTTATGCGCAACCTAGTCCGCATTCCTGAAATGCCTACGCCACCGCTTGAGTACGGAAACGCAATTCACTCAGCGCTCCAAGCCTTGGTTAATAGGGGATTTGAACGGGGCGAGGTAGATGTTGCCTACGCGCTCGTGTGTTTTGAAAGCGAGCTGTCTCGGCGTTTTATCCCCGAAAGTCTCAGGCCCGACTATATGGAAAGGGGGCAGGTAGCCATTGAGGGGTACGCAAAAGAGTATGCGAAAGACATCCTCCTTCCGGGTAAAACCGAGCTTTCAATTGAGATACCATTTGACGTTTCAGTACCAGACGTCGGAGCGGTACGACTACGGGGGAAGATTGATAGACTCATCATTCATCCGGACGATACGGTAAGTGTCATTGATTACAAAACAGGAAAACATAAAAGCAGAAACCAAATTGAAGGAAAGACAAAAGATCTAAATTCGGGTGATATGAAGCGCCAACTCATTTTTTATAAAGTACTCCTCAGCTCATTTATGGGTGGCAAATACACCCTCCGAGAGGCGATTATTGATTACGTAGAGCCAAACGACCGTGGCAAGTATAGAAAAGAGGTCTTTACGGTTACCGACGAAGAGGTGCAAGAAATGAAAGACACCATAGAGCGTGTGGTGTCAGAGATATGGGACCTCTCTTTTTGGAATACGCCCTGCGACCCTTCGGTGGTAGACGCCTTTTACTGCGACATGGTAAACGCAATTCAAAACAACACCCAATCACAAAAATAAGGACGTCCGACGTCCTTATTTTTGTGATTCATCTGTCTTTTCGCCCTGTGTTTTTTAGGTTTTCTAGCTAACTTCCTAACAACCTAACAATCTAATTTCCTACCTTGTGCTTTGACAGTCTGTTCCTCTCTTTTCTTGCTAACAATCTAATCCTCCTAACTTCCTAATTACTCGCCTAGTACCCTTCCTCCTGAATAATTGTTTCAATAATTGTTTTCATCTGTGCGTATGGTTGTGCTCCGGCAACAGGCACAATAGAACCAGCACGCGTAATGATGATGTTATGAGGAGTTCCTTGCCCGCCTGTTTTTACAGCGTCATTAAAGTCTTTCTCAACTCGCGCGCGGTGCTCTCCGGAAGAGACGCACTCATTAAACGCGCCCACATCAACTCCAACACTTGAAACAGTGTTTTGCAGTTGGTCCATCGGAAAGAGCGTGTTTATCGGAGCGATAGCAAATATTTCGTCAAGAAAGTTCCAGTACGCAGAGTTTCCTCCAAGAGACGCTACGCATTCACCGGCCTCAGCAAGCGCAGGTGCGTTTGGATGAAGTTCTTGAAGAGGGAAGTTTCGGTACACCCACGCAACGGTACCATCTTGCCCATACTCGTCCATAATTTGCTTCATTGTGACATGAAACTGCTTACAAAACGGACACTCAATGTCCGAGTACTCAATCACAACAATAGGAGCGTCAGGGTTTCCTAAAATGTGGTCATCGGCGCTTACTGGAGGGACGATGTTGGGGTCTCCTGCAGAAGGAGTGTTGTCAGGAGTGGGGCCCGCAGGAGTTGCTACGCGCCCCGAAAAAAAGAGCGCTCCGGCAATAATTACCCCGGCAATAACAATAGCCGCAGGAATGGCAAGGTTTTGATTCATAATGGTTGGAATTAATTCGATATAGCAATAATTAAAATGTTAGTATGTTACGATAATATCATACTTTAAAACCACACCATATGGACTTTATTTCTCTTATTATTCTTGGTTTTGTCCAGGGTGTCACCGAATTTCTGCCCATATCTTCAACAGGACACCTAATTCTGGCGAGAGAATTTTTTGGTTTTGGTGATGCGTTTGGGCTCGCAGAGGACGCGGTGTTGCACTTGGCAACGGCGCTTGCGGTTGTAGTGTATTTTAAAAAAGACATTATGCAGATGGCGTTGGCAATGTTGCGTGCCATAGTGCAAAAAACGTACTCTCGAGACGCAAAAATGGCGCTTGCGCTTTTGGTCGGTACCATTCCGGCTGCTCTCATAGGGTTTTTCTTTCAAGGAGCAATAGAGACTGTCCTTCGTGGTAGTTGGATTGTGGCATTAGGGTTGGTACTGGGATCTGTCGTGTTTATTGTAGCCGAGCAGGTTAACAAAACAGTTGTTACAAAAAAAGACATAACCATTAAGAAGGGTTTTGTAATAGGTTTTTTTCAAGCGCTCGCGCTCATCCCGGGGATGTCCCGTTCCGGAATGACCATTTCAGGCGGTTTACTGTTTGGATTGTCTCGCGAAGAGGCCGCCCGCTTTGGGTTTTTACTCTCTTTTCCCATTATTTTGGGGGCAGGCAGTGTAAAATTATTTGAAATAATGCAGGTAGGAGCAATTGAAACGGTTGGAGCACCTCTCTTTGCCGGAGCGGTTGTCGCATTTCTCTCCGGTATGCTTGCTATCCATACGCTCCTCATATTTATACGAACGCACACTCTAATACCGTTTGCGATATATCGCTTAGTTCTCGCAGGAGTCATTATTGTCACACTGGTAGCTGTATAAAAGTTGACAACTTTTACGTCGTAGAGTACAAAGGGGATCCTTATATATGAATCCATTTAAAAATGCCGAAAAGGCGGTTCTCCCGCTCGCAATACTTACGTCTATTACTGCGTGCCAAGAAAGACACTCTCTCTCCGATGCGTGCGAATCTGCAAGAGACGGCGAGACATTTATACTCGAATTACATACCGCTATTAATGAAACAGAAGAGAGGCATCAAAACCAACGTGGCGAGCGTCGACATAATATGATATTGAGCGACCTCTTGCGCGATACACAAACGTGCCCTGTTAACGCACTAGAAGAGGCACGTTCTGTTTTCAATTTTGCATACCAAAAAACGCGTGACCCGCACTTTGCCCGCCAAATGGGTATCGTGCAATCGCTCATCAACATACGACGTGCCGAAAACGAAGAAGAGTCGCGCCTTGCTATAGAAGACACTATTTAAAAAGGAATGGTGTGCGTAAGGGGAGACGCTTCTCCACTTTCCCACGAAGAGGTATCGAGAGGAATCTTTTTCTTTTCTCCAAAGTCAGAAAATTGCAAGTACCCCTCCTTCAGGGCAAAATCGTATATTTCTTTTGTTATTTTTACATCCTCAATACAGTACTGCTTTACTTTTTCATACTCTCCCTCTTCCCACCATTTGACCGCGTCAAGGCCGTGCCCCGTCTTCTTTCTGCCCAGTGTTGCCTTTGCGATTGAGTCAAGTTTAATTCTGCGTCCAAGTGATTCTTTTATTTTCTCTAAAATATCTAAACTGCGTATACGAGTTAAATCTCCTGCGTAGTATTTATTTAAAATTGGTATATCAAAGTGGTTTGAGTTAAATCCCACAATAAGATCCGTCTTTTCTATAAGAGGCCAAAACTTGTGAAGCTCAGAGACCTCAAAAGCATCATACGTATCTGTTTCGCTGTCATGAAATCCAACAACAGACAACTCCATTTGCGACATATCAAACCCTGCCGAGCTGGTGGTTTCAATGTCTAAAGTAATACGTCGCATACAAAAAATACTTCTCCTAATAACACTTATCGAAGCGAATCGGCAACGCTCTCAACAGAAGAGGTGTTTTCTTCTCCCGTTATAAGATTTTTAACCGTGAGCGTTTGCGAAGTCTCTTCATTCTCTCCCCATACCGCAAAAAATGGAATGGCAAGCTTGCTCGCCGCTTTTATGTGGTCCGCGATTTTTGTGTGCTTCATACCAACGGCTACGTTTAAACCATGCTCCCTCAGTTTTGTGACCGCGCTGTGCATACTCTCAGTATTGTTGTGTGTTGCTGGTGCAATGTAAAGCATGGCAGATGAGGGGAGAGTTGGTAAAAGATCGTGCGTTTCTAAAAAGTCTCGTGTCGTTACATCTCCCATACCAAAACCACAGGCGGGGACAGGCTCGTTGCCGTACTGCTGTACCAAATTGTCATACCGCCCACCGCCAAATATAGACCGCGTGTTTTTTCTGTTGGTATCATACACCTCAAACACTACGCCGGTGTAGTAGTCAAAGCCCCGAGTAATACCCGTATCAACGACAGCGTTTGCAATACCTCGCGTGCGCAGTGTCTCTACAAACGTTTGTAATGATGGAAATATGTCAGGGTTATCAAGCCTCGAGAGTAACGCCTTCGCGACCTCATCGCTGTCTAGCAATTCAGCCAATTGAGTGGTGATATCCTGTTTGTCTTTCTTATCTAAGAGCCGTGTTACATCTTTTCGTATAGACACAGAGATAGAAAGAGAGTCATAGAGTGCGTCTAAAAAACGTCGGTCACTCACGCGTATTTCAAAATCATCATTTGATGCGCCAAATTCGCGAAGGAGTGTGTGTGCGATGGTGACAATTTCTATGTCAGCCTCATCTCCATCAACGCCAAAGATGTCGGCGTTCAGTTGCCAGTGTTCACGCAATCGTCCGTGTTGTGGACGCTGGTATCTAAAGAGGTTCGGTAACGAGTACCAACGAAGCGGGTAGGGAAGTTCGCGTTTTCTGTTTGCAACCATTCTTGCGACAGTTGGTGTCATCTCCGGACGAAGCGTAACGCTTCGCCCGCCACGGTCTTCAAAAGTGTACGATTCGTCATTGACGATTTCCTCGCTTGTTTTTGCAAGGTATAGTTCCGTTGGCTCTAAAACAGATGCGTTTATTTCTTCATACCCAAATCGCTCCACAACATCTCGCATTGTGGTAAAGATATGGCGTTGAACACGTTGGTCTTCAGGATAAAAATCTCTCACGCCTTTATATGGTTGCATCATACGATTTATTTGTTCTTTTGATTTTGCAGGTACAGTTCGTGCTGTGTTTTTCTAATAATTTTTTCAACTTTTCCGGGGTTCGCGATATCGCTCATAAAAAATTCTTTATGGGCCGCTGCTGTTTGTACTTGCAGTAGCCCAAAGTTAAGAATGTTACCAACAACTCCCGACAGAACAGTCTTTACGTCTTGAATGTGTCCCAGGTCAAACAGGGTAGCGATATCACGATGAAAGAATCCCTTTTGATCAATATCAATAATTCTCTGATTCGTGATAATCCAAATATCGTAGTAGTAATCAGTCCATTTCGCAAACAACATATTCCATAGTAATAGTGACCACAAAGACCCAAGCACAAGACCGGCACTGCCCGGAATCTGTACCGCCGGATTCTGTGCTATAGCTGTTAGCACAAACGGAACAATTAAAAAGGGGATCGCGTAGAGTACCGCGAGCCCCAAAATATCTCGTACAAGTACAAACCAGTGTCGTCGAATAATAGCGACAACTTGCTCGTTTTGCTTAAAGTCAGGAAGAAGTGGTTTTTTGCTATGTACCATACATTACAGTGTTGATATTCCCCCTAACATTGCTCCAATAAAAAGAAATACGCCAATCGCATACACCGGAAGCGCAACCCACACTGCCGGGTACATATGCCCATAGCGTAGCCAGTGGTATACCAATGCAAACGCATAGCCAGCAGTAATTACCAAACCCAACCAAAATACCGCCCACAAAATAAACTCCATATTACATCAGTATACAGTATTGCTTTAGCGACGAAAATCCCGTGTGTGTCCTTCTGTACACTCAGCGCCAAGTTGATATTACACTGAACGCCTTCCAACAGTAACGCGTTGATTTCCGTACTGATCTATCCATACATTACTCAAAAACCCTTCATTTTCAATAAGAGAGACAACCTCTTCTGTTTGCTCTGGGTCGTGCTCACACCAAAATACTCCTCTTTCAGAGAGGTGTTGATCTACTCCACGCACAAACGACTCAATCAGTGCGATGCCGTTTTTCTCGGCAAATAGTGCTCGTGCTGGTTCAAAGTCTTTTACCGAGTCTGCCACGTTTTTGCTTTTGGTACCTATGTACGGCGGGTTTGCAAAAATAACATCATACACACCGTCAACATCACTCCACACATCCGACACGATACAACGCGCTTTGGAAAGAGAGAGTCCGTTTTCAATAATATTTTTTTTGATAGTGGCAATGTGCTCTTTTTCAATCTCGGCAAAGTCTACAGAGACATTGGAAAGTTTTGCGAGCGTTGCAACGCCAATTGCACCCGATCCGGCAAAAATATCAAGGACGGTTATCGGAGAGTCTCTGTACGTACGCGCAATATACTCGAGCGCTCTTTCTACCCAGTACTCGGTTTCAACCCGAGGGATGAGTGGTCGAGAACCAAGAAAGATTGTTTGTTCTAAAAATGGTGTCCACCCAATCACATACGCGAGAGGCTCTCCTTGACGCAGTCGTTCAACATCAGCCTTGTACGCATCGGTTTCTTTGCCCGCGTACTTTTCTTCAAGGAGCCAACGTTCCTCTCGGCTAATTTGTTTCGAGTTCAAGTTGAGGAATTTCGTTTCTAATAATTTCCCAATCAGAGGGAACGTCACACGGTGTAGGAAATTCTCGTATCTCTCTGGTCTCTGGATTACGCGCTGGTGTTATCACCTGTATACAAACGGTGTTGTCAGTGTTCGAATTGTTCTCCGGAGCCTCTGCTACAGGAGAGGGAAGCACAAAGTACCCTATGATAATCCCAAGAATGAGGGCAATAACAACTAACAATCCAGTGTTTTTCATATACGCCTATTTTACCATATGGTACATTATAGGTAATGCAGTGGTATCAAAAAATTGACTGGTGGAACATCGCCTTCTCCGTGTTCTTTGTATTCTTACTGTACGTTGCGTTTCGGCTCGTGACCCAAAGCGGGGTAACAGCATCCGGTATCTCTCTCGGCGACACCATCATTATGGCGCTCGCCACATTCCGCCTTACGCGCCTTATGGTATACGACTCTATTACCAAGTGGGTCCGAAACTTATTTGAAGACGGAAAGCCAATGACGTTTATCGGTACCGCAAAGACGCTCGTTAACTGTCCGTGGTGTATGGGGCTGTGGTTTGCGCTCATTGTAACAACGGCGTACTTTACCGCTCCTATCTTGTGGTTCTTTATGTTTGTGTTGGCACTCTCTGCGATAGCGAGCGTTATGCAAATTAGCGCAAATGCAATCGGCTGGAGCGCCGAGTATAAAAAGCAAATTGTGTTGCGCACACGCGGAGATAAACCGACAGCAGGTACCTGCGGGTAATACTACGGGTAATACTATATATATATGAACAAACGCTTTGCTCAAAGAACACATACCGAAATGAAGGACGTCCTTATGGACCCAAACGCACCAACTCTTAACGAACACTACTATATGATTCGTGGTGACAACGAGGATCGCAACATCACAGTATGGGAGAGTGGGACAGTGGGGGACGAGTATGTAAAAACATACGGACACTACCACCGTGGCGACGGCGACGAAACGTACTGGATACTTTTTGGACGCGGTATAGCGCTTCTGCAAAAACGCGCAGTTGAAGGAGAGACTCCGCTCTCAGACTCTATAGAAGAGTTTACCGTAACTCACATTAACCAAGGCGATATGCTCTTTGTGCCACCACGGTTCGGACACTGTTTAGTAAACACAGGCCCGTCATTTTTAGTGACAGCAGATAACAACGTCGCTCACGCACAAGAGGGACCCGCAAGCGCTCCTGTCGAAAATGATTATGAGCCAATAAAAGAAATGCGCGGTTTTGCGTACTACGTTATTCAGCATAATGGAGAGCCGACACTGGTAAAAAACAGTCGGTATAAAAACATACAGCACGAAGACTTGGGCGGACTCCCTGTTGTTGAGCTATGAGTGCCACCGAAGAGCGACAAACATTTCCCAAGGGATTCTTATGGGGGGCGTCAACGTCTTCATACCAAGTTGAAGGCGGTATTACCAACAACGACTGGGCAAAGGCCGCGCGAGAGGGGCGTGTGCCCGAGGCGGGTCTTGCTTGCGACCACTACAACAGGTTTGAAGAAGATTTTGATATTGCAAAGTCTCTCAACCATACCGCGCACCGCTTTTCAGTAGAGTGGTCGCGCGTTGAGCCCGAAGAGGGTGTTTTTAACGAAAAAGAGGTTGAGCATTACCGCGCCGTTGTCAAAGCGCTCCGCGCGCGCGGTATAGAACCGTTTGTCACACTCTGGCACTTTACCCTTCCGCAGTGGTTCGCAGACTCTGGTGGATTTAGTCGTCCCGACGCGTCAAAAATATTCGCGCGGTATTGCGCGTATGTCGCAGAACGTTTAGGCGATGCAACATTTTTTAGCACTATGAACGAGCCAATGGTGTGGATAGGTAACGGGTATGCCTCTGGTATATGGCCACCATTTCAAAAGAAAGTTCTCAATTTTTTCCGTCTTGCCGGCGCGCTCGCGCAGGCGCACAATTGTGCGTATACAGCCATAAAACGTGTTTGTCCTCACGTACACGTTGGGGTGACAAAAAACAACATAGTGTTTGAGGCGAGAGGGTGGTTAAAATTTTTGCGATTGGATCGCCTTGCCGAGCGATTTTGGGACGGTCGTTTTCATCAAGCAATCATCAAGTACCAAGACTTTATCGGCATCAATCACTACTTCCGCGTTATTCTTGGTAATGGAGGTGTGGTCAAGGCCGAGTGTCCTCGCTCTGACTTTGGCTGGGAGCTAAACCCACGGACACTCGGAGACGCACTTCTCGAGCTCAAGCAGTACAGTGTGCCGGTGTATGTTATGGAGCACGGGCTTGCCGATGCATCCGACACGCATCGCGCATGGTTTATAGAAGAGTCTCTCAAGGGTGTCTTGCAAGCTATCAAAGCAGGTGTTGATGTACGCGGATATATGCACTGGTCTTTATTAGATAATTACGAGTGGGCAGAGGGCTACACTATGCGCTTTGGCTTGGTTGAGGTGGATTACAAAAACAACAACCAACGCCGCGTACGGCAGAGCGCTCTGCGGTATAAAGAGATATGCACAGCCAATTCGCTGTAAGGTTGTGGTACCCTAAACAGAGCATATGTTTTCTTGGCTTTTCTTCGCAATCTTCGCGCAGTTTCTCTCGGCACTGACCGTGTTTATCGATAAGTACGTGCTGGTCTCCAAGCAGGGCATAAAGTATCCTGCCGCTTTCGCGTTTTATGCCGCACTGCTCTCGGGCGTCGTCATCGTCCTTGTTCCGTTTGGAGTTGTCTCTCTTCCATCAGTCACTGTCGCGTTGCTGTCGGTGGTATCGGGGTCTCTGTACGTCCTGTCGCTCCTTTTCTTATACAGAGTGTTGCAGGTAATTTCAGTTACAGAGGCAATTCCCATTACCGCCGCCGCCGGAGCGGTTGCAACCGGCATACTGGCAACAATATTCTTGGCGGGTGATCTGCACCTAACGCACCTCCCCGCGTTTCTCTTGCTCATACTCGGCACGTTTTTAATTTACTGCTTCTGCTTCTCGTGGAAGTTCTTTTTTATGACCGTTTCCGCGGGGGCACTGCTGGGAGCATCAACCTTTGTGGTTAAAATCATTTTCGGCACAACCGATTTTTGGAACGCGCTGTTTTGGCCACTCTTTACAAACGTTCTCGTTGCGCTGTTTGTATTGGCTCCGCTCCAGTTTCGTTCAATCAAAAAAGGGCTTCAGCAGTCATCCGGAACCGCAAAGGGTATGGTGCTAGTAAGTAAATCTTTCGGAGGTATAGCATTTTTCTTTACGTTTATTGCCATATCACTGGGGAGCGTCTCTTTGGTAAGCGCGCTCGGCGGGCTACAGCTCCTCTTTCTATTGATACTGGTGCCATTGTTTATGCACCAAATGCCTGACATCTTTAAAAACGAGTTTTCTTCAGGGCAGGTGTATATAAAAATCGTCGGGACGCTCTGCGTTATTATTGGCTTAGGGTTACTCTTTCTATAAGTATGCTTCGCAAACTTTCACTCACTGCGCTGTTTTTTATTCTCTTTGTGGTATGTGGGTTTTTTATACTTGCGTGGGGTGGCCCCAACGACAATCAAGTTTCGTACGGCGTTACCTTTAGTAAATTTCGTACCGACGAGTTGAAGCTTGATTGGAGAGAGGTGTACGACGCACTCGTATACGAAATGGGTGTAAAAAAGTTTCGCTTCGTAGCGCATTGGCACACGGTAGAGCCCCAAGAGGGAACGTACGACTTTTCCGTACTTGACCACCAAATGCGTGTCGCAGAAGAGGTTGGAGCCGACGTCATTCTTGCCGTTGGCAGGCGCCTGCCAAGCTGGCCCGAGTGTCACGAGCCGGAGTGGGTGAGCACAAAAACAAAAGAAGAGCGCAACGCGTACCAACTGCGGTACGTAACTGCGGTGGTAGAGCGGTATAAAAATTCTCCTGCACTTTTGATGTGGCAGGTTGAAAACGAACCGTTCATCGTCGGGTACGCATACGAGCACTGCGGAGAAACCGACACCGTGTTTTTAGAAAAAGAAATAGCATTGGTAAAAACACTTGATCCTCACCACCCCGTACTGCTTACCGCAAGTGGTGAGCTTGGAGTCTGGAACGGTACATACAAAAAGGCCGACGTGTTTGGCACCACACTGTACCGCAGTGTCTGGAGTGGCGAATTTAATATGTACATAACGTACCCAACAACGCCTTCGTTTTTTCGCGCAAAGCGTAAACTCACCGAACTATTGGTTGGAGAAAAAAAGCCCGTGATTATCGCCGAGCTGGCATCAGAGCCGTGGCCAAAGGGGGCGATTATTGACACACCGCTTGAAGAGCAATTGCGAAGGATGAATGTTGATTTGTTTAACAAAACACTCACGTTCGCTTCACGCACCAACTTTTCCCAACAGTATTTATGGGGAGCAGAGTGGTGGTACTATTTAAAAGAAGTCCACAAAGACGACTCAATGTGGGAGAGGGCCAAAGAAATCTTTACAATTAATCAGTAAAATAAACCACCAACACAACTACCAATACCAACCCAAACCCAAATCAGTAAAACCTAACCCAACCCACCAAAAAATAACAAAAACGTATATTGTACAGTTAACTGTACAAGTAAAAATCTATGGCACAATAACCTATATGAGTACCGTTGTTTTTGATATTGGAGGAACAAAGACACGCCTAGCGCTTTTTGCAGAAGGAGAGATGCGCGATCTCCACACGATACCAACTCCAAAAGATCCAAACGAGGGGGTAGAACGCATATTAGAGGTAACGAAAGGTTTTTTAAAAAACGAAAATGTCTCTGCGGTGGTGGGGTGTGTCGCAGGCAGGGTGGAGAATGATGGAAAAATATCAGTTGCCAGGAACTTAACAGGGTGGGTTGGTTTTAATATTGTTGAGGTGTTGCAAACTGCGTTTAATGCACCGGTCCAAGTTTTTAATGACGGCGAGTTGGTTGGGTTAGGCGAGGCGGTGTATGGAGCGGGGAAGGGCTTCTCTGTTGTGGCGTACACGACTGTTTCAACCGGCGTTGGTGGGGCGCGAATTATTAATCAGAGTATTGATAGTGGAAAAAGCGAGCTACATGTCGGTCGTATCAAAGTGGGTGACCATGATTTGGAAGAGCTAGTTTCCGGCACTGCTGTTGCTAAAAGGTTCGGCGTTCACCCAAAAGATATTGCCGACATTGCAGTGCGCGTTGAGTTAGCACAAACACTGGCTCAAGGTCTTACTATCGTGGTAAAAGAGTGGCAACCGGATGCGTTGGTTCTTGGTGGCTCTATGATTGTGGGGCAAAACTCCATTCCACTCGATGTTGTTACTGCCGAACTCACAAAACACACAAACAAAAACAGTTTTAAAATGCCGATAGTTAAAAATGCCGAGCTCGGTGATGTCGGGGGATTATGGGGAGCGGTAGCGTACACACTACAACACTAATTTTTACCAAGTTATTGAGGTACAACTTCTCCTTCTTGAACAGCGTCGTAAGAGAGCACCACCGCGTCACCGTCTTCAAGCGGGTAAAAAGCAATATCATCCACTTCCTCTCCGTTAAGCGTCGCAGTTAAGGCAAAACCTTCTCGATCCATTTCTTCTCCAAGAACTGCAAAAAAGTCACTGATGGTGTACGTTTTGTTTGGATCAACAGTTTCAATATGTATCTGTCCGGTGGTGTCGTGTGTATGAATCTCAGTCATACAGGTGTCAGAAATTCCAATATTAGCTCGGATAGGAATTTCTTGACCTTGTACAAATAACGAAACAGAGGGATGAATGTGTTTCGCAATGCCCGTGTGTCCATTTGGCAAACACGCAATCTCAGTTCCAGGCCAGACAAGTTCGTTTTGCGGGTGCGTTGCCTTTGCCGATAGCCACAAAAGTCCGCCAACAACAACGGCAATACCAACACCAAACGCAATGTATGTTATTTTCATATAGTTAATTTTTTCAATTACAAGACTCCATTTTAACACATTAAGGGGAAGCGTTGTCTAAAACACAGACACCTCTTGCATATCACTCAAAACAACCTCTTTCTTTTCGTTATGAACAATCGCCCCTTTAATCTTTTTTCCTTGGAGTGCCCGAGAGAGCCATACACTATCCGAAGGCATCATCTCATCAAACGGCAGTGTCTTTATAGAAAACCATCGTGGGTCATACATCTCTTCACTTGATCGTGGTGTACCGACCCAGTGACGCACTAAATAAAAATGTACTTCTATATCGCGCAATCGCCCATCTTCTTTTTTATTGGTATACGAAATGATTGCAATCTTTTCTAAGTTTTCAATTTTTGCCGACACGCCAATCTCTTCTTCCATTTCTCTGATAGCGGTCTCTTCAAGAGAATCGTCGCTCTCTTCACGAAAGCCACCATACCCATTCCAAAGACCTTCTGCTATTTTGCGTTTTTTACGCGCTAACAAAATATCTCCACCTTTAATAAGAAAACAAACCGTCGCCTGACTCATACATACAGAATACCCCATACCTCATATTTCATATACCATAGCTCATAGCATAGCTCATAGCTCATAGCTCATACTAAATACTGTATACAGAATACTAAACACTCTAAACGTTCTTCTTGTTTTTCTCTAAGCACTAATAACTAAACACTGTCTTTTAGCTAAAGCCTAACTTCCTGTTCTGTACTGTCATACTGTCTACTAACGTACTGTTTACTCTCCTGTACTGTCTACTGTCCTACTATTTACTTCCATACTGTTCTCTTGGCTCCTGTGCTCTGGTCTTTCTAAGCAATAATGACTAACAACTAACAACTGTTTTCCTAAGCACTAACGACTAGCTTTTAGGCTCTAGGC
>PFBH01000003.1:0-742 GCA_002773335.1 Candidatus Kaiserbacteria bacterium CG10_big_fil_rev_8_21_14_0_10_45_20 | reverse complement strand
TCCTAACTTCCTAACTTCCTAACTTCCTAACTTCCTAACTTCCTAACTTCCTAACTTCCTAACTTCCTAACTTCCTAACTTCCTAACTTCCTGTTCTGTTTTTTTGGTTTTCTAGCTAATTCCTAATCCTCCTAACTCCCTAAATACCTATTTTCTCCGCCATATCTCGTCTAAACGAGAAGGGGATAGAAAGCACTTCTATACACATATTCAAACTACAAAACTCTTCCTTATTCCTCTCCACACCATATCATCATTTCATATGCGGTCGCATATAAAATGATGATATTGCAAAATACTGAACGTTTTTTCTTTACATTTTCCAGCATAAATAGTCCACAGAAATATATAACAAATACGCCATATTTTTCAATCATCGTAGTATAGTTAACTCAATGTCCAAATCGTTGTCGCGCACTCTTTTTGTCATTGGCGTATGTTGCGCTCTGCTCTTTGTGGCGCCACCAATAACAGCGTCAACACACACCGAAGACTCTTTGTACGCGCACTCCGGTATCACACAACTCTTATCACTCTATCGCGCTTCCGGCGAAGCACTCTACACCTTCTCTCGCCACTTCCTCAATGCATCAGAGCACACTATAAATAACACCGCCTCACTCATCGGCTCTGTGTTTGTCTCTCAACCTGCCACACCCCCTGTTACGCAAACCGTACCAGCAGTACAACCCCCACAACCCTCCACCTTCGCATTCTCTCTCCCCAGCCTCTCACCATTCCT
>PFBH01000006.1 GCA_002773335.1 Candidatus Kaiserbacteria bacterium CG10_big_fil_rev_8_21_14_0_10_45_20 | reverse complement strand
TGTGTGTATGTGCCATATACACCAGAGTATGGAGGCTTCAGGGGGTGGTGCAATTAGCCTGCAAACTCTGGTGCGATTAGGGTGAGAATTCACCTACTATAATTTGACTTTCATTTTTTAAAATGCTATAATTAAATTACAAGAGATGTAGTCCTCCCTATATATTTATGAATATAAAACCAGAAAAAAGATTGGAAGAGCGTCAACCTTTCTCTTTCAAAATCACCGAGTATAAGAATAGAGAAGGCGAGATTCTCTTAAATAACGTTCTCCAGAGTCGTAGTGTTTTAGGCGAAAATCGCGTGCTCGTAGGTAAAGAAATGCTTACCTTCATATTAAAAAACCCAGATTCTCCTGAGGCTGAAAATTTTAAAGACGGTGCGCTATACCACTTCTATCGAACAACACACAATGACTTGGTGTGCCTTCAGTATAAACAAGGAAAGTTTACCAAATCTCTTCATTCATTAAGTGACTATTGGCATAAGGGAGACCGGTTTGTAACAAAAGAAGCACAAGAGCTTGCTGAAAAAACGTAACTACTTGGTTGACGTCAATGAAAAAAGAAAAAGGACCAATAGAATTTCTTTCTATCAAATCAAAACCTTTTAAGGGTGTTGCAAAAAATATCAAAGAAGTGCATACAAAGCTTCGTAAAGTAAACCTTGCGGGAAAATCTGAGTATGTGTGGATTTTACAAAACCCAAACTCTCCGGAGGCAGATAGGTTAAAAGACGGCAATCACCATTATTTTCTTGGGGGAAGCGCAGGAAAAGTTGCCCATTTTCTTGTATGGGTTGACGGTGCGTTTGTTGAAGGTCGGTGTTGGATGACTGATCAGTGGTTCCCTACCGAACACGTTGTAGAAAAAGTTGATAGTTAAAGACTGAGGCAAGGGCGGAGACGGAGGGATTCGACCACCAGTCACTAAGTAGAATTCTTCGCTTCACTCGAATTCTACTTAGTGCTTTTGGTCTGGGCTCAGCCCTTCCTCGTGCCCCGCACGCGGGCTTCCGCCTTTCGAATCCCTCTGTTTCGCGCAACTGTTTCCAATCAGACGCTATCGCGCCCTCTGGGACATTTTGCGGAGACGGAGGGATTCGAACCCTCGAGAGCTTTCACCCTACTCGCTTTCCAAGCGAGCGCACTAGACCACTATGCGACGTCTCCGTTAGTTTCTATATACCACACACGGTAACTAATACGAAAAAGTATGAGTCTTATTATTGTAGCGAAAGTTTATAACAATCTAAATACCATCTTTTATGACACTACACCTAGAAAGACACTTTTCTTCTTCCAAAGAAGGCGCCAAAAAGGCGACGAGAACTGCGCTTGAAATATGGAAAGAGCGTAAAGGAAAGATTGAATCAGTGAGATAGCAACGCCTTCACCCGCTCTTCAATTGGGGGGTGCGTCGCAAACCACTTGTTCATTCCTTTAAATGTTTTTGCTCCAAACGGGCTTCCAATAAACAAGTGCGCTGTCGCATGATTTGCGTTTTTCATCGGTGCTTGATATGTGCCGATTTTTTGAAGTGCCGAGGCGAGCCCTTCAGGGTAGCGGGTCATCAACGCTCCCGATGCGTCAGCCAAAAACTCGCGCTTTCGTGAAATTGCCAGCTGGATTAGGCGTGCAATAATCGGCGAGAAAATTGCCAGAGCAAACCCAACCAAAATCATAATCACCTTTAGCCTGCCATCACCACCTTCGCCGTTTCCCCTTCCTCCGCCAAAGAACATTGAGCGCAAAAAGAAGTCTGAAAGGAGCGTCACAAACCCCAACAGCACAACCACCACCGTCATTACTAACGTATCTCTGTTTTTTATATGAGAAAGTTCGTGGGCGATAACACCTTCAAGCTCTGAACGCTCTAGCATATTGAGCAACCCCGTTGTTACCGCAACCGCTGAATGCTTGTAGTCTCGTCCGGTAGCAAACGCATTTGGTGCCGGATCGTTAATAATGTACAGCTTTGGCATCGGAATCCCGGTTGCGATAGAGAGGTTTTCAAGAATGTTCCATAAATCACGGTGAGACTCTCGCGACACCGGTTTTGCGCCGGTGGTTGAAAGCGCAATTTTATCCGAATACCAATAGCTCCCTACATTCATTATGATAGAAAACGCTACGGCAACGTAGAGGATAAGCGGGCTTTCAAGCGCGTACGAGAACGCCCACCCAATACCGATTACCACGATGAAAAACGTGATCATCAAAAACCACGTTTTTCGTATATTACTATCGGCTGTTGAGTACAGTGTCGCCATTGAAAAAAAAGTTATTAGTGCTTAGTTATTAGAAGATTAGTGAACAGTTTCTTTGGTTTCTTCTTTAATTTTTTACTCAACAGACCTCCCTTCTTTTACTAACGAAGTCCAAAAACTTCGCATACCTTTGTTAGCCTTACCTTTTGCTATCCAACTATACCAAAGTGCTCTTCTTTCTGGATCACTTAGTTTTGTTCTCTCAGGTGTAGGCATATCTCCTAAAGTTTAACCGCAACAGGATTCCGCGCTTCGGCATCATCTTCACCCAGTTCAAAGAACTCTCTGTCTTCAAACTTAAACATATTTCCGATAAGATTTCCGGGGAACGACTGAAGTCCCGTGTTTAGGTCGCGAACGTTAGTGTTGTAGAAGCGTCGCGCTGCCTGAATTTTATTTTCAGTGTCAGCGAGCTCTTTTTGAAGTTCAATAAAGTTTTCATTCGCCTTGAGGTCTGGGTAATTTTCAGAAACAGCAAAGAGAGACTTCAGTGCGCCAGAGAGCATATTTTCTGCCTCGCCCTGCTCTGCAACCGACCCCGCGTTCATTGCCATGGTTCGGGCTTGCGTTACTTTTTCAAGCGTCTCTTTTTCGTGGGTGACGTACCCCTTGACCGCCTCAACCAAATTAGGGATCAAGTCGTAACGACGCTTCAACTGCACGTCAATATCCGCCCACGCTTCTTTTGTGCGGTTCACCAAGCGAATAAAGCCGTTGTAGGTGGCAATCCCCCACCCAAGAACGAGCGCAAGCAATCCAAGAACAATGTATATAAGTGTCATATGTTTACAGAATAATTTAAGTATCTATACCTCTATTATACCGCGCCTTCTTGGCATATCAATAACCATCAAAAAAAATAAAAGACCGGTTTTTCTGGTCTTTTATTTTAATCAGTTTAGTCAATGTGACAGTTTCTCTTTACATGAGCTACGACCTGCATCGCGTCATCGTACTCCAACACAATAGGTTTTTTACCTCCCTTGCGTCTTTGCACCTCTCCGCACGCGTGTGGCATTGCCACAAAAGGGTCTCGAATCCCTCGCGCTCTTGCAAACTCTTTTACTCTTTCAACAAAGATAATGTATGCAAGCTCGTTTCTGGTCATATGCCATTTATTGTATTTCTTCCCCGCCTCAATGGCTCTTTTGTGTCGCTCTCTTTGTTGAGAAGAAATAACTTTTTTTCTTTTACTTCCATATAATTGCAACGTATAAACTAATATCCCATCTCTGGCATTCCACCACCTTGAGGTGCAGGTTTTTCTTCAGGTTCGTCAGCAATCGCAGCTTCTGTAGTAAGCAGTATTGCAGCGGCAGAGACAGCGTGCTCAATACCTCCCCTGGTAACCTTAACCGGGTCAATAATTCCCGCTTCAATCATATCGTCTACAACGATATCGTTCACCGCGTCGTATCCGCACATACTCTTTCCTTTACGAACCTCTTCGACAATAACCTCTCCACTATCCTTACCTGCGTTAATGGCAATTTGTTTCAGTGGACGGTTCAATGCCGTCAGTACAATACGAAAACCAATCGCCTCTTCGGTGGTCATTTTTTTCCAATCAGTGTCTTTCTCTACTTTTTGTCCAACTTTCACCAAGGCGCTTCCTCCTCCCGGAACAATACCCTCGGCAATCGCCGCTTTAGTAGCGTTCACTGCATCCTCAATCTTGTCTTTTAGGTACTTCATTTCAGTTTCAGTCGCTGCACCAACACGAATGACCGCAACGCCACCTGAAAGTTTTGCAATGCGCTCCATCAACTTTTCTTTGTCAAACTTAGAGTCAGATGCGTCAAGCTGCTGCTGAAGATACCCTACACGGGCATCAATGTCTGCCTTTTTACCCTTTCCCCCTACAACCGTTGTTGAGTCTTTGGTTGCAATAATGCGCGTTGCCTTGCCGAGCATTGAAGGGTCAGTGTTTTCTAACTTAAGACCAACATCTTCAGAAACAACTGTTGCCCCAACCACTGTTGCGATATCTTGGAGCATCTCTTTTTTCCTATCACCGTACCCCGGGGCTTTCACAGCCAACACTGAGAACGCTCCCCGCAGTTTATTTACCACCAACGTTGCGAGCGCCTCTCCGTCAACATCATCGGCAATAATAACCAACTCTTTCTTTCCGGTTTTTGCAATTCCTTCAAGTATAGGAAGAATCTCTTGAATAGAAGAAATCTTCTTGTCAGTAATGAGAACCGAGGCGTCTTTATACACTGCCTCCATTCTCTCGGGGTTGGTAATCATATATGGAGAGACGTACCCTTTATCAAACTCCATACCTTTCACCACCTCTTTTTCAATTCCAAACGACTGAGACTCTTCAACGGTAACGACTCCGTTTTGGCCAACCTCAGTGATAATTTCTGCAATCGTCTCTCCAATCTCTGCCGACTCTGCCGATATAGTGGCAACTTGTTTAATTTCTTTTGCTCCCTGCACCGGCTTTGCCATTGATTTCAGTGCCTTTACCGTCGCCTGTAGTGCGCTCTCCATACCGGCACGAACACCCATAGCGTTAACACCCATTTGAGTATGCTTCATTCCTTCGCCAATCAACGCTTCCAAAAGCACTGTTGCCGTAGTGGTTCCGTCTCCTGCGAGGTCGTTGGTTTTATTTGCAACCTCTTTCACGATCTCGGCTCCCATATTCTCAAATTTGTCCTTAAACGAGATCTCTTTTGCGATAGTGACCCCATCGTTTGTCATATGAGGGCCTCCGTACCCCTTGTCAATAATTACGTTCTTCCCTCGAGGGCCCAAGGTTACCTTTACCGCTTTCGCCGCGGCGTCAATTCCTTTCTTTACTGCTGTTCGTGCTTCAGTGTCAAATAAAATCTTTTTTGCCATATGCTTGTACCCTATTGTTAGTTAATAATTGCTAAAATATTTGATTCAGCGACGATAAAGTACTCTTTACCACCAATCTTTATTTCGTCATATCCATACTTTGAAAACATCACCTTATCTTTCACCGAGACGCTCATAGGGATGTGTTCGCCATTTTCATATTTACCGGAACCAACAGCAACAACCTCTCCCTCTGTTGCTTTCTCTTGTGCGGTATCTGGAATAATAATTCCGGATGCTGTCTTGGTACCCATTTCTTCAGGAGAAAGGGGCCGTATAACTACTCTGTCTGCAAGCGGTTGAACCGGAACGTTGTCTGTCTTTGTGGCAGTGCTTTTCTTCACAGCCGTTTTGGTTGTCTTTTTCATAGTGATACGCTTAGTAAGTCTAGTAAAAAATCGCATCATTCTGCGATTATGTACAGTGCATTATATGAATGCTGAGAGGTAAACGCAAGGGGCTTTTGTATCTTGCCATTTTTGTTCAGTGTGCTACCCTCTCACTAAAGGTACTTTATGGCTCTCGTGGAATCTTTATTTCCCATCATTCAATTAATTCTCGGATCGCTCCTTATAGCGGGGATCCTTCTGCAACAACGTGGCACCGGTTTAGGTGGAGCTTTTGGTGGTGAAACCGAGACACAAAACTTCAATACACGACGAGGAGCCGAGAAAGTAATCTTCCAAGGGACCATAGTGGTTGCCGTGCTTTTTGTTCTTTCAGCAATTCTTGCGCTCGTTATCTAACGTACCGTTTTTGATAGTACACTAAAGTAACTCTTGTTAAATATTTCGGAATGGAAAACAAAAAACGTACATCCCCTTTTTCTTGGTTGACGATGTTGCACACACTGCGACCCATTGACCGTATAGAAGATAAAATTAATAAAACGTTTACGCCGAGTGACTGGCTTATTAGCGGAATACTCTTTTTTATAACGATTTTTGGCGCGGGAGTAATACTTTCAAGTACGGCGTACAATCTTGCTGACGAAGTTCCCCACAGAGGGGGTATATACATTGAAGGCGTTGTCGGAACGCCACGTTTCGTTAACCCCCTCTTAGCAATCTCTGATGCTGATCGCGACCTCTCCGCGCTTGTATTTTCAGGGTTGATGCGTGCGACACCAGATGAGGGACTTGTCCTTGATTTGGCAGAAAGGTACTCCGTTTCAGAAGATATGCGCACGTACGAGTTTACCCTCCGCCCAAATATATCTTTCCACGACGGAACACCAATCACCTCTGCTGATATTTTTTACACCATTCAAATGGTAAAAAACTCGGAGGTAAAGAGTCCGAAGCGCGCAAACTGGGAAGGGGTTGAGGTGACAGTCCTAGACGAGAGAACAATTTCGTTTACCCTTCAGGCACCCTTCCCCCTCTTTCTTGAAAACACAACGCTGGGTATTTTACCTAAACACTTATGGGAAAATGTACAGACAGAAGAGTTTCCATTTACCGAGTTAAACAATAAGCCCATTGGCTCTGGCCCGTATCGCGTACATGACGTAAAGAAGACCGCCTCAGGAGTTCCCACCGAGTATCACCTTAGAGCATTCAATGGGGCGGGAAGACACCCTTTCATCACATCGTTCGTACTTAAGTTCTACTCAAACGAATCATTACTCACAGAGGCATACGAATCAGGAGAAGTACACGCCGCACACTCAATTATTCCCCAGGCAAGTACTCGAAACAGTGAGGTACATAGCGCAATATTTGGTAGAGTGTTTGGAGTCTTCTTCAATCAAAACCAGCAAGAAATTTTTGCAGACAGTACCGTACGGCGAGCTCTTGATGTGGCGCTTGACAAAAAAGATATTGTGAGTAAAGTTGTAAGTGGTTATGGGGTTCCACTATTTGGCCCCCTTCCTCCACAATCTTTCTCTACTCTTTCTCAAGAGAGCGAGAAAGATTCCATTGCATCTGCAAGAGACATCCTCTCTTCTGGTGGTTGGACTCAGGGAGATGATGGTGTTTGGGAGAAAGAGGTTGGTGCAGAGACAAGACGTCTTTCGTTTACCTTAACCACTGCAGTAATTCCTGAACTAAAGAAGGCATCAGAAATAGTTGCAGAACAGTGGCGTGCGTTAGGTGCTGAGGTTGAACTTCAGACACTGGAACAGAGCGATATTAACAACGAGGTTATTCGCCCACGGAAGTACGACGCTCTTTTGTTTGGGCTCGTCGTCGGAAGAGAGCTTGACCTGTTTGCGTTTTGGCACTCGAGCCAACGAAACGACCCAGGCCTCAATATTGCTCTATATGCAAACATCACTGCTGATAAGTACCTTGAAGAAGCACGATCTGAACAAGACCCCGTTATACGGCGCGAAAAAGCAGAGAAAGCAGCCGAAGAAATAGCAAGCGAAACCGCAGCGGTATTTCTTTACGCTCCCCAATTTGTATATCGCACTCAAAATGGCGCTCAGGGTATAACCCTTTCAACACTTTCTGCTCCGAGTGACCGGTTTCAAGATGTTGAAACGTGGTACTTGAACACAGAACGTATTTGGCCAATTTTTACATTTTAGAAATTAATTAATTAACGCATTATTCAGTATGAAAACTGTTCCCTCAAAACCACACTCAAGACCGTCAGGGCCACGTCGCCCACGCGGTAAAAACGGAGGTGGTTCAAAACGATTTAACAATAGGCACGTACGCGGACCTTCACCAAAACCACTCCGAACGTCCGGTATGGCGACACTGAAAGAAACCGAACTGGTTACCCTTCCGCCGATTGATGCGGATACCATTCGGATTATCCCCCTTGGAGGCGTAGAAGAGGTTGGGCGCAATATGCTCGCCGTTGAAATTCCTGAAGGAATCATTATTTCTGACGCCGGTTTTCAATTTATGAGCGAAGAAGAGGCTCCTGGAATTGATTACGTGCTTCCTAACACACGGTACCTTGAAGCAAATAAAGATCGTATCTTAGCGCTCTTTATTACTCACGGACACTTAGACCACATTGGAGGCATTCCTTACCTCATTGACCGTATTGGAAACCCGCCAATCTACACGCAGTACCTTACGTCGCTTATGATCAAGAAGCGCCAAGAAGAGTTTCCTCACCTTCCCGAGATACAAATGAACGTTGTTGACGCCGGAGGTCGAGTTCAGCTTATGGCAAAAAATGGCGGTAACCCCGTGACGGTAAAAACGTTCCCCGTGACGCACTCCATTCCCGACTCTATGGGACTTTCAATCGCCACAAAACACGGAAACGTTGTTATTTCCGGAGACTTAAAGCTCGAGCACGTAGACGGCGAGCCTACAGACGAAGAGAAGAAGGTATGGGGAGGTATCGGAAAAGAAAAAAATATTCTCTTTGTTGTCGACTCAACGAACGCTGAAAGAGACGGCTTCTCTATTCCTGAAACACGGGTTTACAAAACACTTGAAGAGATTATCTCTCAAGCGCAAGGACGGCTCATCATTGGACTGTTTGCTTCCAACTTCCACCGAATGATTCATATTATCGAAACGGCAGAGAAACTCGGGAAAAAGGTGGTGACCGAAGGGCGTTCGGTAAAAACAAACATTGAAATATCTGAACGGGGAGATTTCTTTAAACCGAAGCCGGGGACCATTATCCCTGCCGAGCAGATTTGCGATTACGCTCCAGACAAAATCGTTATCATTGCAACGGGAGCGCAGGGAGAAGAGCAAGCAGCTCTTATGCGCATCGCAACAGGAAGGCACAAAACAATCAAGTTTACTCAACGAGATACTATCGTCCTCTCTTCGTCGGTGATTCCCGGAAATGAGGTATCTGTTCAAAAACTGAAAGACAACCTCTACCGACACGGCCTCAATATTGTTCACTACCGATCAAGCGATGTTCACTCAACCGGTCACGGCAACACCGGCGAATTGGTGTGGATGCGAGAGCAGGTAAAGCCAACCTTTATGATGCCTGCGTACGGCTTCCACTCAATGATTCGTTGTCACGCAAACGCTCACATTAAGAGCGGGTACCCGAAAGAAAACATTATCCTTCCCGATAACGGAATGATTATTGAAATCAAAAACGGGACAGAGCTTTCAATCCGAAAGGATCGCGTACCGTCCGGCCCTATGATGGTAGACGGATTCTCTATCGGTGATATGCAAGAAATCGTCATCCGCGACAGACAGTCACTTGCCAAAGACGGAATGTTCGTCATTATCGCTACGGTTAATATTCGTACCGGGCAACTTAAAAAATCGCCTGACATCATATCGCGAGGATTCGTGTACATACGAGAGTCACAATCACTCTTCTCTGAAACTCGTGTCCTTATCAAAAAAACAGTTGAAGACCTAACGCAAGGAATGAACCCTATCGACCTTGAGTATGTAAAAAATAATCTCACCGATACCGTTGAAAGATACCTCTTGCAAAAGACGAGTAAGCGACCAATGGTTATTCCGGTACTGATCGGTGTATAACACACACAAACAAAAAACAAGCGCGTTTTGTCTTGCTACAATAGACGCTAGGTATGGGAAGATTTAAACGCGTCAGCACTCTTATAAGAGCATTCACCACCCTCATTGTGGTGAATTTTGTTTTGAATATGTACAGCGTTTCCGTGGCGTACGTATCGGCTCCATTCTTGGAGAGATTCTTCTCGCCAGAGACAATAAGCATGCTGTTTATTATTCAATCAGCAGCGGTGCTCATTGGACTCCTCCTTATCCCAACGTTTATTTCGTTCATAGGGGTGCGGGCGCTCTTTATCATGCTCATTCCTCTCCTTCAACTTACCGTACTCTTTTTCGGGCTCGCACAAGATTTCATCTCTGCGGCGTTCTTCTTTATTGTTCAAGGAATCATTCTCTATATTATCTTTTACATCCTCGATTTGTACGTTGAGGGATCAACACAGAGAGAGACAGAGACGGGCGAAGTGCGTGCCATTTTTCTTACCGCAGGAAATATCGCCGGATTTTTTGCTCCACTCATTATTGCGTTGCTAGTTATTAACGAGTACTACCCACCCCTCTTTGCGTTTACGACAATAATACTCACACCTGCCTTTGCCCTTGCTCTCACGGCGTTTAGAAAACTTCCTACCATAGCACCTAAAAAGAATGCATTTTTACAGGCAATTCATACTATACGGCACTGTAGACCGGGGGTAAGTTACGTACTGGGAGCAAACCTACTGTTAAAGATATTCTACTCGTGGATCGTCATTTACGCACCGCTCTACCTCGTCTCGGTTGCCGGTATTAGCTGGCAAGCACTGGGTACAATGCTTGCCCTCGCTCTATTTGCGTACGTAATATTAGAAATACCGCTTGGATTTATCGCGGACAATTATTTAGGTGAGAAAGAAATAATGGTTGCCGGGTTTCTTATCTTAGGCGCATCAACCGCACTCCTCTCATTTATCCCAACCGCAATACTCCTCCTCTGGGGTATCGCGTTTTTTACAACACGAGTAGGCGCCGCGATGGTTGAAATATCGACAGAGGCACACTTCTTTAAAAAAGTGACCGCTGACGATTCTGCGCTCATCAGTGTCTTTCGTATAACAACTCCATTAGGGTTTATTATCGGCCCGTTTGTCGCGCTCCTCTTGCTTCCTATAACCGGACTCCAGTTTGTGTTTGGTTTTTTCGGAGTCATTCTTTTAGTCGGCGCAATACTGGCATCTCGCATTGTAGACACACGGTAAGGTCGCGTTTAAGACGGCAGTCGGTACGTGCTCCTTGCCTTTTCAATAAGACCCTCTTTCAAAAGTTTTTCTAGCTGAATTTCAATTCGGTCTTTATCAAACGGTAGTGCCGTTAATGATCTCTTTGTGAGAGGTTTCTTGGAAAGCACACGAATAATAGCGCCCCGAATCTCTCTGTCTGAGCCTACAAACGCTGTTTGCTTTGCATGTGTCGCGCTCTTTCTTGAAGGGTTTGTGTATGTCTGTTTTAAGTACGAGCCGTAATCCATAAGACCCGCGTACCATTCACTAAAATTTTTCCTCGGCAACGTACGTTGCACTAGTACGCAAATATCTTTATCCGACACTTTCTTTTTTGTATTGAAAAACTCATGTATAAAAACGGCTCTTACATTGGTTTCAATCAGTACCTCTGGCTTATCCCACACAAAAACTCGTATTGCTTTGGCGGTATACTCTCCAATGCCCGGAAGGTTCACTAAGTCTTCGTACACTGTAGGAAGCACTCCGCCTTTTTCAAAAACAATAGATTGAGCTGCTTTGTGGAGCATCTTTGCTCTTCTGTTATACCCAAGTCCCTGCCACACAATAAGTACCTCTTTGAGAGGTGCTTGCGCGAGCGCTTGCAGTGTTGGAAACTTTTTTAAAAAAGAAATGTACTTTGGAATCACGCGTTGTGTCTGCGTTTGCTGTAGCATTACTTCGGACACTAAGATATGATACGGATCTTTTGTTCTCCGCCACGGAAAGTCTCTTTTATGTGTACGGTAAAAAGCACGAACTTTCCTTCGCAGTGCAGATATATTATTTTGCTTTTGGCCAGATATCATTTGCGTCAGGAAAGATTGTAGTAAGGGGGTGGTTCGCGCAGTCGTGTTTTTTAGCCGGGCACACGTATCGCCCGTACAGCACAAGCCCATTATTTACATACCGCCAGTCTCTCTTTGGAACGATGTTCTCTAGGTCTTTTGAAATAGAGTTTAAGTCAGTGTTATCGGTCAAATCAAAGCGGATGGCAAATCTGCGGACGTGCGTATCAGTTGGGATACCTTCCCACTGGTCAAAGAGCTCTCCGACAATAACGTGTGCCGTTTTATAGCCGATCCCCGGCAGGGTTTGTAAATCATTGGCGTCTTTGGTTACTCGTCCACCAAAATCATCGCGTATCTTTTTTGCAGAGTCAATAATTGCTTTTGTTTTATTTCTAAAAAATGGAATAGATGATACCTCTTTCTGAAACACCCGGGGCGTTGCGTTCGCAAAATCATTCACTGTCCTGTACTTTTTAAAGAGCGTTTTGGTAACCCGATTCACCACCTTATCGGTGCACTGTGCAGAGAGCATCACCGCTACGACAAGTTGAAATTTGGTGTCGTACAGTAACTCGGTTTTGGGGTGCGGATACATTTTTTTTAGCACCTGTACCATTCTATGAGCTCGCCTCTTACGCAGTGAGGTCTTTGAGGTCGGCGAGGACTTCTTCGGCATGAACTTCTGGTTTAACTTTTTCATATATTTTTTGGATAACTCCATCGGGGTCTATAAGAAAAGATGTGCGGGCAATACCTTTGTATGTTTTCCCCATCATTTTTTTGTCACGCCGCACGCCATACTGTTCAACTACTTTTTTATCTTCATCAGCAAGGAGCGGAAACGGAAGGTTATATTTTTCGGCAAAAGACTTGTGGCTCGCCACAGTATCTTTAGAGATACCGAACACTTCGGCGTGTATACCCTCAAAGCGAGGAAACGCGTCACGGAGCATACAAGCCTCTTTTGTGCACCCTGGAGTGCTGTCTTTTGGATAGAAATAGATAAGCACCCACCTCCCCCGGTAGTCGGTAAGTGTATGGGGCGATCCGGTTTGGTCTAAGAGGGTAAAATTTGGCGCAATATCTCCAACGTTCAACATACCGTGTATGGTATCACAAGGTTACGCTTGTGACTCTTTTTGCTCTTCTTTCTCTTTTTCTTCTTGGATTTTCTCTTTTTTTTCTTCTACTTCTTTATCCGAAAGATTCGCAACTTTGCTCGCAATTGTTCTTTTAACGTACAGGTTCATAAGAGAGAAGACGAGCATACTGGCAAATACAATGCCAATAATGTTTACCACCAAAAATACCGTAGCTCCAACAATAACCGGGATGTTGAGTTTTGCGATACCGATACCGATTGTCGCAATCGGTGGAATCAGTGCCACCGCAACCGCAATACCGGGGAGCGTTTCGTTTAACCCGGGACGGGCGAGCGTATAGGCAACTGCAAAACCGGCAATTATCGCGATCGCCACAGAAATCAACGTTGGCTCTGTTCGCAAGAGTGCTTCCGAAGTTAACTCTCCTCCCACACCAAAAAAAAGCGCTGCGCCGACGGAGGCGATGAGGCTCAACACAACCGCTTTTAATAATGTCTTCGACGCCCGTGTAATAAGCTTATAATCAGCCATCACTATCGAGAGAGATAGCGAGAGGACTGGAAATAAAATCGGCGCGATGAGCATACTGCCAATAACCACCGCAGGACTATTCTCTAAAATGCCGAATGTTGCCATTAACACGGAAAGTATGACCAAAAAAAAGAAATCGAAGCTCGGCGTTGAGTGTTCAATAAGTTTCTTAACTGCTCCCGATTTATCCTTTTCAGGAACCGAACGGACATAGTCTATAAAATTCATAAATTATATGTAATTATTACCTTGCTTTAGTATAGCAAAACACATAATAAGGGTTATACTCACTATATGCTACAAATTTACATACGGAGCATTACCTATAGAGAACCTCGAGAGGTAAAAGAATTTCATACCGGCGCGTGGATGCGCCTTGAAGACCCAACCGACGAAGAGCTGATCCAAGCATCAGAAACGCTTGGGGTACAGATAGACACACTGCGAGACGCCCTCGATCCGTACGAAACACCACGTCTTGAGGTAGAGCCTGAGGGTATGTACATATTTATTCGATACCCTGATGGCGACAGCACGCTCCCGATGCTCGTGGTCATCGCAAAAAACGGAATACTGACCGTTACGAAAGAGAAGAACCCTCTCATTCAAAAATTTGCAGATGGCAAAATTGATATGTACACCACGCAAAAGGCGCGCTTCCTCCTTTTGATACTCTCTGAGGTAAACAGACGTTTTACCGTCGCACTCTCTAAGATTCGAAAAGAGGTTAACAGAAAACGTGTCCACCCAGACAAAATGTCTTCAAAAGACATTATTGATTTCGTGTCGTACGAGAGTACCTTAAACGACTTTTTGGATTCATTTATCCCCCAGCAAGCCGTGCTCAATAGAATCCTCGCCAGTAAAAGCGCCGATGTCCGAGAGGACGACCACGACCTTATAGAAGACCTCATTCTTTCAACCAACCAGTTAATTGAGACGAGCCGTTCTGCAATTAAAACAATGGTAAACATTAGGAGTGCTTACACGGCAATTTCAACAGAAAAGCTAAACCAGGTACTCCGTTGGCTCACCGCCCTGACGGTCATATTTTCAATCCCCCTTGGTATTACCGGATTCTATGGAATGAACGTGCTACTCCCCGGAAAAGAGTATGAACACGCCGCAAGTATTATTGCCGTGTGTATCTTTGCCGTTATGGTACTATTCTTCTTTATATTTATAAAAAAGAAGTGGCTGTAATAGTTACAGTCCCAGTTGAGATGTAGTTTTTGTATTTTGTAAAATAGTGCGTAGCATCTCTTTACTTGACTCATAAGTTAATAGCCCTAGCGCATCTCTGACAGATACAAAACGAGTCTCTGCTATTTCGTGCCTCATTGCATCTGAAATAGCGCCCTGTGTCTCATTGGTTTTACCAACAAAGTAAGTAACCTCTTTTGCAATCGGCTTATTTCTTGACTGAGAAGTATACGCATCAGTAAATGACACGCCCGGAAGTAACGTGTACGTGGTCACTCCCGTCTCTTCTTCCAACTCCCGCCGTGCTGTTTCTTCCGGTGTCTCTCCCTTTTCTATGTGACCTTTTGGAAACCCCCAATGATTGCCACGTGTGTGGAGCACCAGCAATACAGACGGTGACTCGTTGTCTGTATTAAAAAGGATAATGCCTGCAGAGTGTTCTTGTGCCATAGCTATAATTTTCTTGAATCGTACGCCCAGTGTAACAGAGCTTGCCGTTGCACCTTTCGACAGGTAAGGTCTTTTCTCTCACAATTATTTAACACTTGGGTTGCGTGCCTCCTAAAAGCATACCACCGCCTTATCTGCCTCTCGTCGTCAGGGTGCCGTCGCCCCAAGTAGTACCGGCAGTACCACTGAAACCACCCGCGAGGGTCATCTTTGTGTATCCACCCTTTTGCTCTCCACACTGAGAGTGGTTGAGACGCTCGGACACCAAAGAAATTGAGCTCTGTGTGATACTTTTTGTCTGGGGAAAGTTTCGCTTTTGTAAACCATTCGCGTGGAAATTCTTTTGGTTTGTCAGACACGTACAGACCACCAAAGACACCGAGCGCTAACATTTGTGGTGGCGTAAGGTCAGGGGCAAATCTACTGTCAAAATTTTTTCCAACGGGTTCAGTGCGTTCGTACGTGTACTGTTTCTGAAAAGAGTCGTTTACCGTAACCATTTTCTTTCTCATTATTCAGTGTCTGATGCTTTTGCTTTTGAACGAGCTGATTCAGTCAAATGCTTCTTTCTGAGGCGAACATTATTCGGTGTAATTTCTAGATACTCATCGGCTAACATTATCTCCATACCGCGCTCAATAGTAAGTGTCCACGGTGGAACCAATTGAATGGCATCATCATTTCCTGACGAACGAACGTTCGTCAGGTTCTTTCCTTTTGTGGGGTTTGCAACCATCTCTTCTCCCTTTGAGGTGTTTCCAATAACCTGCCCTTCATACACTTCTTCTGCAGGTCCAATGTAGATGACTCCTCGCTCTTGTAAGTTCCACAGCGAGTACCCCAAAGCCTTTCCTGTTGCCATAGATGTCATAGATCCTACCGCACGTCGACGAATCTCACCTGCGAACGGTTTAAAGCCGGTCACCCGAGACGACATAATTCCCTCACCTCGTGTATCTACAACAAACTGGTTTCTGTACCCTAATAACCCACGCGTTGGCCCTTCCAACGTAATACGGACCGAGTCACCGTGCACCTTCATATCAGTCATTACGAAGCCTCTCGTACCCAACCTTTCAATAACCGTTCCCTGAAACTCTGAGGGAATATCAATGATAACCTCTTCAAATGGCTCTACTTTAACGCCGTTCTCCTCTCGCACAATAACTTTTGGTTGTGAGATTTGCATTTCATACCCTTCACGGCGCATTGTCTCTAGCAACACAGCAATATGAAGCTCTCCACGTCCTGAGAGCTGAAAAACATCAGGCGAAGAAAAGTCGATCTTTAAACCAACGTTTACCTCAAGCTCTTTTTCAAGACGTTCACGAAGCTGTCGTGAGGTAACAAATTTTCCATCGCGCCCCGCAAACGGAGAGTTGTTTACTAAAAAATTAACGGTGATCGTCGGCTCGTCAACGGCAATAGCCGGAAGTGGGGTGATGTTTTCGTCAGTAGTAATGGTCTCTCCGATAAAGATATCCGGAAGGCCTGCGATAATAATAATTTCTCCCGCCTCTGCTTTTTCAACAGGTACGCGCTCTAACCCCTCAAAGGCAAATATCTTAGTCACCTTACCTTGCCTCGTTTCGCCATCCGGCTTTTTTACCAGCACGCTTATTCCCGCCCTTACCGTACCTTCGTACATCCGGCCGATAGCCAAGCGTCCCAAAAAGTTATCGTACCCAAGGTTAAACGCTTGAAACGAGAGCGGGTTTTCCGGAGATCCTGTTGTTGCTGGAACGTGCTCTAAAATAACATCGAGGAGTGGTGTAAGATCTCCTTCTTTTGACGTAGAAAATTCGTCCATCGTTTTCTTTGCGACACCGTCTCGTCCAATAGCGTATACAACGGGAAAGTCTGACTGTTCATCTGTAGCCCCAAGCTCTAAGAAGAGCTCTAAAACCTGCTCTTCTGCCCTATCCGGATCAGCCGCAGGCTTATCGATTTTATTTAAAACAACAATTGGTTTAAGGCCCAATTCAAGAGATTTTTTCAATACAAAACGGGTTTGTGGCATTGGACCTTCTTGTGCGTCCACAATAAGTAACACCGAGTCGATAGAGCGGAGTACGCGCTCCACCTCAGAGCCAAAGTCGGCGTGGCCGGGAGTGTCAACAATATTTATTTTAGTATCCTTATAGAAAATAGCTCCATTCTTTGCGTAAATGGTAATACCTCTCTCTTGCTCAAGAGTATTGGAGTCCATAGACGCTCCGTCTGCCGCAACAGCCCCCGTTTGGCGCATCAGTGCATCTGTAAGGGTTGTCTTTCCGTGGTCAACGTGAGCAATAATAGCTATATTTCTAATTTCCATATTTTTTAATTTAAAAACTCCGCCTTAAAACGGAGCTTCGCATCAACGTTCTTTATAGTACAACACTAGGGGGTATCCGGCAATACAGCGGAGCATTCAGCAAATTCACAGTGTGGGCCAACTCGTCCAACTGACGACCCGTCCGGGCATAGCTTTGCGTCGGCGGTACACGCAACGCCAAAAGGGGCACCATTCATAAAAGATTGTTTACTCGCCAGAAAAGACCAAACACCCCACACGAAGGCAAACAGTATAATGCCGACGATTATTATCACTACATCTTTTTTCATAACTGATACCATTGTACGCTACAAACAGCACTTCTGTACCTTTCTATGTTTTACTGTATAGGTGCGTACCATTACTTTTTCAGTACTACTAGGCGTTGTTTTTTTAAACCCAACCCCTGCCCTGTCGGCAGGAAATATAGAGTACTCATACGCGCAACAAAACAATCGAGAAGAGGTGCTCATCCAAACCAGTACACTCACCACAAACGAATGGTACCGTTGTTCACTTAAAACACTGTTGTGCACCGAAGCATCGTCCACAACGACACTCGAGCAACCCATCTCAGCAACCCGTGCTATTCTTGCGGTATGGAAACCGCTACTCCCTTCCGGAGCACAGTGGCTTACGCTTTCTCCGGACTTCCGCTACGTTGCGTTTTTTATCCCCGCCACGCAATATAGAAAGGCAAGGACATTTGGTGTCTTTGATACCATCACGAAAAAAACGTACACCAAAAAAGAATCTGTTGGGTACTGGGACCTGCTCACTGAGGGGGTGTCGTTATTTTCTTTTTCACCCGACTCAAAAACACTTCCCTATATAAGCGATGTTGCAAACTACCCCACTGTGCACACGGTTTCGTTATCAAGTCTCTCAGGGAGTGTATTAAAAAGCACCCAATTGTTTACTCGTGCATATACTGTTGCCGATGTCGTATGGAAAGACAGCGACACACTTTTGTATATCGCTAACCGAGAGTCTCCGTATCAATGGTCTTTGTACGAGTACACGCTATCAAAAAACAAACTTGAGAAAATTGATGATTCAATATCATACGCAACACCACTCCAACGTATAGAGAGTGACTTTCTTTTAGCAAAAAATGACTCACGAGGCCTGTACCCCGTTGTGTACCGCGGGCATTCAAAAACCATAGAGACATTTAACCTCCCGACAACCGCGCCAATCAAAACCCTTGGGGTTGAGGTAGGTACTCTTATTGAAGATTTAAAGGGGGTATACCTGCGCGAAGAGGGTGCAAAATCTCATACGTTGATTGTGTGGCTCCATGGAGGTCCGTACCGACAAAATGCTCTTGGGTACCACCCGTATAAAAGCTACGGCGGTTACGATTGGATGCTCGAGATAGCTCGCCAAGAAAATGTCGGGGTTCTAAAGCTAGATTACGCTGGGTCATCCGGATTTGGAAGGGAGTATGCCGAATCTATCAGTGGAGACATTGGCGTTGCAGACGCAGTAAAAACAGCAAAAGCGATTACTGACTTTGCTCAGAGAAATAATTACACTGATGTCTATGTCGCAGGAAACTCTTACGGAGGCTACCTTGCCTTAAAACTACTGGTTGATGAACCTTCACTGTATAAAGGAGCATTATCAATAAACGGTGTTGCTGACTGGATGACACTGCTCAATGCCTTAAATAATTCTATATTTAACGTGCAATTTGGTGGCGCTCCAAACGAATCAAATTACGCACTCTACAACACCGCGTCAATCTATAACGGAATTGACGGATTGGGGCTACAAAAAATCATTCTCGCCCATGGCACCGATGACAAAACCATTCCATACAAGCAGTCTTTAGGGCTCGCAAACGCGTTAGAGAGGATAAATAAAAATGTCACGCTGGTTCCTTTTGAAGGAGAGGATCACGTGTTTAAAAAACCAGAAAGCTTTACCAAGCTCTGCGCCTTACTGCTCACTACGGTAGGAAAGACGAATACAGGTAAGTGCTCTCTATAGCACTTCATCTTTTTTGTATATGTTCAACAAATGACTCTACAAAAGAGGTGATCTTTTCTCGCGTATGGGGGTCAGTAACAACCGTTCCGTCTTCGTTTAATTTTTCATTCGCGGTACTCATAAAAAACTCAGGGAATCCCATAAGACGAGTGCCCATATGAGCCAGGACACCCTTAAGATGGAGTTGCATTGCAGACGTGCCAAGTGACCCTGAGGTTGCCCCCATTACCGCAACCGGACGCTGGTACCACGAACTCTTTTTTGCGGGACGTGATGCCCAGTCAATGGCGTTCTTGAGTGCGCCGGGGATTGAACGGTTGTACTCTGGACTGATAAGTATAATACCGTCGGCAGACTCAAGCGCCTCTTTAAACGCAACCACTGACTGAGGGAGTGGTGTCTCATTATCAGCGTTGTATACGGGTATGTCTTTTATTGGAGCCTCTTCTATTTCTACACCCTTCGGAGCAATCTCTTGTATGGCATTAAAAAGGGCGCGGTTAAAAGATTTTTCTCGTAGCGAACCGATAACGCAGACTAATTTCATATATGTATCCTACCATTACAATACCCTTAAGCTGAATAAAATAATCTAGAGAGTTCTTTGTCGGAAAGGTGGGCTGGTACATTATATACGTAAAGTTCAGCGGCATTCTCCACCTGCCTCCACCCCCTTTTTTGGTACAGCGCATACCCTGGTCCAGAGATCGCATTCACAAGAAACCCGATCTTATTTTCTTTTTTGATTATTTTTTCAACTTTTTCTAACAACGTTGACGCCACGCCACCACTCCTAAAGTCCTCAGAAACCGATAATCCGGCTACGTAAATGTATGGCGGTGTTGTGTCAGTCCGTTCAATTTCAATAAAGCCGACCTCCTTCCCGTCTACTTTTTTACGAAAAACCTCGTACGATGGTTTTGTGTTTTGTGACTCAACATTCATTAGTGCTCAGTATAGTACAAAACACAAAACCTCGCGTATATCGCGAGGTTTTTAGGGTTATTTACCGTACTAGATTCGCTCAAACTCAAGAACACCGCCTCGGTCTAAGAATATCAAGACTAATTTTTCTTCAGTAAGCTCGGCGATACTGAAGTAGAGAGGACCGCTTTCGTCTATAAGCTCGAGGTATACAACATCAGGTTCAAGGGTATACGGAAACCCGAGTACCGGGTTTTCGGCAGTAAATGCTACCCAAGGGCCATTTGTTGAAACCTCTTCTCCTTCGTAAAGATCAACGTAGCCACCATTTTCATAAAACGTTCGTGAAAATTTTGGATCCTCAACACTCCTCCACACGCCCGCAAGCGAGTCAGGAGCAAGCGGTGCTTCGTTCACCATTTCTTCATTTTCTGAAGAGTTTTCAACGACAACTTTTTCATCTTGTGTAGACCATGCCCAGAAGGCGCCTCCAATAACCAAGACGGCAATAATAACGATAATAAATTTACTGTTCATACGTATGTATTAAATTAGTATACTTACACTATACCGTATTTTACGAACCCTATAATCTGGCAATGTCTTTTAACCAAAAGTAAACGCAAAAAGACGAACTCCTGCTTTTTGTATGCGAAGCTCTAAGGTGTGCTCTCCTGCGGCAGCATTATTTATCACCTTGTATAACTGGCTTTCGTTTACCAGCATCCTTCCGTTATCCGTAACACTTTCTCCTGCAAACTCGTCCACCAACACACCATCTTGGTACACTTCAATAACCACCGGCTCTTCCGATTCAGCAACAATGTATACTTCTTTTGCTGAGTAACGATATACTACCGTCGCCTCATTTATTGACTCTGCGTATTCAGGTTGAATATCCCATACACCCCCTAAATAGAGCGCGTTTCGGGTTATCGTCCTTGGTACTGTTAGGTCTTGCACCTCCACCTTACCTGCAACACCATTCTTAAAATACTCATTTCGTAGAGAGCCAAAATACGTTTCAGGGCTTTGTGCATAATTTGCTTTTTGGTTCACGGATGCACTCACCAACTCTTTTTGTGTATCGTCTTGTAAACCAAGAACACGAGCCCTCTCTGCTAAAGCTTCTTGAATACGCATCTCTGTTTCAACGTATCCTCCTTCGCCAATATGGTCATACACAATGTTGCCGTGAATATCGATAAGATATTTACGTGGCCAATACTGATTTCCATAGGCCCGCCACGTAGCGTATTCGTTATCCAAGACAATTGGATGTACGATATTAAATTTCTGCATTGCCTTTCGCACATTTTCTATATCTCTCTCAAACGCAAACTCGGGAGTGTGGATACCAATAATTTCTAACCCCTGATCTTTGTACTCTTCGTACCACGAGTTGAGATACGGAAAGGTCCGCTGGCAGTTAATACAGCTGTAAGTAAGAAAGTCAATTAAAATAACCTTTTTGCCTATTAATTCTTCAATAACAACAGAGTCAGTGTTCACAAAACCAGACGGATTCACAATCTCTTTGTACGGCTCACTCTCAACAGGCGAGTAACTACTATTCATTGGTGCCGAACTTGAAAACAAAAATAATAACCCCAGTGCCACAAGTGCAAAAAGAATAAATGAGATGCCGTATTCAACTTTCATACTTATTCGTCCACTTTCTTCAGAAGCAGTTGCTCTATTTTGGTAATGTCAAAGTACCCGCCATCTAAAATAGATGCTTCTATCTTCTTTTCATACCCTGTTGCAACCAAGACTCCGAGTACGATAAACAGTACACCAATTACCTTCTTTACTACGCCTCGGGAATCGGCTACTTTTGTTAATTTGTTTGCAAAACGTTGCCCTAACAGAGCGATCAACAAAAGAATTAAGGACAGTCCGGCAACGTACGCAAGGAGGTACACCGTACCTAACGCAAAGGACACGGGGAGCACTGATGCCAAAATAACAAAGTACGTTGGCGAACACGTCGAGAATACAGGCCCGAGCGCGAACCCGACCAATGCGTCACCGGCTAAACTTTTTTTCTGGTACCCCTTTCCAACAAGCTTGTTTGAAGTTGACGAGAAGCGAGAGAGGCCGGGGATACTTTCCCAGAGCGCCGGGAATACCAACGTTACTCCAAAGAGAAGTAAGATGCCTCCGGAGGTGTACGTCCAAAACTCGGGCGGAATCATAATAAACGCAGTTGACGCTTTGAGTACAAACGTAAAGACAATAATTGATACTGCCAAAGAAGCGACCACAACGTATGGCGTCCACCTACTTCGCCCTGTTGCGGACGAACCAACAACGACCGGAAGGAGAGGAAGTATGCACGGAGCAAGCACCGTTAACACTCCCGCAATAAACGAAACAATGAGGAAGGTCATACTATTTTACTTGTGCAAAGACATCAACTGCCGTATTCGCATTGCTAAATTTTTGAATAAGATCACCTTCTGCGTTGACCTGAACAAACGTATGCTGAGTAGTAACACCGTACTTCTGACGAAGCGTGGTTTCAGTGTCAAAATCCACTTTTAAAATGTGTACATTCTGTGGGATGGTTTCCAGTGCCTTAAATTCAGCTTCAATTGCTCGACACGTTGGGCACCAGTCGGCATGGAAGAAAAGAAGAACGTCTTCATTTTCGGCAAGTGCTAACTTCTCTTCACTGTACGCTTCGTAACTCCCTGACCCTGAGACCACCATCTCTCCCTCTCCCTCCACCATTGCGTCACCGCCAACCATAGAGTCATTCTCTACACCCTGTTCACCTGCAAGCATTGTTTCATTTTCTGAAGAGTTTTCCATAGACAGGGTGTCATTTTCTTCCCCGTTTTGAGAAGATACGTACCAAAAACCCCCTCCAATAAGAATTACCGCAATAAGAATTATGCTAACTGCTTTTGTATTCATACGACTCTGTTTTTATATATTAAATAATCTTCTAATACCGTTCAGTATAAGAAGTTCAAATCAAAATGTAAAGTTTGTTTTACACACCCCTACCACGCTACTGATAGGTATCAGAGTAAAATCTGGCAAACAGCTTTGACACAACCATAATCCCCAGTGCAAGCAAAACCCACGGATCAATGTCGTGGTGCAATCCCTGTACCACAAGCGCAACAGTAAGAACAGCCACGCCCGACAAGTACGCAACCCTTCCCGCAAAAAGTGTATGGGTCTGCTCTCGCTCGTCTCCCGCAGACTCGTACATAACAAATCCCATCCACACCACTATCAAAAATGTGACCGCGAGAAGCACTACCATAAGGGTGGGATCGGGCATCCATATCATAAATTGATTGGACAAAATAATAAGGAGCGCAACAAGTCCTCCTGCAATACCCACGTGAATAATTTTATTTTTCATACGAAATTGAGAAGATGTCTTCGACTGGTAATTTAAAGAGTGATGCTATTTTAAGCGCCAACAGAACCGAGGGGGTGTAGTTACCCTTTTCTATAGAAATAACCGTTTGCCTGGTCACGCCTATCTGTTTGGCAAATGCTTCTTGAGTCATTCCATTTTCTATTCTCAGTGTATGCACCGAATTTTTAATAACTTCTTTCATATAACAACGCCTCACTTTAGAATACTGACTGCACAGAAAAATGTCAAAGAAACTTTACAGTACGTTATTTCGAATACTGCTTTTTCGTTGCGGTATAAGATTTTTTAATTAACGTCTTGAGTGTTGGTATGTGTATATCAGACAGACGTTTAATGTACAGGCACGAGACACTTGTCTTATGAGGTCCGAGTTTCTTAAAAAGGCTTGCATAGTCTTTAAATCCAGACATGCAGTATATAGATAGATTTTGTTTACGAGGAGAAAACCCGACCATCAGCCAATCTCCTTCTCGTCCAGAATTGTACACATAATGATATGTACCGAAACCAATGATACTATCTCCCCACATAACCCCTCTCTCGCCAGTAGACTCTGTAAATAACCTAAGGAGGACTTCCGCGTCCTTCTTTTTTTGTTCATCACTAACATTCGCTATAAAATCCTTAACGCTATTTTTGTTTTTCTTTGTTTTTAACTTTGCATCAACCATAAAATAATGTAGTAAGAAGGTGATAGATTATTTTCTGTCTAAATCCAAAACAGTATCAATGCGGATACTAGAGACAAATTCAGGTACGTGAGATACCAATATCATAGTACCCTCATACTCATCAAGCGCTTTTGCAATAACAGGAATATGTCGAAAGTTAATATGGTTTGTTGGTTCATCTAAAATTAATAATCCTGGTTGTAATAACACCAATCGAGCAAACGCAACCAACCCTTTCTGTCCCTCAGAAAGGTTTCCAATTTTGGTACCTATAACCTCACTTGTAATTAAAAAGCCCGCTGCAACCGAGCGCATATCCTCTTCTACCTTTTTTTGCATCACAGACATCAAACAATCAAAAACAGACTGATCAAAATCAAGGTTAGAAAAATCTTGTCGGTAGTACCCAATTTCAACACCGTCTGCTACCTTCTCTCCATCAGCATGACCTGAAGCAAGCGACTCAAGGAGTGTTGTTTTCCCTATACCGTTAGGACCAATAATCTGCATGTGCTCTCCTCGCTTTAAAGTAATGTCGCACGGAACATCTGTAAGAATGTGATCTCGAGCAACTCGGTACGATGATAAAGAAAGTATTTCGAGCGGATTTCCTTTTTGTGCCGGAATAGTAAACGGCCTAATGGTTCTGTCTTCTTTTCTCACTTCTACCTTGTTCTCTTCTGCATCCTCTACCTGTTCGCGCATTCTCTTTGCAACAGCCCGCATATTTCCACCCTTATTTGCAAAAAAGTTAGCTTTTTCTTTATTTGCCTGTATCTCTTTTTCGAGCTGAGCGTTTTTTCTCTTCTCTTTGATAACCCGCGCTGCTATTTCAGCTACTACGTCGTGGTAGTTACCGTCATATTTTTCCACGGTACGTGTCTGTGTATTGAGGTACAGCACGCCCTCGGTAAACGCATTGAGAAACTCTGCGTCGTGAGAAATAACGATAACAGTTTTAGAGTACGCCTTTAAAAATTCGGTAAGGTATTCTATGCCTGCCGTATCTAAGTTATTTGTTGGCTCATCCAAAAGAAGAACGTCGGGGTTTTGAATCAGTGCCGAAGCAAGCAAAAGACGGGCCTGTTGCCCCCCTGAAAAACTTTCGATCAGTCTATCTTTAAAGGTTTCTTTTACTTTCTCGTTTTTTGGTGCCAAATTTACAATTTCCAAAACATCATCAATTTTTGGGTCAATAGCGTAGTCTTTTTCTGCAAAACATTTTTGAAAGAAATCCCGGACCGTAAGCTTCATCTCACCACGAGGGATTACTTGCCTTGAAACGGCGATGCTCGTTCTTGGCATAATATGAATCTCTCCAACGTCAGGTGTGTATGTGCCTAAAATAAGGCCAAAAAGCGTTGTTTTACCGGCACCGTTTTGTCCCATAAGTGTTAATTTCGCACCTCGACGAACAGAAAAACTCGTCTCCTTTAATATAGGTTTATCAGTGGCGTATTCGTACGATACGTTGTTAAAGCTTATAATCCCTGCGTTTCGCGACATAGTGTTACAGCTTACACCACCCGCCTCTTTGTGTCAGGTCTATTTATTTTTGAAAGAGAGATAGTTTCTTGTCTCGTGACCATTTTTTTATTTCAGATTCACGTTTAAGCGCACTGCTTCTGTCTTTTTGTGTTTCGCTATATACAACACGCACTGCTTTGTGGGCGCGTGTATAGTAACTTGCCTTCCCGCTTTTATGTTCTTGAAGGCGTCTTTCTACATCAGTGGTAATGCCTGTATATAAACTGGAGTCTTTGCACTCTACAATGTAAACAAAATACATGGATGGACAGTGCTTAGTTGTTAGACATTAGTCTTTAGTTTAGTAACGAAAAGAGTTACTTAAACGTGACGGGTATTTCAAGCGCGTCATCGTTTTCAGATAATCCTGATGGATTATCTTTCTGTAAAATAAGCGTTCCCTTCTTGCTATACACATCCGGGTCCACAACAAAAGTAAGCGTTGCTTCAAAAGGCACAAACTCTTCCGTCATCCACTCGTCCTGTGCAGTAGCAAATCCTTCAGCAATAATAAGGCCGTCCCAATTGGTAAGAACTATCGGAAAGCTTGCCTCAAAAAACCAATATCCCCGTGCCTCTCCTGTAATAGTTAAAGGGCTTTCAATTGTTTGATTTGGCTGTGGTGACTCAAGCCGAATAAGGTCTCTTTTCTCAAGTCCGTTTCCAATATATTCTACAAAGTTTTTTCCGTCCTTTGTGTTGCATTGCCGAGGGTAACTCTCCATTACAGGATTCCCCTCTTGCACGCATTCTTCAAACGAAGACGCGTGACTCACCTCTTCTGGTACAACACTTTGTTGTTGCATAAAAAAATAAACGGCAATCGCTAAAATAATAAGTACGCCAAAAACTAGATATATTTTATCCTTCATATCTAAAAGTATACCATTTGGCGAAATCTTATCTATGAATATGAGAATGTCGTGCCGTATACCCCTTTAAAAAGAGCACCGCAAGGAGGGTAACAATAGGAACGGCTAAGATAAGACCTATGCTTCCAACAATTGTTCTCACAATCTCTGTCGCGAAAAGTTCCGAATTTACTAAAGCACCAAATCCCGCGGGTGAAAGGTAAAAATAGAGTAGTAACGGAAGCGAAGCTCCGGTATACGCCAACACCAATGTGTTTACCAGCGCCCCCACATGTTCGCGCCCTACGCGCAGAGCTTTAAAGTAGACCTCTCTTCTGGTTAACGAGGCATTACTGTTAAAAAGTTCAGTCACTACCGCGGCTTGTGTTACCGCAACATCATCTAACACACCTAACACACCTATTATAATTGCCCCTAACAAGAGGGCGCTAAAATCAAGCGTACCTTGTGTACTAAAATTCAAATACACTGACTCTTCTGCCGCAAAACCGGATAAGCTGGTTATCTCAACCGCAAAGACCGCAAACAGACCGGTGAGTAATACAGAGGCCATCGTTCCCACATAGGCAACAACAGATTCGCGATTGAAGCCGTGCGTAAAAAAGATTGCCGCAAACAAAATACCCGTTGCAACCGCGATACTTGCAAAGAGAGGGTTCCACCCTCCGAGTATCCCCGGCATTAAAATATAGAAGATTGCAAAAAAACTGCCCCCGAGCGCAAGGAGCGAGCGCACCCCCTGCCATCCACCAAAAGCAACTACCGTAACAATAAACACAACCACAAGGGCAATGAGCGAATCTTTCCTATCTATACTCAAAACCCCAGAAACCTCTGTGCCACTAACGTCAATAAAATTATTAAAGAAAAACTTATCTCCTTTTTTTAATTCAAAATAATCATTCTCAATGATAATCGTCTCTCCCTTCCGTTCTCCACCCAAAATCTCTGCCCTAATTTTTTGATACAGGTGCTCTGTGCCCGTACCGGGAATTTCACGAATATCTTCTTCAAGAACCTCTATCACCTTGCCGTGCAAGACACGCTCCTGAAAGTCACTCTCTACAGCAAACGCAATGTTTGTACTAAGCAAAAAGATACCCGCTATGATAGTAAAAAGTGCACGCATACTTACTGTTTACAGTTACCCCGAACGGTAACTTCAATAGATTGAGCGTCAAAGTGCTTCAGCTCGGGAATGCTGTTTAAATACTTCCTTTCAATACGCACGTGCTTTATTTGTTTGCAAGAGTTACACACAACGTGATCGTGAACGTCTGAGACGTACTCGTACGCAGACTCTTTTGTCGGCAAAATAACCTCTCGCACCAACCCATCTTTTTGAAACAGCTCTAAGCTTCTGTATATTGTCGTTAAATCGATGTTGGGGGTGTACGCTTTAATTTCTTGCGCAGTAAGCATCCGCTTTTGTTTTTTTAAAACGTCTAAAACTTTTCCCCGTTTTGGTGTGAGCTTCATATTTGCAAATGATTTGCATTTATAGTATACCAGATAAAGGTATCTACTAATAATTGTAACAAACCGATATGCTTTTATACATTCTTCTTGCTTCTTTTGCCATAATGCTGGTGTCATTAATCGGTATAGTCACCGTATGGAAATATACCAGAGCATACCTCGAGAGAAACCTTAACTTCTTTGTAAGTTTTGCAGCGGGCGTTTTTATCGTCCTCGTCTTTACGCTCATTGAAGAGGTGCTCACTCACGCCCACACTCTTCTGTACGGGCTCGGCTGGATAGTGGGTGGATTTGTTGTAGCGTTTTTTATTACAAAACTGTACCCCGAAAGCCACCACCATGGCGACACGCACCAAATAAAAAATGTAAGCTCAAGTAGGCTTATTTTAGGCGACTCTTTCCACAATATCGGAGACGGTATCTTGCTCGCCGTGGCTTTTACTACCAGTCCCTTTTTAGGAGTAGTAACCACTCTCAGTGTTCTCTTTCACGAACTGGTCCAAGAGATTTCCGAATTCTTTGTTCTCAGGAAATCCGGGCACTCAACCATAACCGCCCTACAGATTAACTTTCTTACGGCATCCACCATTCTTATTGGATCGGTCGGAGGGTACTTCTTTTTAGAAAAGTTTAGCGCCTTAGAAATTCCAGCACTCGGACTTGCCGCAGGTGCTCTCTTTGCACTGCTTACGCAAGACCTTATCCCCCATTCATTAAAGTACGCTGTTCAAAAAGGGTGTGGATACAAACACGTTCTTGCCGTACTAGCAGGCGCGGTAATAATGTTTTTTATTCTTACCGTCACCTCGCTGTGGCACTCTCACGAACACGCCATAGGTCACGATGATGATCATACTCTAGAGGCTCATTCCGAAGAACTTCACGACGACCACGAAGACCACCACGAGCCCCACTAAGTGAGATGCTTTGCAACGAAGAGAGCCTCGCTACACACCTTTAATTTTTAAAAAACTCTTTTTAGAGAGTTTTTATCTGTTGTGTATGTCCGGTTCGTAGTATTATCTTATTAAACATATATGCGAAAAAAGGTTGTTTTTGGAGTCGTTGCTCTCGCTACTGTCTCGCTTACCTTTCTTGTGGCGGTACGCGAGCCGCGCCTTGACCGAACGTGGGACGAAGAAGTACAGTACACAGCAACCGCTGTGTTTAATGAAGACGGTACCGCAACTGTCAACAATGTGCGCGATTTTACATACGGTGACAGTACTGTTATCTCAACCGATTGGGTCTCGCGTGTCACCATTCATCCAGATGACATCGTAAAAGTGTGGTTTGTCCTAGAGCCGTTTTCAAAATGGGAGGCAGTCGGCCACACATTTCTTACGTTTGAGCTCACTGACGGCTCAGCCTTCTCGTTCTCTGTTGAGGCTCGTCGCGAGAAAGGAGAAACGTACTCTGCATTGAGGGGCCTGTTTAACGAATACGAACTTGCCTACTCGTGGGGAACGGAGAGGGATTTTGTCACCAGACGGCTACTGTACCTTAAAAACTCTGTGCGTATGTACCCGCTTACCATCAACGAATCTCAAGCCCGTGGACTCTTTATCGGACTTCTCAAAAAAACAAACGAGATTGCAAAAAAACCTCGCTTTTACAATACATTGACAGCAAATTGCACCAACATTCTCGCGCAAATTGTAAACGACATACAACCTAAAACAATACCGTTAGATATCTCGTGGTATTTACCCGGTTACTCTGACCGTTTCCTTATGCGGATTGGGCTGATACAAACAGACAAAACCATAGAGAACGCACGAGAGGCGTATGATGTAACAAAACACCGGTCTGCCATTCTCAATATTGCTACCGCCCCCCACTCACAATTTGGAAAAGACCTACGAGCCCTTCTTCCCTAATAAGACGGCAATCTTTTAAATTTTTCAGGTTGAGAAATATCCCTATTTACTCTAACGAGCGCTTAAATATGTTCGTGTAATGAAACCGAAATAACCTTGCGGCGGGTTAATAGTATGCGCTTCTTGAAATGATGCGAGTGCACTGCGTGTCTGTTCACCAAAATAACCGGTGGCTCCCGCGGGGATGGTAAATCCTTCTTTGATAAGCAGTTTTTGAAGCTCCGCAACATCATCTCCCGTATCTCCAAGCCATAAATCACGGGTGAAAGAAAATGAATCGAGTGAATTAATCTCAAGTGTTTCTTCTTCAGAAATACCGTTTCTTTCAATCACTGCGCGAGTAATGGGGCCAAAGTAACCGACAGCCGGCGTAATGGTGTATTGAGTTTGGAAAGCGGAAAGCGCAGACCGAGTTTGCATGCCAAAGTACCCTGTTGCCCCTGCAGGTATGGTGTACCCTTTATTAATGAGTATGGTTTGGAGTGCAATTACATCATCGCCCGAGTCCCCTATGGAAAGGTCACGGTCAAATAACGATATGGCGGGGGGTGAGCCCGGTGTCTCAGAGGTGTTATCTGAAGTTGAGATTGCAACAGAAGAGTGGGTGCGGACTAATGAACCGCAACCGCCGTCAGGAAGACTCTCATTCCATCCGGGCGCTAACGGGCCTGAACACCATGGCAACGCACCACCTGATGCACCAGAACTTGATGAAGAAGTTGAGGTGGCTTCATCTCCAAAGATGCCGAAGTCAGAGAAGGCAGTGGTAGTACACGAAACCGTATTGGCTCCCGTATCTACTGTACATGAGGAGAGCGCGCTCCAGCTCGACCCGTCGTAACGATATATTGCAAGCGATGATTCATCGAGCCCTGAGACGTC